>NZ_JAAGLR010000789.1 GCF_010548245.1 Streptomyces sp. SID11385
CTGGGGCTCGGCGCGTGCGGCGTTCCCGCGGCCTACGTCGCGCCGGCGGACCGTGCGGCCGCGGACCGGTCCGCGCGCGAGCACGTAGTCGACTTCGCCAACTGGCCGCTCTACATCGACACCGACGACAGCGGGCGTCACCGGCCCACGCTCGACGCCTTCACGCGACGTACCGGCATCCGTGTGCACTACACCGAGGAGATCAACGACAACGACGAGTTCTTCGGCAAGGTCAGTCCCTCGCTGATGAGCCATCAGCCCACCGGCCGGGACCTCATCGTCATCAGCGACTGGATGTGCGCCCGCTTCGTCCGCCTCGGCTGGGTGCAGGAGATGGACCGCGGCCGGCAGCCGAACGTCGCGCGTCACCTCGACCCCGCGTTGCGCGACCCGGCGTTCGACCCGGGGCGACGCTGCACGGTGCCGTGGCAGTCGGGCATCACGGGAATCGCGTACAACGCGCGCAAGCTCGGCCGCACGCTGCACCACGTGTCCGAGCTGTGGGACGACGACCTCAAGGGGCGCGTCACGCTCCTGTCGGGCATGGACGAGGCGTTCGCGCTCCTGATGCAGGGCGAGGGCGTCGACATCACGCGCTGGACGACCGATGACTTCCACCGCATGTGCGAGCGGCTCGCACCGCGCGTGCGCGCCGGACACATCCGTCGTTTCACCGGCAACGACTACATCAAGGACCTGTCCTCGGGCGACGTGCTCGCCTGCCAGGCGTACTCCGGCGACGTGATCCAGCTCCAGGCCGACAACCCCGATATTCGTTTCCTCGTACCGGAGGAAGGCGCGGAGCTGTGGGCCGAGTCGCTGATGATCCCCGACCGTGCCGCGCACAAGCGCAACGCCGAAGCGCTCATTGACTACTACTACGAGCCCGAGGTCGCCGCGGCCCTCGCCGCGTGGGTCAACTACGTCTGCCCCGTGCCCGCCGCACGCGACGTCCTCGCGGCGTCGAAGGACAAGGAGACCGCCGCGCTCGCCGAGGACCCGCTCATCTTCCCGGACGACGCGACGCGACGTCGCCTTGCCATCGCACGCGACATCACGGCGCGGGAGCGTCCTGAACTGGCGCGTCGCTGGAGCGAGACGACGGGCGTGTGAGGCCCGCGCGGTCCCGCTCCGCACACGCGACGCCGACGCGGTTGCTCGTCACGGAGTCGACGCCCGCGGCGAAGAGACGACGTAGCGAACGTCGCGTGTCCGGCGTCCAGGCGGACACGAGGTAGCCGTCGCGGTGCGACGACGCGACGAGGCCGCTGTCGAGGAGGCCGAAGCGGTAGTTGAGCCAGCGCGGCCGGACCGCGTCGAGGAGCGCGGGACGCGGCGGCGCGAGCGTCGTCCACGTCAGCGCGATCTCCGCGGCGGGGTCCTGCGCGCGGACGGCGAGCATGGCGTCCGCGCCGGCGCAGTAGTACACGCGCGACGTCGCGTCGCTGTCGCGCACGACGCCCAGTACGGCGCGTACGGTACGCGGCGTCGCGGAGGGGAGGTCGATCATGACGCGCCGCCCCGACGTCGCGTCGAGGGCCTCCGCGAGGGAGGGCACGCCGCCCGCCGTACGCCGCGCGACGTCCGCGGCGGTGAGGTCGCCCAGCCGGGCGTCGACCCCCCACAGGCGCGCGAGCGTCGCGTCGTGCAGCAGGAGGGGCACCCCGTCGCGCGTCAGCCGGACGTCCAGCTCGACGGCGTCGGCGCCGCTCGCGAACGCGGAGCGCAGCGAGGCGAGGGTGTTCTCACGGAAACGGTACGGATCGCCGCGATGGCCCACGGCGGTGACGGTGCGCATGGGGGCATGTCATCACAGCGTCAGGGCGCGAGCCAGGTGGCGAGGTACGCGTCGATCTCGGCATGCAGCCGCGCCTTGCCCCCGACGTCGAGGAACGAGGCCTCCACGGCGTTCTTCGCCAGCTCCGCCAGGCCGCGTTCGTCCAGGCCGAGAAGCGAGGCGGCGACGGCGTACTCGTTGTTGAGGTCGGTGCCGAACATCGGCGGATCGTCGCTGTTGATGGTCACGAGCACGCCCGCGTCGACCATCTGCTTGACCGGGTGCTCGGAGAGATCCGCGACGGCGCGCGTCGCGATGTTGGACGTCGGGCACACCTCCAGCGGGATGCGGTGCTCCGCGAGGTGGGCGAGCAGCCGGGGGTCGCGCACGGCGCTCGTCCCGTGGCCGATGCGCTCGGCCCCCAGCTCGTTGAGCGCGTCCCAGATCGTCTCGGGCCCGGTGGTCTCGCCCGCGTGGGGCACGGAGCGCAGGCCCGCGGCCCGCGCGCGGTCGAAGTACGGCTTGAACTGCGGACGCGGTACCCCGATCTCGGGACCGCCGAGGCCGAAGCTGATGAGTCCGTCGGGACCCAGCTCCGTCGCGAGGTGCGCCGTCTCCTCGGCCGCTTCGAGCCCGGCTTCGCCGGGGATGTCGAAGGACCAGCGCAGCGCGACGTTCAGCTCCTTCTCCGCGGCGTGGCGCGCGTCCTCGATGGCCTCCATGAAGGCGTGCGCGTCGATCCCACGTCGCGTCGAGCTGTACGGAGTGACGGTCAGCTCCGCGTAGCGGATGTTCTGGCGCGCCATGTCGCGCGCGACCTCGAAGGTCAGCAGCCGGACATCCTCCGGGGTGCGGATGAGGTCGACGACGGACAGGTAGACCTCGATGAAGTGCGCGAAGTCCGTGAAGGTGAAGTAGTCCGCGAGCGCCTCGGGTGCCGTGGGCACCCGCGTGTCGCTGTGGCGCGCGGCGAGCGCCGCGACGATGCGCGGCGAGGCGGAGCCGACGTGATGCACGTGCAGTTCCGCCTTGGGCAGGCCTGCGATGAAGGTGTGCAGTTCGCTGGAGACGTTCATGGATCCTCGCGGTCCTTCCCCGGTCGGGGTGGTGGACCGGTCCCGGCGCCGGTCGGGGATCATCGTAGGACGGCGCGCCGTGCGACAGGCGGCCGGGATGCGGGACGACCCGGCATTCCGCCGCGACGCCGGGGCAGGGGGTGTGGCAGTGGATGGGGAAGGGGAACGGGTGGACGAGGCGGAGCAGGGCGACGGGGACGGTGCGCGGCGCGAGAGCGCGGGCGGTGAAGGAGCGGGGCGCGGGGGGCGCTCGGTGGGGGACGTCGCTCCGGGGACGGAGGGTGGGGCGGGCGACGGGGACGGTGCGGCGGCTTACGAGGACGGCGCGGCGTCTGGGCGTGACGAGGCGGTGGCCGGGGGTGGCGCGGCGGAGGGCGTCAGGGGGGCCGGGGAAGCGCGCAGGGTGCGCGCTCCGGACGTGGCGGACGTTCTGACGGCGCGTGAGGTTGCGGGGGACAGGGACAGGGACAGGGACGGGGAAGGCCGGGACGGAGTGTCGGCTTCGGCTGTGCGTGACGGTGCGGGCTCCTTCCGGGCTCCCGCTTCCTGGCCGGCGCCGGCGCCGGACAGCAGGTCGCCCGACGTCGCGCCGCCGGCCTTTGTCCCGGCCGTCTCCGCTGCCCGGGTCGCGTCGCCGGTACGGGAGCACGCGACGTCGGGACCGGGGACGGAGCCGGTGCCGGGTATACCCACGTCGCCCGAGGGGCCGGGCTGGGCCGCGTTCGGTTATCCGCTCGCCCCTGCCGCGTTCGGGGGTCTGCCACCCGCGAGCTACGGGACGTCGCGGTACGTCGCGCCGTCCCCGGTCCCGCCGTCGTACGTCGCGCCGCCCGCGACTGCCGCGTCGCACGCGACGTCCAGGGCGCCGGTCGCGGCACCTGCCGCGCCGCCGGACGCC
>NZ_JAAGLR010000827.1 GCF_010548245.1 Streptomyces sp. SID11385
CGCGCTCCGCGCCCTCTCCGCCCACCCCGCCGTACGGCCCGACGCGCTCGCCGTGCTCGGCCACAGCGAAGGCGCTCTGCACGCGATGAGCCTCGCCGCACGCCGTCCGCGCGAGGTCCGGGCCGCCGTCCTCCTCGCCGGGTACGCGCGCGACGGCCACTCCGCCCTACGCTGGCAGGCGCGTTCGCTCGTACGAGGACTGCCCGCGCCCCTGCGCGGGCTGCGGCGGCCCGCCTTCGTGGCCGGGCGGCGCGTCCTCGCGCGCGTGCGGAGCGGCACCACCGACGTCACGCGCGTCCTCGGCGTACCGCTCAACGCGCGCTGGATGCGGGAGAACCTCGCCCACGACAGCCGCGACGACCTCGCCGCGATCCACGCCCCCGTCCTCGCCGTCACCGGCGCGAAGGACGTGCAGGTCAGCCCCGCCGACCTCGACGAGATCCGCCGCCTCGTGCCGGGCCCCGCCGACATCCACCGCGTCCCCGACCTCACCCACGTGCTGCGCCGCGATCCGGGCAGGCCGTCTCTGCGCGCGTACGGCCGACTGCTGCGCGAGCCCGTCGACGCGGAGCTGATCGCCCTGGTGAGCGGGTGGCTCGCGCAGCGGCTCAAGGGGCGGTCCGCGGCGGCGGACTGACAGAGGGCCCCGCGCCACCACCTCCGCACCACCGGACTTCTTCCACCTCGCACAGAGAGTTTCCTTTGGCATGCCCACAACACACGCACCCGCACCTCGCAGCGCCCCCCACCGCGACCCCCGTCCCGCCCCCCGCCACGACCTCCCCCTCTACTTCGTCCTCGCCTTCCTCGTCGCCTGGGGCTGCTGGGGCGCCGCCCTCGCCATCGGCGGGGACGCCATGAAGTCGGCCGCCGCGGGCCCGTACCTGCTCGGGGCCTTCGCGCCGCTGATCGCCGCGTTCGTCGTACGGGTGCGGCGCAGGCGGCGCGGCGAGCCCGTACCGGCGTACGTGGTGCGCACCGCGCGCGGGACGCTGTGGCGCGCGCCGCTGCTCCTGCTGCTCGGCGCCGCGACCGTCGTCGGCGGGGCCCTCCTCGCGCACGCCGCGGGCGAGGCGCTGAGCCTCGACTCCGCGCGGGACGCGCTCGACGAGGCCGGACCCGCCGCGTTCCTCGTCAGCATGGTCGTCGCCGGGCCGCTCTCGGAGGAGGCCGGCTGGCGCGGGACCGCGTACCCGAGGCTGCGCGAGCGGGCGGGGCGGGTGCCGGTCGCGCTCGTGCTCGGCGTGGTGTGGGCCGTGTGGCACCTGCCGCTCTTCTTCATCGAGGGCACGGTGCAGAAGGAACTCGGGCTCTTCACGCCCGGCGGGCTCTTCTTCGCGCTCAGCAACATCCCGATGGCGATGCTGTGCTGCTTCGCGTACGAGCGGGCCGGGATCGTCGCCTCGATGGCGGTGCACTTCGCGGTGAACACGTCGATGGTGCTGCTCGACGTGAAGACGCCCGCGACACAGGCGCTGATCGTGGGGATGCAGGCGCTGGTGCTGGTGGGGCTGTACGCGGGGACGTGGGGGGACGGGGCCGCTGGGGGCGCGGGGACGGCCGGGACCGCCGGTGCGGGGGAGCCGGGCCGGGGACGCGAGGGTGCGCGCGGCGCCGGTACCCCCGCGGAGTACGTCAGCTGATGTCGATGGCCGTGCCCGGGCGGGGGGAGCCCGGCTCGGGGCGGTCGTCGGTGGTGGTGAGGTTGCCGCGGACCGAGTCGAGGATGGTCAGGCCCTGGCTCACCAGTCCCGCGGCGATCTCGCCGAGGCCGTCGGCGCCGTTGAGGACGTTGACGTTGGCGCCGGAGAGGCCGCCCGCCGCCTCCTTGACGATCATCGGGAGCTGGTCGATGAGCATCCGGTCCAGGGCGACGCGGTCGTTCGACGCCGCCGCCTCCGCCTGGATGCGCATCCGCTCCGCCTCGGCCTGCGCGACGAGCCTGATCCGCTCGGCCTCCGCCTGCGCGGGCTTGACCACCTCGGCCACCAGCTGCTCCTCGCGCAACTTCGCCTGCCGCTGCGCCAGTTCCGTCTGCGCGGCCAGCACCTCCTGCTGCGCGTGGGCGAGCGCGAGCGGCCCGGCCTGCTCGGCCGCCGCCCGGGCCTGGTCGACCTCCGCGTTGTACTTGGCCTGCACGATCGCCGTCTCGCGCGCGTACTCGGCCTGCTTGCGCGTCGCCTCCTGCTGCGCCTCGGAGGCCGCCTGCGTGGCCTGGGCCTGCGCGATCTGCGCGGCGCGCTGGATGTTCGCCTTGTGCGGCGCGGACATCGCCTCGATGTACCCGGTGTCGCCGTCGTCGATGGACTGGATCTGGAGCGAGTCGACGTGCAGGCCGATCGAGGCCATCTCCGCCTTCGAGGTGTCGAGCACCTCGGTGGCGAGCTTCTGGCGCTCGGTGACGATCTCCTCGACGGTCATCGAGCCGATGATGCTGCGCAGATGACCGGCGAAGATGCGGCCCGTGAGGATGGACATCTGGTCCTGGTCGGAGAGGAAGCGCTGACCGGCGTTGACGATCGACTCGACGTCGTTGCCGACCTTGAAGGCGATGACCGCGCGCACGGTGAGGGCGATGCCCTGGCGCGTCACGCACTTCTCGACCACCTCGGACTCGGCCATCGCGAGCGAGAGGAAGCGGGACTTGCGGATGATGGGCAGCACGAGCTTGCCGTGCCCGGTCACGACCCGGAAGGGCGCGCCGCCGAGGCCGCGCTTGCCGCCCGAGATGAGCATGGCCTGGTCGGGCGCGGGTACGCGGTAGCCGAACATATGGTGATTCCCCCCGAGTTGACTGGTTCAGGTGTGCGGGCCGAGGAGCCCGTCGAGCGGGTCGTCCCAGGGCACCACGTCGATCTGTCGCGTACCGCGCGAGCCGACGACGAGCACGCGGGTGCCGCGCGCGATCGGCGCCTCGGACCAGGCGAGGAACAACTCCCGCCCGCCACGCACCTCCACGAGCACTTCCCCGGCCCCCGCGGGCCCCCGGGTCGCCACGACGACCTCCCCCGTACACCCGAGCACCGCGTCATCCGACGCCAACGAACCGTCCCCCGGACCGTCCCGATACGAACGCGTGCAGGGTAAGGCGCGGGGGGTGCGGTATCCACCCCTTTCGCGTCATGGACGGCCCATGAACGCCCCATATTTCGAGGCGGCGGCCGGAGTGCGGTCCGCGTCCGAGGTGTACCCCCGTGACGTCGCACAGGTGTCATGTCCCCGTCCTCGCGCGGTGGTTCGGGCGACGTCCCGGCGTGGGTAACTCCCCTTGCAGACACGTCGCTTCCACCCCCAAGGGAGTTTTCCGTGCCCCACCTCACGAGACGCCTCGCCACCCTCGGCGCGCTCAGCGCCGTCACCGTGCTCGCCGCCGCAGGCACCGCGCTCGCCGATCCGCCCGGCGCGCTGCCCGAGAACGCGAGCGCCATGGAGAAGACGTACGAGCCGGACTACGACTACGACAAGGACGGGTGCTACGCGAGCACCGCGATCGGCCCTGACGGCACGCTCAACGGCGGGCTGAAGATCGGCGGGGACGTCAACGGGCAGTGCAGGGACGCCTCCGACCTCGACAACGTCAACGTGTACTCCCGGACGAAGTGCGACGGCGACTGGTGCGCCATCGTCTACGCCTCGTACTTCGAGAAGGACCAGGCCGCGCTCGGCGGCGGCAGCGCGGGGCACCGGCACGACTGGGAGCACAACGTCGTGTGGGTGCGCGCGGGCCGCGTGGAGTACGTGTCCACCTCGCAGCACGGCGGGTTCGTCGTCCACGCCGCCAACTCGCTCCCCTTCGAGGGCAATCACGCCAAGGTCGTCTACCACAAGGACGGCATCAGCACGCACTGCTTCCGCTCCGCCAAGAACAACGGCGGCGACGAGCCCCCCGAGAACCACAAGGGCACCTGGCAGCGTCCGCCCGTCGTCGGCTGGGACGGCTACCCGCCCGGCATCCGCGAGAAGCTGACCGCCGCCGACTTCGGCTCCGCCACACTCGGCATCCGCGACGACACCTTCGGCAGCCACCTGGAGAAGGCGAAACCGGCGGGGATCGCCTTCGACCCTTACGCGTGAGGGGCCTTGGGCGATAGAGCCCCTTCACTCGGCACGGTGAACGTGGGCGGACGAGGCCGCCGGGCCCCCGGCGGCGCTCGTACGCTCGCAAGCCCCGCAACCGAAGAGGAAGTGCGCGGCCATGCCTCATATCGTGCCTGTCGAGCGTTTTGACCGGACCGGCGGCGTCCTTCATGTACGAGTCCGTACAAGGGACTTCGCGGAGGCCGAGCTTGTGCTCCTCGGCTTCGAGTGGGGCGCGCTGCCTCTCGCGGTGTTCCTGTACGGGCTGTCCGTGCCGCCGCACGCCGTGTTCGGGATCAAGGACCTGCACGAGCACTTCCGCGAGGGCGTCGCGCGGCTCTCCGGCGCGCTGAACACCCTCGAAGCCGCCGGATACCTTCACCGCCGCCGGGTGAGACTCCCCAACGGCCGCCTCGCCACCCGCACATTCCTCTACGACGCTTCCCGCTTCCGCCTCCCCGACCACGGGCTGCTCGCCGAGCGCAAGGTGCTCGCGGAGCTGGGGTGGGCGGAGGGCGTCGATCTGTCCCCGGTTCCGCAACCCCGCTAGAGACCCGGCGCTTTGCCCCCTCGGGGGCAAAGTCGCAGGTCGCACCGAGTCGCGGTGTGCCGTGTCGCCGCTGACCGGAAACGAGTCCGACCGTGTCGGGGCGGGCGGCGACGGAACCTCCCGGTCTTGTTCCTTGGGGAGGGAAGGGGAAAGAAGAACCGACCCCCCTGGCCTTGGTGGCCTCGTGCGGGTCGTGCGCGCGCGAGGCGGGCCCGGTGGCGTGTTCGGACGCGGCTTCGGGCGGACAGGCGGGGCTTCACCCGGTCGGGTGAAAGAAGCCGGGATCGGCGTTTGGGCTGGTCAGGTACGCAATAGGCTCGCGCCGACAAGTGCCGTTCCGGTGCCCGTACTTCGCCACACGGCTGAGGTGCTGCGCCGGTCCTAGCGGCAGACATGAGTCGGCCCCCGCCGGGATTCGCACTCCCGGGCGAGGGCCTGACCAAGTAGGAAGCCACAACTTCCCCATGGCTGAGACCCAGGTTACCCCCACCGCCGCCAAGTCCCCCTTCGGTCGCGGCATCATCCACGTCCGTACGGCCCGCAAACGGCCGGGCGTCCGTGAACATCTCGCGCTAACCGCCCAGTTGGGGTCCCTTCCGGCGGCCCTTCTGATGTGGGCGCTGAACGCTCCTCCATCGAGTGACTTCAGCATCAGAGGGTTGACGGGAGTCTTTCTCGACGGCGAAGCCTCGATCATGGGGGCGCTGCGCACGCTGGAGAGCGCCGGATACCTCCACCGCGTCCGCCGCCGCATCCCGGACGGCAGGCTCGTCACCCGCACCTTCGTGCACGACACCCCCCGTTTCGGCCTCCCCGCCGAGGGAGCCCACGCCGAGTCCGAGGCGGCCCGCGCCCGGGGCATCGACGACGGTCCGTACGTCCGGGTCGACGCCCCGCGCCGGGGCGGCGGCGTGAAGGCGACCGCGGCCGTGACGGCG
>NZ_JAAGLR010000855.1 GCF_010548245.1 Streptomyces sp. SID11385
AAACGGTGCCGGCACAGCCCGTGGGCCCCGCACGTCCGGGGACCGTGCCGAGCCGGCGGGACGGCGCGCACGGCCCGGGGCCGACCAGGTGGGACCACGGCGGCACAGGGGCGGGCAGGCCGGGGCCGGGCGGACCGGTACCCGGAGGCTGGGGTACCGGCTGGGGCGGGCCCGGCGGGGGCCACGGTCCCGGCTGGGGCGGGCCGCCCCCCGTGCCCCAGCCGGGCATCATCCCCCTGCGCCCGCTCGACCTCGGGGACATCCTCGGCGGCGCCTTCCGCATGATGCGCTCGCACTGGCGGGCGGTCCTGGGCATCTCGCTCGGCGTCGCGGTCCTGGTCGTCGCCGTCACGCTCGTCGTCGAGGGCACGACGACCGGCAACACCCCGAGCACCACGTACGACCTCGGCTCGCTCCCCGGCCAGTTCGTCGCCCTGCTCGGCTCGACGCTCGCGGTGGGGATGCTGACCTCGGTGGTGAGCCACGCGGTCCTCGGCCGCCCGCTCGGCCTGCGAGCGGCCTGGCGCGAGGCGCGCCCGCATTTCTGGAGGCTCCTCGGGGTGACGGTCCTCGTGTCCCTCGTCCTCGCGGTGTCCGTCCTCGTGTGCCTCGTCCCCGGTCTCCTGGTGGACGCGGCGGGCGGCGGTGACGGGCTGACGCTCCTCGGCATCCTGGGCGGCGTGGTCCTCGCCGTGTGGCTGTACATCCGGCTGTCGTTCAGTACGGCCGCGCTCGTGCTGGAACGTCAGGGCGTCCTGGCCGCGATGCGCCGCTCGGCGAAGCTCGTACGAGGGGCCTGGTGGCGCACCTTCGGCATCCTGCTGCTGACCGGACTCATCGCCTCGGTGGCCCAGTTCGTCATCATGCTCCCCTTCGACATCCTCGGCCTGCTCGTGGGCCTCACCGGCTCGGACGGCGACGTGACCGGCAGCCCCGCCTTCTGGCTCTTCGTAGCCGTCGGCCTGATCGCCTCCACCACATTCACTTTCCCCCTGACCGGCGGCACCACGGTGCTCCTCTACGTGGACCAACGCATCCGCCAGGAGTCCCTGGACCTCAACCTGACGGCAGCATCCACCCCGACCGGCCCCACCCACCCCTGACGGACCTCAACTCCCGCGCCGGATCAGGGCCCCTGGGGTCGTACGAAGGCGCGCGCCCTACGTATTCCCGAGACCCCACACTCCGGTACGACCATCACACATAGCTCATAATTACTGCCATGCGCCCGATTCTTCGCCGTCCCACCCCACCCGCCGCCGAGCCGGCCACGCTGGGCCTTGATCCCCGTAGGCCGGGCCTGGACGTTCACCGCCTCTACGAAGTCGGCGAGGCCCTCGAGAAACACCGGGAGTTGAAGCACGCCTCGTGGGTGTACCTCCAGGCCATCGCCCACGATCCCACCGCCCTGCCGGTCGACCGCCAGCTCGTGAACTCTGAGCCGCAACGGTTCAAGCACCGACGGATCATGGCCCGCTTCGTGAACGACCACTTGCCCGAGCTGAAGCGCCGGGTACGCACGACGGGCCCCGTGGAGACCGAGGGGACACCGAAACTCTTCGTCTTCTGGGAGCAGGGTTTCGACAACGCCCCTCCCGTGGTGCGCTCCTGCCGGCGCAGGCTGGAGAAGATGCACGCCGGTGAGATCGTCGACCTCGATCTCACCGGACTGCGAAAAATGGTGGACCTCCCGCACGAGGTGCACACCCACGCCTCCAAGAACCGCGCACACTTCTCAGACGTCGCCCGATTCGCCCTGCTCCATCGGTACGGCGGAGCGTGGCTGGACGCGACCTGCCTGGTGACCGAGTCGGTGACCGACCGCCTTCCCGAACTGCTGAACTCGGGCTTTTTCGCGTTCCGCTATCACGACGCCCTCATATCGAACTGGTTCCTCGCCTCCAAGCCCGGCAACTACATCACTGGCATCGTCTACCAGGGGCTGTGCGAGTACTGGCGGCGTCGGGACATCGACGTCAACTACTTCTTCAACCACCACCTCTTCGAATCTCTCTATTACCTGGACCCCGAGTTCGCCCAGGTCTGGGACCGCACCCCGGATGTCAGCTCGCACCCGCCGCACGCCCTCCAGCGCGCCATGCACGACCCGTACACCGAGGAGCGGCTGCAAGAGCTGCTGCAGCAGTCCTTCATCCACAAGCTGACCTACAAGCGCGACACGAAGCCTGGCAGCCTTCTGGAACACATCGAGCAGGAGAGCTTCTGAGTGAGCCTCTTCCATCCTGTGCCGACAGGTGAACGGGCTGGTCAGCGGGAGCGGTGACGAGACAGGGCCTCTCGTCGTTGGCGTGGTGATCTCACTCAACACACCGGCGACCGAAGAGGCCCTGTCGGTTCCGTGTCCTGCCATGCTCGATGTCCCTCACGAGCTCGTCGAGCATGCGTCCTGGCTGCTTTACGAGCACCGCCTCGCACGCAACACCCGCTGGCGCAAGCTCGGTTGTTTCAAGCAAGCCCTGCTCACCCTCGTCCATCCACGAACCTCACGGGCCTCGGCGAGGGCGGCGACCACTTCATCACCTCACTCTGCTTCTCCCGCGCAACGCCCGGCCGAACCATCGTCCAGGCCGGCCACACCCTACTGACTCGCGGTTACACAGGATGGAAGAGGCTCCGTGAGCGTTGTGGTGGCGCGGTGGCAGGAATCCCTGGAACCGCGCCCCCGGAGCCTGCCTGGTCCTGAATGCGAGAAAGCCCCGCACCAATTAAATGGTGCGGGGCTTCCCCACAAATATTGTTCGGCGGCGTCCTACTCTCCCACAAGGTCCCCCTTGCAGTACCATCGGCGCTACGCAGCTTAGCTTCCGGGTTCGGAATGTAACCGGGCGTTTCCCACGCGCTATGACCACCGAAACACTATAAAACCAGCAACCACCCCACCACACCACGCCAAAAAACGTGGGGGCAGTGTGTGATTGTTCGTGGTTTCAGAACCAACACAGTGGACGCGAGCAACTGAGGACAAGCCCTCGGCCTATTAGTACCGGTCAACTCCACCCCTCACAGGGCTTCCATATCCGGCCTATCAACCCAGTCGTCTACTGGGAGCCTTACCCTCTCAAAGGAGGTGGGAACACTCATCTCGAAGCAGGCTTCCCGCTTAGATGCTTTCAGCGGTTATCCCTCCCGAACGTAGCCAACCAGCCATGCCCTTGGCAGAACAACTGGCACACCAGAGGTTCGTCCGTCCCGGTCCTCTCGTACTAGGGACAGCCCTTCTCAATATTCCTACGCGCACAGCGGATAGGGACCGAACTGTCTCACGACGTTCTAAACCCAGCTCGCGTACCGCTTTAATGGGCGAACAGCCCAACCC
>NZ_JAAGLR010000885.1 GCF_010548245.1 Streptomyces sp. SID11385
CCGGTGGCCGGCATCGGGCGCCCCTGCGCCGGGCCCGGCGGCCTCGCGGACACTCTCACCGAGGCCCGCCAGGCCGCCCAGCTCGCCCTCACCCGGGAGTCCCGGCCCGCGGTCGAGCACGCCGACGAACTGGGCGTCGCGCGCCTGCTCGCCACGTGGCAGCAGTCCGAGGTGACCCGCGCGTTCGCGGAGACCGCGCTGGCCCCGCTGCGCGCCCCCGAGCACGCCCACCTCCTCACGACCCTGCGGGTGTTCCTGGAGCAGGGCGGCTCCGCCGCGGCGACCGCCCGCGCCCTCGGCCTCCACCGCAACACCGTCGCCACCCGGCTGCACCAGATCCGCGAACGCCTCCCCCTCGACCTCGACGACCCCACCCGCCGCCTCGCCCTCCACATGGCCTGCCGCACCCTCACCCGCTGAGCCCCGCCCCTCCCCGAAGATCGTTTCCCACTGATGGGGCGGCACTCGATATCCAGTGGAGTCAGGGGGCTGCGCGAGGCAGAGTGAGGCGGTGAGTGAACTGTGGCCACGCACCCTGACGTGGGCAGATGTGGACCCGGCTCGACATCCGTTCGAGATGGACGACGACGGGGCGGAGGAGCTGGGGAGCCTTGTCGCGCCCCTGCTTCCCTGCGCTGAAGTCGCTCGCGAGGGTCCCTGGCCTTCGCTGGACCCCGTCACCGAGTTCCTGGCGGGCCGGTACGGCCGATGGGCCTGCGGATGGAACTGGTCGGTCGGCGAGGGCGACGTCGACGGAGGCGTCGTCCAGGTCTGGTGCTGTTCATCCGACTCCGTGGCGACCCCGGATGCGACTGCCCCGCTGGTCGTCGAGGCCCTTCAGGAATGGCGTGGCTGGCTGGAGGACCTGGCGGAGCGGTTCGCGGCCCTGGCCCCGCCGGAGAACACCGCGGTTTCTTCGGCGGGCCTCTGGTACTGGGAGCGGGCGTGCACGCGCCTGGTCACCGTGGTGGCCGACCGCACCCAGGCCGAGAGCGGCTGGTACGGGCATTGCATGCAAGTTCTCCGTTGGTTTCTCGCCCGCAACGGCATCGACGAGGGCCAGGCCGAGGAGATCGTGGAGAACGCGGTCGGCGGCCGGTTCGGCAGTTGGATCGCACCTGACGTCTCGGTGATCGACGCGGTGAGTTCGCGGCTCGCCAGAGGCGTGGGCGGCATCGGATGACTTCCGCGCCCGGCCCACCGACGGACAGCCTTGCCGACTGGCTCCTCATCCGGCCGGAGATCTCCTGGCCGTCCTGGCGCGGCCCACGCCTCGCCTCGGAGGCGCCGGGCCACGACGGCTTCCGGAATTTCTTCCTGGCGACGCGAGGCGGACGTGACAGCGTGGGAACCGCACGGGTCCTGACCGCCCTCGGCCTGGCCTTCGCCGACGCGGAGCAGCGCAGGCCACTGACCTTCGCCCTCATGGCGAAGTGGCAGCGGATCGTACTGGGCCACGACCTCGTCGGTTTCCGCACGATGCCGGCCTTCGCGAAGGACGGACGGGAGCGCTACGGTCTGGCACCCGATACGCCCGCGCGATTCGAGTGCTGTCTGTCCGAGAGCGCTCAACCGGATCTTCCTCTCCCCTCACGCGCTGCCCGGACCTACCTGGACACTCTCTTCTTCCATCCGTTCGCGGACGGCAACGCGCGTGCGGCCATGCTGGCGTTGGCCTTCGTCCTGGCGCGGGAAGGCGCCCCCCTCGACGAGGTTCAACCATTGCAGACCACCCGCTGGGCCGACGACGCCGAGGGCGCGGCCGACCTGGCGCTGTTGCTCGGAATCCTGATCACCGCTGCGAAGCGGCGTCAGTCCGGCGGGAGGCGGAGGCGGACATGAACGAACACTGACGACCGGCTGCGGTCGCGGTGGTCGCTGCACTTAGCCGCTGTACGACCGGGGTCCGGTGGGGGCTTCTCAGGACGCCGCTCGCGCGCCACGCTCGTACGGCCACCCCGCGGGCGTTGACCGGCACCGTACGCCCGTGTTGCTGTCAGCCGACACAGACATCCTTCACAGACCGGTCCGCTCGGCCGTCACGAGGTAGCCGGTGAAGTCGACGTGTGGGCGCGTCTCCGCCCATCCGTCCGCTTCTCGGACCGGTACCCATTCGGTGGTGCCTGGTACCGGTTGCCGCACGTTCGATGTGCTGCCGGAAGGGACTTCGTACCGGCAGTGCACTTCTGTGATGGTCAGGACCCGCAACCGCGTCGGCGCGTGCTCCCCTTCCCCGCCGTGGTGCTCCTCGCTGAAGTCGATCTCAGCGGCACGTTCGCTGCCCACGAGGTCGGCGTAATCCTCGGAATCGACCTCCCGCAGGTGCCACGAGACGACATCCCCCGGCGTGAACTTCTCCCCGCAGCACTGGATCTGCCAGTCATCGACCCAAATCGTCAACGTCATGCCGTCATTGTCCGCAGCGCGTCCCGCGCTCACCAGGGGTTTTGCTCGTGGGCGAAAACCAAGCACCTGGAACGGCAGCCGCAGCGGTTGCCGCACTTCGCTGCGGTACGACAGCAGAAAGCCCCTCCCGAGTGAACCCGGGAGGGGCTTTGAGCTGCTGTGGACCTGAGGGGATTCGAACCCCTGACCCCCTCGATGCGAACGAGGTGCGCTACCGGACTGCGCCACAGGCCCTTGCGACGAGTGAAACTCTAGCACCCCCGAAGGGGTGCTCGGTAATCCGTTCCGCACAGGTCAGGGCCCCCGGCGCGGCCGGTGGCTCACTCGCCCGCCGCGCGGCGCGGGGGCTTCTCCTCGTACTGGTCGAAGAGGGGGGTGGTGCGGCGGCGCCCTCGGGTGCGGCGCGAGGGGCGGGACTCGACGGGCTGCTCGGGCTCGGGCCGCTGGGTGGGTTCGGCGGGGGTGGAGCGGGCCGAGGACCAGACATCGGGGGCGCCCAGGTCGACGTCCTGGGTCGCGCGCGGGGCGACGGGCGCGGTCACGTACGTCGGCAGCGGTACGGGCACCGGGTCCCAGCCCGCGCCGCGCGGCTCCCTGCCGGGGGCGCGCTGCTGGTCGACCCACTCCGCGTGGTCGGTCTGCTCCACCAGGGCGCGGCGGCCCGCGGCGAGCGCGGA
>NZ_JAAGLR010000920.1 GCF_010548245.1 Streptomyces sp. SID11385
GGCGGCGGGTGCGGCGAGGGGCAGCGCGAGGACGGCCGCGCAGGTGACACCTATCGAAGAGGCGAGAAAAGTACGCATATTCACGATATTGGGCACACCTTCGGGCGCTGTCCACGGGAGTTGAGGGTGTGTCGGCCACCCCGGTGACGCCGGGGCGGCGGCACGTGCCCGGGGCGCGGGGCGCCCCGCGTAGCCTGGGGCACGTGACCGCTCTCGACCGCACCCCCGCCGACCTGCTGCGTTCCGCGCTCGCCACGGACCCGGCCCGCCCCTTCGTCACGTACTACGACGACGCGACCGGCGAACGCGTGGAACTCTCGGTCGCCACCTTCGCCAATTGGGTGGCCAAGACCGCGAACCTGATCCAGGGCGAGCTGTCCCTGAGCGCGGGCGACCGGCTCGCGCTGCACCTGCCCGCGCACTGGCAGTCGGCCGTCTGGCTCGTCGCCGCCTCCTCGGCCGGGCTCGTCGTGGACGTCGCGGGCGACCCGGCGCGCGCGGACCTCGTCGTGGCGGGCCCGGACGCCCTGGAGGCGGCCCGCGCCTGCACGGGGGAACGCGTCGCGCTGAGCCTGCGTCCGCTCGGCGTCCGTTTCCCCGTCACCCCGGAGGGTTTCCTCGACTACGCGGTCGAGGTCCCGGCCCAGGGCGACCGCTTCGCGCCCTTCGCCCCCGTCGACCCGGAGGAACCCGCGCTCGTCGTGGCGGGCGAGGAACTGACGAGCACGCAGCTGGTGGAGCGGGCGCAGGGCGACGCGGAGCGGCTGGGCGTGGGCCCCGGCGAGCGCATCCTGAGCGGGCTCGGCTTCGGCGACTGGGCGGGGCTGGCCGCGGGGCTCTACGCGCCGCTGGCGGTGGGGGCCTCCGTGGTGCTGTGCCGGCACCTGGACCGGCTGGCGCCGGAGGCACTGGAGCGGCGGGTGGCGGACGAACGGGTGACGGCACTCAGCGGGACCTGAGCCCTCCGGCACTCGCGGGACGCGGTACGGAACGACCCTCACGGGGGACGGGCACCACCCGTCTGCCTCCCGCCGCGCGCGCCCGCACCCCGCAGGCCGCATCGTCGTAGTCGCGGACAGGCGACACCGAGCGGCGGGAGGTCCAGTGGACATCGCACACGTCCTCCGTCAGCACTGGGTGCGCTGGGTCGCCTTCGGGCTCGCCGTGCTGCTGCTCGTCCTCGCCGCCGTCGTCTGGGGCTTCTACCGGAAGCTCGACCGGAACATCACGGAGGACACCTCGGCCGCGGCCGAGCTGCGCAAGTACGACCGCGAGCGGCCCTCGTCCGTCGCGAAGGGCGCGCAGAACATCCTGCTCATCGGTTCGGACTCGCGCGCGGGCAAGAACAAGGAGTACGGGCGCGACGGCGGCACCCAGCGCTCGGACACCACGATCCTGCTGCACGTCTCGCGGGACCGGAAGCACGCCACCGCCGTCTCGGTGCCGCGCGACCTCATGGTCACGATCCCCTCCTGCCGGGGCGCGGACGGCAAGCGCGGCAACGAACGTCTCGCGCAGTTCAATTGGGCCTTCGAGAGCGGCGGCACGGCGTGCACCGTGCGGACGGTCGAGAAGATGACGAACGTGCGGATCGACCACTACGTCGTGGTCGACTTCGAGGGCTTCAAGAAGATGGTCGACGCGGTCGGCGGGGTCAAGGTGTGCGTCGCGCGGCCCATCGACGACAAGGACGCGCACCTCAAGCTCGCCGCCGGGTCCCAGAAGCTCGACGGCGAGCAGGCGCTCGGGTACGTACGGGTGCGCAAGACGCTCGGGAACGGCTCGGACACCGACCGGATCGACCGGCAGCAGAAGTTCCTCGCCGCGCTCGTGGCGAAGATGAGCGGCAACGACGTCCTCTACAACCCCACGAAGCTCTACCCGGTGCTCGACGCCGCGACCTCGGCGCTCACCACCGACCCGGGCCTCGCGAGCCTGCGCGACCTGTACGGCATGGTCCGGGGCGTGCGCTCCGTACCGACCGAGAACGTCCGCTTCCTCACCGTCCCGCGCGAGGCGTACGCGGCCGACCCGAACCGGGACCAACTGGTACAGCCCGACGCGGAACGCCTCTTCGCGCAGTTGCGCAATGATTCACCGGTCAGAGTGGACCCGAGCCCCAGCGCCTCGCCCGCGCCGACGGCGAGCGCGAGCGCGAGCGGAAGCGGGAGGCCCGACCGCACGGAGGCGGGCCGCGAGGGCGCCGAGGCCGCGCGGGGCCACGACCCGGCGGGCGCGGGCGGTGACGTTGCGGACACAGGCCGTGACGCCGCACACACGGGCCGTGACGCGGCCGGGACCGGGAACCAGGACCGCTACCGGGGGACGACCGCGGCCGACACGGGATGCCCGGGCTCGTAAGTGCGCGGGCTGTCGGCGGACTGTGCGCCACCCGGTCCCGTCAAGTAAAGGAATGACCGTCCGGAGTTCAATCACTTCCACAATTGCCATGGAATGCCCGGTTATAAGGGAAGTGGAATGTGTCACCGCCGTCGTCGCGCGGGGCGGTGGGCGGCTAATGTGAGCGACCTCGGTGGCCGCGACCGTACGCATCGCGGCGCGTCACCGACTGACCGAGTGCCTCCCGCCGCGTCTCCAACCCACCTGGAGGGCGGGTCGGCGCCGCGTGCCCCGTGACGGAGGATTTGGACAACCGTGGACGCGCAAGGCCGTGGGCGGGGGGAAGAATTCGACCCCGCAGACCAATGGGTACTCAATCCGCAGACCGGCGAATACGAACTGCGACTCGGCGGCTCCGCTGAGCAGTCGCCGCCGGGTTCCGGCGGCGGGGCCTGGGACCACGTCGACGGCTCCGCGCGTCCCCGCAGAACCGACCCGTACGGCTCCGCGCCCCGCGTCCCCGAGCAGGCCCGCCCCCCGCGCGCGGAGAGCACCCCCCGCGAGGGCGGCC
>NZ_JAAGLR010000951.1 GCF_010548245.1 Streptomyces sp. SID11385
CCGAGCGCGGCGGTGGCGGCGAGGCCGGCGACGAGGCGACGGGGGGCTCCGGCGGTACGGGGCGGGGTGGCGGTGGACACGAGGGCTCCCGGGGCGGGGCGGTCTGGACGGGAACATCCACGCACGCGGGAGAGGCCGCACGGTGGCGCCGGGCCGAAGCCGGGGTGAACGCGCAGGGACGCGCGACGCCTGCATCCGCACCGCCGCTCAAGCCCGGCGCTTCGCGCGCCGTCCGGCCCCCGGCGCGTTGCCGTCACACCCCCCGCGTCGGCCACGCCCTGTCGTCCACCGCGAGCCACGGTTCGTGCACCGCGAGGCCGGGTGTTGTGCTCGTGAAGAGGCGGACGTCGTGGTGGAGGTGGGACTGGTCGGCGTAGCCGTGCTCGGCGGCGACGCGTGCGGGGCTGTCGCCGCGCAGGAGTCCGTGGACGGCGTGGTCGAAGCGGACGAGCATGGCGGCGCGCTTGGGCGTGACGCCGAGTTGCGCGCCGAACCTCGCCCAGAGCCGTTGCCTGCTCCAGCCGGTCAGCCCGGCCAGCTCCTCGACGCGCGCCCGGCCCGCGCTCCGGACGATCCGCCGCCACACGTACGCGACTTCGGGATCGACTCCGCCCTCGGTGAGCGCCCGCCGGGTCACCTCCGCCTCGACGAGCGCGAACCGCTCCGGCCAGCCCGCCGCCTCGGCGAGCCGCTCCCGCAAGCGCTCCGCGCCGGTCCCCCACACCGCGTCCAGCGGAACGACCCCGCGCCCCAACTCCCCCAGCGGCACCCCGAGTACGGAGCGGGCGAGCACGGGCGAGAGGCGGGCCTGCACGGCGGCGATCCCCGCGGCCCGCGCCCTGAACACGCCGAACCCGAGCCCGGCCGCGAGCCCTCCGGCGCGCACCTCGCCGCTCTCCGCCCGTACCTCGAAGGCCCGTTCACCGAATTCCACGGCGAGCGTCACCGCCGGGTGCGGCAGCGCCCGCAACTCCACGTCGGAGCCCGGGGGTACGCGGAAGCCAGCCATCGCGACCCCGCCGCGGCCCCGCGCCCGCGCGATCTCCCACCGGCTCGTGTCCTCCATGCACCGACTGTACGAACATTCCTCCAATACGGGTTCGCGGCGGACGAAGAAGCTGACGTCATGACCGAAACCAGTACGTCCAAGTCCCTCGGGCCACGGAGGGGCGGCGCCGGGCGCACGCCCGTCCTGCACGTGGCCGAGTCCTCCGCGTCCCCTGCGACGGCCCCGCCGCTCGTCCTGATCCACGGCCTCGCCGGCTCCGTCGCCTGGTGGGACCCCGTGCTCCCCGCGCTCACCGGGCTCCGCGTGCTGCGCTTCGACCTGCTCGGCCACGGCGCCTCGCCCAAGCCCCGCCGGGCGGACTGGGGCATGGCCGAGGAGGCCCGTCTCGTCGCGGCGCGGCTCGACGGGCTCGGCGTCCGCGGGGCGACCGTCGTCGGCCACTCCAC
This sequence comes from Streptomyces sp. SID11385, assembly GCF_010548245.1. Taxonomy (GTDB): domain Bacteria; phylum Actinomycetota; class Actinomycetes; order Streptomycetales; family Streptomycetaceae; genus Streptomyces. Next base: position 1,456 of record NZ_JAAGLR010000951.1, read on the forward strand.
GGGCGGCTGCGTCGCGATCGCGCTCGCCGAGACGCGCCCGGACCTCGTGGCCCGGCTCGGCGTGATCGACACGGGCCCGAGCATGGACGCCTTCCTCGGCAACAGCCTCCCCGCCCGCCTCCTCGCCACCCCGGGCATCGGCCACCTGCTGTGGGCGCTGCGCACCGACGGAATGATCCGCGCCACGCTGGCCAGTGCCTTCACGCGGGAGGTCGAGATCCCGGACCGGCTCGTCGCCGACGTGAAGGGGATGACGTACCAGGGCCTCACCGGCACGGACCGCGCCTCGACCGCGTACCTCGTCGAGCGACCGCTCCCCGACCGCCTCACCGCGCTCGGCCTGCCGTCCCTGGTGCTCTTCGGCGGCGCCGACAAGCGCTGGCCGCCCTCGTGCGTCGACGAGTACCGGCCCGTCCCCGGCTGCCGCGTCGAGGTCCTGCCGGGGGTCGGCCACACGCCGATGTACGAGGACCCCGCCACGACGGGCCTGCTGCTCCACGACTTCGCCCTCGGGGCCGGGAGCGCCTGAGCGGCACCCCCCGCCCTCCGCTCCCCCGGCAGGCCCGTGCCCCGGGCGGCGGCAAGTCCGCCCGGGGCACGGGTTCTTGGCGCGGGCAGGGGTCCACCAACCCCGCGCCGGTCTCGGTGGGGCCGCTCGCGCGGAGCGGCCCCGGGGATCACTCGGCGGTTTGCGGCCCTCCGGTGATCGTGAACTGCGAGCCGGGTTCGACGAGGACGTCCCCGTCGCGCGAGCCGCTGATGCGCACGTCGGTGAGGCTCGCGTCGCCGCGGGCCCCGCCCATGGCGAGAATCCCGGAGCCGTTGTTGGACTTCTCGATCGTCACGCCGCTGATCCGCGCCCCGGGCACGGCGCCACCGCCGTTCTTGAACTGGATGCCGTCGTAGGTGGAGTCGTGGATGTCGGTGTTTTCAATGACCACGCCCGGGATGTCCTGGCTCGCGGGGAAGACCGTGATCGCGCCGAACTCCTGGGCCTCGCCCCAGAAGGCGCCGCCGGTGCGGTAGAGGCTGTTGCCCGAGACGAGGGTCTGGCCGGAGAAGGGCAGCGGGTCGTGGTCGGTGGCGAGCATGATGCCCGGGTAGTTCATCGTGTCGGAGATGAGGTTGTTCTCCACGCTGTTGCCGTGACCGCCGTAGATCGCCACGCCGTTGGCGCGCCAGGGCAGTTGGACGGTGTTGCCGGCGAAGGTGTTGTCGTGGCCGGCCTCGGTGGCCGGGTCCTTCACGTACCGGCTGGCCCAGACGGCGAGCGAGTCGTCCCCCGTGGTGCGGAACGAGGAGTCGGTGACGCTCGAATTGCTGGTGCCGTTGGTGAAGTTGATGCCGTCCGCGTACGTGTCGCGGATGCGCATCCCGCTGAACTCCAGCCCGTCCGCGGGGTTCCACAGCTCGGGGATGTTGGAGTAGTCGCGGCCGACCCACACGCCGACGTTGGCGTGCTCGATCCACACGTTCGAGATCTTCGTGTTCTTGCCGAAGCGGCCGTTGAGCCCCACACCGCCCTCGGCGTTGCCGTCGCCGCCCCGGATGCGCCCGGAGCCGAAGATGGCGAGGTCGGAGATCTGGGTGTTGTCGTCGATGTCGAAGCCGAAGTTGCCCTCGTGCGGGTGGTTGATGCCGCCCGCGTCCTGCGGCTGCGTGAGCGTGTAGAGCTGCGAATACCACATGCCCGCGCCGACGATCCGCACGTCACGGATGCCGACCTGGTTGTACTCGCCCCGGTGCTCGGGGTCCTTCGTGAGGATCTTCTGCTCCTGGCGCCACTGGCCCTCCGGTATCCAGACGCAGTCGATGTCCCCGTTCTGGTCGGCGGTGACGGCGGCCTGGAGTGCCTCGGTGTCGTCCTCGCCGTCGTCGGGGACGGCGCCGTACTCGGTGATCGAGGTGCACTCGGCGGGCTTCTCGGCGGGCGGGGCGACCTGTTCCAGGTCGACGAGGTCCACGACGTAGTACGCGGCGTCGTCCCCGTCGTCCTTCCTGAGCTGGAACTCGGTGCCCGCCGGGTAGCTCTTGTCGAGCAGCGTGTGGCTCTCGTCGAAGAGCCGGCGCGCGTCGCCCCCCGGCGTGTTCGTCAGGCCCTCGGGGTCGTCGGTGTTCCCGTACAGCCAGGAGTGCCGCGAGGAGAGGTCCACCTTCCGCACGAACTGCCCGTCCGCGTACAGGCTCAGCGTCGCGTCCTGCCCGCCGCCGCCGGGGGCGTCGGGGATGGAGTCGCGTACGACGAGGGAGTTCGTGGGCACGGTCGAGGTGAAGCCCGCGTAGTCGCCGCTCTTCTCCAGGCGCACGGAGCTGCGCCCGCTCGACTCGGTCGCGAAGTCGGTGTGCCCGAAGGTCCGTTCCGCGTCGGCGGTGAGCAGGGTGCCCTGGTAGTCGCCGTCCTCCAGTTCGTACTCGGTGTACGGGACCTGGGCGCCCCGGGCGGCGGCGCGGTCCGGGGTCGTCGCGGCCGGTGGGGCGGCCGTCGCGGAGCCCGCGGGCAGCAGCCCGCCGACGAGGAGGGCCGCGACGGGGACCGCGGCGAGCAGGCATCTGGCCCGGCGGCGTCCGCCGTGCGGGGGCCGGGGTGTCGTGTGGGTCATGAGTCCTCTGTTCTGTGGGGGTAGACAGAGATGCGTACCGTTTTTTGCAGGCAGTCTGCGATGTTTTTGAGTTGCTCCGTCGATCTCCTGCGTTGCGGCACGAAGAGTTTTCAATCATGTGATGTGCTTGTCAACAGTTCGGACATTGACCCATTCGATGGAATCCGAGTTGCTGGAGGGGATATGACGGTTCACCAGGGGAAGTCTCGGTGCGAACGACCCACCTCAACGAGGAGTTTGCATGCGCCTTCGCACCGTCTTCGCCGCCACCGCCCTCGCCGCCACCGCCGTTCTCGGTGGTGCGAGCCTGGCCTCCGCCGACGAGGGCCCGTCCTTCGTGGCCGGCGCAGCCGAGTACACCCACGCGGACGTCAACGCCGACTACCTGAACATCGGCGGTCCGTACGGCATCACGAAGGGCCACCTCGACGGCTCGTACACCCACGGCGAGCTGGGCTTCGTGGCGGCCGGCTGACCCAGGGCCCCGGCCCCACCCCGTGCGCGGCGCACCCCCCTTTCCGAACATCCGTTTACTCCCGTTCGCCAGGGAAAAGGGCACTATGGAGGAGACGGAAGCCGGAGGCCGCGGCAGGACAGCGGCGAGCCGGAGCCGACGGAAGGCAATGAGGGGAGGCGGGAATGGCCCGCAGTCGTTCGCGCTACGCACCCGACCAGGGGCTCACCGTGCGCATGGTGACCACGATGTTCCTCATCGGTCTGCTCTACGTCGTCCTCGTGGGCGTCCTGCTCGCGGTGCTGCGCGGGGCCTGGCCCCTCATCCTCATCGCGGTGGGCGCGCTCTTCGTGGCGCAGTTCTGGTTCAGCGACCGCATCGCCGCCTTCGGCATGGGCGCGCGCGAGGTGAGCCCGGAGCAGGCCCCCGAACTGCACGGCGTCGTCGACCGGATCTGCGCCCTGGCCGACCTGCGCAAACCACGCGTCGCGATCGCCGACAGCGACGTCCCCAACGCCTTCGCGACCGGGCGCAACGAACGCTCGGCGCTCGTGTGCGTCACGACGGGGCTGCTCAGACGGCTGGAGCCGGAGGAACTGGAAGGTGTGCTCGCGCACGAGATGTCGCACGTGGCGCACCGTGACGTCTTCGTCATGACGATCGCCTCCTTCCTCGGTGTGCTCGCCGGGCTCATCACCCGGATGGCCCTGTGGAGCGGCCTCACCCGCGGCGGGAACAGAAACGATCCCGTGGGCGTGGCCCTGCTCCTGATCCCGCTGGTCAGCGCGGCCGTCTACACGATCGGTTTCCTCCTGACCCGCCTCCTGTCGCGGTACCGCGAGCTGTCCGCCGACCGCGCGGCGGCGCTCCTGACCGGGCGGCCGTCCGCGCTCGCTTCGGCGCTGACGAAGGTGAGCGGGCAGATGTCCCGCATCCCGACGCGGGACCTGCGCCAGGCGGAGCCGTACAACGCCTTCTTCTTCGTGCCCGCCTTCTCCTCGAAGGAGAGCCTGGGCCGTCTGCTCTCCTCGCACCCGACGCTCCAGCAGCGCCTGGACCAGCTCTCCCGCATCTCGGCCCAGCTCTCCCGCTGAGCCGCGCCGTCACCGCTCCCGACTGGAGGTCGCGTGGGTTTCCTCGACGCGCTGCTCGGCCGCTCGAAGCCGGTCCGCCCCGATCTCGACCAGCTCTTCGCCGTCCCCTCGGCGGCGCTCACGCTCCAGGCGGCGACCGGTTTTCGGCCCACGGGGCGCGGCTCGGTGTGCTTCGCCGCCGCCGAGGGGGCCTCCTTCGCGCGGGTGCGGGACGACGTACGGGCCCTGCTCGACGCCGATACGGAGCGGGGCGGCGTCCCCGTCGAGTTCAGCCGTGACCCGTACGGCTACACGTGGCTGCTCTCGACCCAGCCGCCCGAGGGCCTCAGCGGCCTGGTGACCGACCTGCACGCGGTGAACACCCTGCTGGAGGAGGGCGGTTTCGGCCCCCAGCTCCTGTGTTCGCTCCTCGCCTTCCAGGACGAGCACGGCCGCCCCCTGGGCCTCGTCTACCTCTACAAACGCGGCAGCTTCTACCCCTTCGCGCCGCTGCCGGGCGAACGGGAGAGGCGGGACAACCAGCTGGAGCTGGAGGTCCGCGCCGCGCTCGGCACGGACCTGCGGGTGGAGGAGGACCTGAGCCGGTGGTTCCCGGTGTGGGGGGCGCCGGGACTGTGAGGGGCGGCGCGCCCCGGGGGGAGCGCGCGGCAACGCCCGGCTGAACGGTGCGGGAACCCTCCGTACGGGCCCTGTCACGGACGGCTCCGCGCGCCCTACCGTGCGCGGGTGACGACTCACGAGGACGCACTCAGACCCCCCGTCGACCCTCCGCATCCCCGCCGCCGCACGGTCGTGAAGGCCGCCGCCGTCTCCGCCGTGCTGGCGGGGGCGCTCGCGCCGGCCGCGCGCGCCGCCTCGCCGCTCTTCCTCCACGGTGTCGCCTCCGGCGACCCGCTGCCCGACGGCGTCCTGCTGTGGACCCGCGTGACCCCCACGCCGGACGCGACCCCGGGCTCGGGGCGCGGGACCGCGGGCGAGGTGGACTGGGAGGTGGCCGAGGACGCCGGCTTCGCCCGCGTCGTGGCGCACGGCACCGTCCGCACGGGCCCCGAGCAGGACCACACCGTCAAGGCGGACGTGCGCGGACTGCGCCCGGCGACCACGTACCACTACCGCTTCACGCGCGGCGACGAGCACTCGCCCGCGGGCCGCACCCGGACCGCCCCCGCGCCGGACGCGCCCGTGGACGGCGCGCGGTTCGGCGTCGTGAGCTGCGCGAACTGGGAGGCGGGCTACTACGCCGCGTACCGGCACCTCGCCGCGCGCACGGATCTCGACGCGGTGCTGCACCTGGGGGACTACCTCTACGAGTACGCGAGCGGCGCCTACCCGAAGAAGCCGGTACGGCCTCACAGCCCCCGCAACGAGACGCTGACGCTCGCCGATTACCGGCTGCGGCACGCGACGACGAAGACCGACCCCGATGTCCAGGCGGTGCACGCGCGCCACCCCTTCGTCGCGATCTGGGACGACCACGAGTTCGCCAACGACGCCTGGTCGGGCGGCGCCGAGAACCACACCCCGGGCACGGAGGGCGACTGGGCGGCGCGGGTCGCGGCGGCGAAGCAGGCGTACTTCGAGTGGATGCCGGTACGGCCCTCGACGGCCGGCACCGTGTACCGGCGGGTGGGCTGGGGCGGGCTGGCCGAGCTGCACATGCTCGATCTGCGCTCCTTCCGTTCCCAGCAGGCGGGCACGGGTTCGGGGGCGGTCGACGACCCGGAGCGCACGATCACCGGGCGCGCGCAACTCGACTGGCTCAAGGCGGGGTTGAGCGCGTCGTCGGCCCAGTGGCAACTGATCGGCACCTCGGTGATGATCTCCCCGCTCGCCTTCGGCGCCCTTCCCGCCGAACTCCTCGGCCCCCTGCGCGACTTGCTGGGCATCCCCGAGGGCGGCCTGGCGATCAACCCGGACCAGTGGGACGGCTACACCGACGACCGCCGCGAACTCCTCGCCCACCTGCGCGCGGAGAACATCCGCGACGCGGTCTTCCTGACCGGCGACATCCACAGCGCGTGGGCCAACGACGTCCCGGTCAACGCCGCCACGTATCCGCTGTCGGCGAGCGCGGCCACGGAGTTCGTCGTCACCTCGGTGACCTCCGACAACATCGACGACATCCTCGGCGTCCCGCCCCAGTCGGTGTCGCCCGTCGCCGTGACGGCGCTGCGCGCGGCGAACCGGCACGTGCACTGGGCGGATCTCGACTCCCACGGCTACGGCGTCCTCGACGTCACCGCGGCCCGCGCCCAGATGGACTACTACATCCTCTCCGACCGCAAGGACCCCGCGGCGACGAGCGGTTGGTCCCGCTCGTACGCGACGCGCGCGGGAGCCCGGAAGCTGGAGCGGGTGGACGCCCCGGTCGCGTGACACCGGCCGGGCCCCCGAAGCGGACGGGGGCCCGGCCGATGGTCCCGCGGGGGGTCAGGCGGCTCCGGCCCGGCGGTACAGGTCCAGGGCCTCGTTGCCGAGCACGGGGTGGTACTCGCTGCTCCCGGCGCTCACGCTGATGTTGCCCACGAGGTAGCCCCCGCCACCGGCGGCGTCGAAGTCGGCGAGGAAGCTGCCGCCGCTCGAACCACCGGTCTGCACGCAGTCGATGCCCCACATCGTGGAGCCCTCGCGGCCCGCGTCCGGGTACTCGACGCCGGAGCAGTGGTTGAGCCGTTCGCCGTTGCCCTCGGCCGCCGAGCCGCCGTAGCCGAAGGAGTGGACCTCGCGGCCCGTCGCCGAGTTGAAGGCGATGCCCTGGGCGCCGACCGTGTCACCGAGGCTGCGGCCGTTCAGCGGGGCGAGCCGGGCGAAGGCGAGGTCGTAGTTGGCGTTGCCCGCCGTCGACACGTACTGGTCGAGGTGGAAGAGGGCCGAGGCGGTGAAGGTGCCGAAGGGGCGGTTGCCGTTCGCGTAGCCCGGGATGAAGACCCAGTTGCGGTAGACCTCGCCCGTGCCCGCGTCCACGACGCAGTGGCCCGCCGTGAGGACCAGCGACTTGTTGTCCGCGTTGGCCACGGTCGCCGAGCAGGCGAAGGTGCCGCCGCTCGCGTTCTGGAAGAAGACCTTGCCCGCCGTCGTGGAGATCAGGCCGCCGCCGGTCCACGGGGCGGGGTCGGAGGCCGCGAGGGCGGGTGCGGAGGCCGTGGCGGGCGCGGAAGGCGGGGCGGGCAGCGGCGCCACCCGTACCTCCTCGCCCGTTCGCGAGGTCCCCGCGCTGCCCGTGGTGCCGGGGGCGGCGGACGGAGTGGTCGCCGCGGCCGGGGCGTCGAGGTTCCGCGCGGACCGCAAGCGGGCATCCGTCCAGAACCGCAGCGCCGACGCGCGCTCCGGAGCGGTGATCGTCGTGCGGTGGGCGCCCTCGGTGGGGGCGGCGCTCACGGGACCGGCGGACCAGAGGGCCGCTCCCAGGACCAGGGCGGCGATGCCACCTGCTGCTCTCGCTCTCATTCGGCTGTTCCCTTCTCGCCTGCGTGACTGCGGGGGGCCGCCACCCGTCTCGTGCGGCGAGCGGCGGAGTCACCGGCCTGACAACGTTGTCCGGCTGACGTCGTCAGAGGCGGCGCAGTTCAGCGTGGGCGATGGGGGCGTTGCTGTACAGGCTTTCAACAAGCCAAATAACAGGGGCAGTTGGGCACTATTGCTCGGCGTCGGCCCGGCCCGCCCCCCTGGTGGACCCGGGCGGGCGGGCCGTCGGCCGCGTGCTCAGCCCACCGGCACCGCGACCGGCGGCGCCGGGAACGCGGTGTGCAGGGCGCGGGCGAACGTGTCCGTGACCTGGGCCAGCGCCTCGGCCGTGCCCGGGGCGATCGTCAGCGTGCCCTCCGGATCGACCGCGAGGTCCTTGTCGACGACGAACCAGCCGGGGACGACGTGCGCCGCGCCCATCGAGGTGAGCACCGGGCGCAGGGCGTAGTCGAGGGCGAGGACGTGGGCCGTGGAGCCGCCCGTGGCGAGCGGGAGGACGGTCTTGCCCGCGAGGGCGTACTGCGGGAGGACGTCCAGGAGCGTCTTCAGGAGGCCCGAGTACGCCGCCTTGTAGACGGGCGTACCGATGACGACGCCATCGGCCTCGGCGAAGGCGCGCGTCGCGCGGACGAGGTCCGGGTGCCCGAACTCGGCGGCCAGGAGCGGCCCGGCGGGCAGGGTGCGGACGTCGAGGACCGTGACCTCGTGGCCCTGCGCGCGCAGGTGCTCGTCCAGGTGGCGCAGGAGGCGGGCGGTACGCGAGGTCGCGGAGGGGCTGCCGGAGACGGAGAGGATGCGGGCCATGACGGTGCCTTCCGTGGGGAGGGTGCGCGGGTCACCACGTACTGGACTGGACGGCGACGCGCGGGACGAGGTCTTCGCGCAGGGTCTCCAGGAAGCCGACGGCTTCGGCGGCGACGGAGCGGTGCTGGAGGTCGTTGAGGACATCGTGGTGGGCGCCGCGGACGAGGGCGAGGCGTGCCCGGTCCAGGGACGCGGCGAGCTCGGCGAGCGCGGTGTGGTCGGCGAGGGGGTCCCGTTCGCCGCTGAGCAGGAGGGTGGGGACGGTGGGGCGGGCGGCGTAGGCGGCGGCGAGCAGTGCGAGCGGTACGGGCTCGGCGAGCGCGCCGCGCCGTACTCCCGTGTCCTCGCTGAGCCGGCCCCGGTGGGTGGGGCACGCGGTGCGGATGCCGAGTTCGTCGTCCCAGGTGGCGGCTTCGGCCGCGCGCGGGGCGGGGGCGGGGAGACCGGCGAGGATCAGGGCGTCGGCCGCGGGGGCGTCGTCGTGCGCGTACAGGGCGGCGAGCGCCGCCGCGCCCGCGTCGGCACCGAGGAGGACGACGGGGGCGGCACGCTCCTCGGGGAGCGCGTCGGCGAGTTGCCGGGACGTGAGCGTCCCGGGCGGCTCGACGACGCGGACGCGGTAGGCGTCGAAGGCGAGCCGGGCGCCGAGGCGCCGGTACGTCTCGGGGGTCTCGCCGCGCCCGGGCACGACGAGGACGGTGCCGCGCGTGAGAAGGCCCTCGGGGGCGTGGAAGTCGATCGGGTGGCTCATGTGCGTACTCCTGAAACGGCGTGCGCCGGAGGGTGGTGCGCGGGGAGCGGGGCCGACCGGCGCGACGGCGTACGGGCACGCCCGTCGTGCCGCG
>NZ_JAAGLR010000106.1 GCF_010548245.1 Streptomyces sp. SID11385
CGCCTCGGCGGGGGCGGCGAGCGCCCGGTAGCGCGTGAGGAGTTCGCCGTGGCCGGCCGGGTCGGTGAAGACGCCGTCGATGTGGCGCAGCGCGTCGTACCCCGTCGTGCCCGAGACCGGCCAGCCCTCGGGCAGCGCCTCGCCGTCCGCGAGGATCTTCTCCACGACGGTCCAGTGCCCGCCCGGGACCACCTGCGCCGCGCGCTCCCCGAGGTGCCGCAGATAGCCGCCCGGGTCGGCGAGCCCGTCCGGGTGGTCGATGCGCAGGCCCTGCACGGCCCCCGCCGCCATGAGGTCGAGGACGAGACCGTGCGTCGCCGCGAAGACCTCCGGGTCCTCCTGCCGCACCCCGATCAGCTCCGAAATGGTGAAGAACCGGCGGTAGTTCAGCTCGGTACGGGCCAGGCGCCACCATGCGAGCCGGTACCACTGCGCGTCGAGCAGCTCGTCGAGCGGCAGGTGCTCGGTGCCCTCGCGGAGCGGGAAGGCGTGCTCGTGGTACCGCAACTCTCCGTCCGTCACCGTCAGTTGGTTCTGTACGTCGGCGAGCCGGCCGCCGAGGACCGGCAGCAGGAGCCGCCCGCCGCCGCCCTCCCAGTCGAGGTCGAACCAGCGCGCGTACGGGGATTCGGGGCCTTCGCGGAGCACGTGCCACAGCGCGCGCGTGTACCGGGGCGCGGCGGCCATGTGGTTGGGGACGAGGTCGAGCACGAGCCCCAGCCCGTGCTCGCGGGCCGTCCCGGCGAGCGCGAGCAGCCCCGCCCGGCCGCCCAGCTCCTCCCGTACCCGCGTCGGATCGGTCACGTCGTAGCCGTGCGCCGAGCCGGGCACCGCTTCCAGGACGGGCGAGAGGTGCAGGTGCGAGACGCCGAGCGAGGCGAGGTAGGGGACCAGTTCCGCCGCGTCCGCGAAGCCGCGGCCTGGCGTGAGCTGGAGCCGGTAGGTCGCGGTCGGCGGGGCGAAGACCGCTTCGGGGGCGCGCGAGGAGTCGGAGGTCATGGGGGGTTGTGTACCCGCGCGGCGGGCGAGTGTGACATGGGGACGCGCGGACGGGGGAATCGGACGGGTGAGCGAGGGCGGGGCGGCGCGGGCACGGGGCGGGGCGCCGCGCGGAGGGGGCACCTCGTACCCCCGCCGCGCGCCCCTTCGCTCACGCGGGCCGCTGAAGCACCACCAAGGTCCGGTCCTTCAGTTCGAGGCGCTGTCCCGCGCCCGCCTTGACGCCCGTGCCCGGCGGGAGGCCGTCCGCGCGCGAGGTGTCGACGACGACCTGCCACTCCTTGCCGTGGTTGACGGGGATGACGAAGTCGAGGTCCTGCGGCGAGGCGTTGAACATGAGGAGGAAGGAGTCGTCCTGGATGCGCTCGCCGCGCGGGCCCGGCTCCGAGATCGCGTTGCCGTTGAGGAAGACGGTCATCGCGCTCGCCGTCGCCCCGTCCCAGTCGCCGCGCGTCATCTCGGCGCCCTCGGGCGTGAACCACGCGATGTCGGACAGCTCGTCGTGCGTGCCCTCGACGGGGCGGCCGTGGAAGAAGCGGCGGCGCCGGAAGACCGGGTGGTCGCGGCGCAGCCACACCATCGCGCGCGTGAACGCGGCGAGCGCCGTCGCCTCCTCGTCGCCCGCCCCGTCCTCGCCCGCGCCACCCTCCGACGGCCACTTCACCCACGCCAGCTCGTTGTCCTGGCAGTACGCGTTGTTGTTGCCGCCCTGGGTGCGCCCGAACTCGTCGCCGTGGCTCAGCATCGGCACGCCCTGCGAGAGCATGAGCGTCGCGAGGAAGTTCCGCATCTGCCGGGCCCGCAGCTCCGTCACGGCGGGATCGTTCGTCTCGCCCTCGGCGCCGCAGTTCCACGAGCGGTTGTGGCTCTCGCCGTCCCGGTTGTCCTCGCCGTTCGCCGCGTTGTGCTTCTCGTTGTAGGAGACGAGGTCGCGCAGCGTGAAGCCGTCGTGGCACGTGACGAAGTTGATCGAGGCGAGCGGGCGGCGCCCGTCGTCCTGGTAGAGGTCGGAGGAGCCGGTCAGGCGCCCGGCGAACTCGGCGAGCGAACCCTGCTCCCCGCGCCACAGGTCGCGCACCGTGTCGCGGTACTTGCCGTTCCACTCCGTCCACATCGGCGGGAAGTTCCCCACCTGGTACCCGCCCTCGCCGACGTCCCACGGCTCCGCGATGAGCTTGACCTGGCTGACCACCGGGTCCTGCTGCACGAGGTCGAAGAAGGACGAGAGCCGGTCCACCTCGTGGAACTGCCGGGCGAGCGTCGCCGCGAGGTCGAAGCGGAAACCGTCCACGTGCATGTCCGTGACCCAGTACCGCAACGAGTCCATGATCATCTGGAGGACGTGCGGGGAGCGCATGAGCAGCGAGTTCCCGGTGCCCGTCGTGTCCATGTAGTACTTCGGGTCCTCGGTGAGCCGGTAGTACGAGGCGTTGTCGAGGCCGCGGAAGGAGAGGGTGGGGCCCAGGTGGTTGCCCTCGGCGGTGTGGTTGTAGACGACGTCGAGGATCACCTCGATGCCCGCCTCGTGCAGCGCCCGTACCGCCGACTTGAACTCCAGGACCTGCTGGCCCCGGTCGCCCCACGAGGCGTACGTGTTGTGCGGGGCGAAGAATCCGATCGTGTTGTAACCCCAGTAGTTCGCGAGCCCGGCGTCCGCGAGCCGGTGGTCGTTGACGAACTGGTGCACCGGCATGAGTTCGAGCGCGGTCACGCCCAGCTCGGTCAGGTGCCCGATGATCGCGGGGTGCGCGAGCGCCGCGTACGTGCCGCGCAGCTCGTCGGGCAGATCGGGGTGGCGCATCGTCAGGCCCTTGACGTGCGCCTCGTACAGGACCGTGCGGTGGTAGTCGGTGCGCGGGGGACGGTCGTCGCCCCAGTCGAAGTACGGGTTCACGACGACGGACGCCATCGTGTACGGGGCCGAGTCGAGGTCGTTGCGCTTGTCGGGCGCCCCGAAGTGGTACCCGTACACCGCCTCGCCCCAGTCGATCGACCCGCTGATCGCCTTCGCGTACGGGTCGAGGAGGAGCTTCGCCGCGTTGCACCGCTGCCCGCGCGCGGGCTCGTACGGGCCGTGCACGCGAAAGCCGTACCGCTGGCCCGGCATCACCCCGGGCAGATACGCGTGCCGGACGAAGGCGTCGGACTCGCGCAGTTCCACCGCGCTCTCCGAGCCGTCGTCGTGGAGCAGGCACAGCTCGATACGGTCGGCGGCCTCCGAGAAGACCGCGAAGTTCGTCCCGGCGCCGTCGTACGTGGCGCCGAGCGGATATGCCTCACCTGGCCAGAGCTGCATGAACTCGACTCTTCCGTTTCCGGCCCGCGGGAAGGGCCACCATGGGCCCGAGTCTCCCGGAAGAGGGGCCGCTCCCGTAGGACTTCTGTCCCGCCGGAGCCGCGACCACACCGACGTACGAACGGGCGTGGGCGGCGGTGGGGGTCCCGCAGCGATCCGACCACCCGAAAGGCGTCAAGTCTCCGGACCGAAATTCAGCCTGATGAGCGATTATGGCGAGATCGGCACGGCCCCCGCCCAGCCCGCTCCGCTCTGTACACCGCCGGACAGGTGATCCCCCCGAGCCCTCCCCGCCCCGCTCACCCCGCCTCCGCGCCCCGTCCACGCCGCGTCCGCACCCCGCACGGGGGCCGTTTCGGGGACCGCGCGAAGGGAAAGGGAGCCATGGCCTCCGGCTGCACCCGGGCCCCCGTCCGGAGTAGTCTTCCTTGATCGTTGAACAGGGGCGGCAGACGCTGCGGAAGTGGGACGAAGGGGCGGTGTGCGGGTGTCGGGAGGGCTGGAGCTGCCACCTGGCGAAGGCGGCGGCGCGGAGGGTTCCACGGCGGAACCCCCGCCTCCACCGGTCCCGCTCACGGGCACCGTGGACGTCTCCCCGCAGATAGGGCCCGAGCTGGACTGGGGCCCCAAGGAGTGGGAAGAGGTCCGCACCAGGGCCCAGCGCGCCGGCCGCGTCTACGTCTGGCTCAATCTCGTCGAACAACGGCTGCGCGCCGTCGTCGCCGCCGTCCTGCGCCCCGTGTACGTACCGGTGCACGGCGAGGACTGGGTGACGGCCGCCGCCGGGCCCGCCGGGCAGGAATGGGTGCAGCGCGCCATCGCGGTGCGCGAGGTCAGCCGCCGCAAGGGCTACCTCCTCGACCCCGCCGACGACAATGTGCTCAGCTTCCTGACGCTGCCCCAGCTCCGCGAACTCATGGTCAGCCACTGGCCCTGCTTCGAGCCGTACTTCGACGACCGCAGGGACGTCGAGCTGGCACTCGACGAACTGGAGGTCGCGCGCAACGTCGTCTCGCGCAACCGCGCCCTGAACCCGAGCGTCCTCGCCCAGGCCGAACGCGCCTCGACCCGGCTCCTCGACATGCTCTCGGCCGGGACCGGCATCCCCTCGACCCGCCGCCTCCCCGTCGACGCCGTCGAGGACCTCGTCGGCGACCGGTACGCGGACGTCGTCGCCGTCCACCCCGACCGCGTCCGCCTCCTGCGGCAGTTCCCCGCCGAAGACCTCTTCGCCGGGGCCCGCCGGCTCGACGCGATGGGCATCGGCCTCAACCTCCTCGTCCAGAACTTCTCCGGACGCCGCCTCGTCCGGCTCGCCGAGGAGGGCTGCCGCACACGCCTCCTCTTCCTCAATCCCGCGAGCAGCGCCGTCAAACGCCGCGAACGCGAACTCGGCCTCAAACGAGGCGAGATGAGCCGCAGCGTCGAGATGAACATCCTCCACATGCGGCGCGTGCGGGCCCGGCTGCGCGACCCCGGCGCCTTCGAGATACAGGTCATCGACGAGACCCCGCGCACCGGCGCCTACCTCGTCGACGGCGACACGGCGGACGGCGTCGCCGTCGTCCAGCCCTACCTGCGCCGGGCCCGGGGCATGGAGTCCCCGGTCCTGGTGGTACGAGGCGGGGGACGGCTCGTGCGCGGGGCCGCCGACGGCGAGAGCGGCCTCTTCGACACGTACCGCGAGGAGTTCGAATCGGCGTGGGCGGACGCCCGGCCGGTGTCCTGAGCGGCCTTCACGGCGGCGGGTTCCCTGCTGCGGCGGCTCCTACGGCCAGGGGCTCGTGCGGTCGCGGCCCCTTACGGCGGGGGCGCCGGGGGTACGGGGGCACTGTCACAGGCGCGTGCGAAGGTGGGGACCACGCGGCGCCCGGACGGGGGGACACGTCGCCGAACACGCCGAGGGAGACACACATGACCTGGTACGAGGGGCCGCTGACCGGCTTCGACCTGGAGACCACGGGCACCGACGTCGAGCACGACCGCATCGTCACCGCCGCGGTGATACGCCTCGACGCCTCGGGCGCCGTCGCGCACACCCGTACGTGGCTGCTCGACCCGGGCGTCGAGATCCCCGCCGAGGCCACGGCGATACACGGCATCCCCACCGCGCGCGCCCGCGCCGACGGCGCCCCCGCCCGGGACGCCGTCGCCGAGATCACCGGGGCGCTCGCCGCCGAACTGCGCGCGGGCACCCCGCTCGTGGTGATGAACGCGCGCTACGATCTCTCGCTCCTCGACCGCGAGTGCCGTCGCCACGGCGTGCCCGCGCTCGCCGAGGCGCTGGGTGCGGAACCGGCCCCGGTGATCGACCCGCTCGTCCTCGACAAGCACGCCGACCGCTACCGCCGGGGCAGCCGCGTCCTGGCCGCGCTGTGCGCCCACTACGGCGTCCGCCTCGACACCGCGCACGACGCCCGCTCCGACGCGCTGGCGGCCACGCTCCTCGCCCGCAGCCTCGGCGCTCACCACCCCGGCCTCGGCGCCCTGGCCCCCGCCGAACTGCACCGCCTCCAGATCGACGCGGCGGCCCGCCAGTCCGCGAGCCTCCAGGAGTACCTGCGCCGCACGAAGCCGGACGCGGTGGTGGAGGGGGCGTGGCCGGTGATACCGCGTCAGCGGACGGCGGCTTGAGGGGGGAGGGGAGCGGCGAGGGGGCCGGATCGCTGCGGAGGCGGGTGAGCCCCGGTCAGCGTGCGGCGGTGACGAGGGCGTCTTCCGCGACCGGGCTCAGAAGGGGTACCACCGTACGGTCGTGTCGCCGTCCCGCAGCGAGTTCACGCGGCGGCGGAACTCGGTCAGGGCGGCCGGGTTCGACGGGGCGTGCTGCGCGACCCACGCGCAGCTCGCCGTCTCGCGCGCCCCGCGCAGCGTGAGCCGCCCCTCCCACTCGCGTACGTCCCAGCCGTAGCCGCGCACGAAGTCCTCGTACGCCTCGGCGGGGAGGCCGTAGCGGTCCCGCGAGAGGTCCATCACGACGAGGTCGTGCTCGCGCAGGTCGAAGGAGAAGGTCTCCAGGTCCGAGAGGACGGGCCCCTCGGGCCCGGCCAGTACGTTGCGCGGGAGCGCGTCGCCGTGGATCGGGCCCGGGGTCAGGTGGGGAGTGAGCGCGGCGGCGGCCGGGGCGAAGCCGTCGCGGCGCTCGCGCAGAAAGGCCGCGTCGGCCGGGTCGATCGCGTCCCCCGCGAGCCGCAGCCAGCGCTCGACGCCGCCGAGGAGTTCGCGCCGGGGCAGCGCGAAGGACGGAGCGGACAGCGCGTGGACCTGGCGCAGCAGCGCCGCGAGGTCGGCGGGGGTCGCGAGCCTGCTCGCCTCCGGCAGCCGCTCCCACAGCGTGACGGGATGCCCCTCGACGAGCAGCGGCTCGGAGCGCGCGGCGCGTACGGCGGGGACGCCGCTCTCCTTGAGCCAGTCCGCGATGCGGAGCGCGAGCTGTGCCCGTTCGAGCAGTTCGGGTGCCCGTCCGACCTTGATCACGAGGTCCCCGGAGGCGAACACCGCGTTCTCGCCGAGCACCATCAGCTCCGCGCCCGCGTCGAGCCCCGCCGAGGCCAGCACCTCGCGCGCCCGCGACTCGTCCATCGTCCGCCTCCCCTGCCGGGCCCCGCGGGGCCCGCCGTGCCGTGGTCAGGGCGGCCCCGGCCGCGCGGGGACGCCAAGGGCTAGTTTCCCACCGGGGGACAGGCCGGTGACGTCCGGGTGGCGGGCCGGTCTCGTTCTTGCTGTCCGGACCTGGGTGGCAGCTCGCTCCTGTCCGGGTGGCAGCCCCCTCCCGCCCGGGGGGCGACCCCTATACAAGTCTCCCAAACCCCCCACCCCCTCCGCCCCTTCCCGCGAAATCTGTGGACAACTACGGCGAACCCGCACAACGCCTCACCGGTTCGAGTGAGAGCGGGTGCGGGTTCGCCGTAGTTGTCCACAGGCCGGTCGGCCGGGGTCGTCCTCCGTGCTAAACGGCTATACGCCCACCGACTCGTCCATCTCCTCCTCCCGCTCCTCGTGCTCCTCCGGGCTCTCGTCCTGAACGGCAGGAGCCGCATGGTGGTGCGCAGGCTCCGGAGCCGCGGCCGGGGCCGCGCGGCGGCGTCGCTCGTACAGGCCGGCCACCGTCGTCGCGAGCAGGCCCACGACGAGCCAGACCGCGAGCGTGAGGACGTGGCGGCCAAGGCCGACGTGGTCGAAGTAGACGAGGCTGCGCAGGCCCTCGACCAGCCCCGCGCCGTTCCAGAAGGAGTGCAGCGCGCCGAAGAAACCGTTGAGGAGTTCGGGGCGGTACAGACCGCCGGACGTCGTGAAGTTGAGCATCACGAAGAGGACCATCATCGTCAGCGTCGTCCACCGCTTCAGGAACGTGTGCAGGCCCACGCCGAGGAAGAGGATGCCGGCGGAGTAGAGCCAGGCCATGGCCCACACCCCCCACAGCCCGTGCGAGACGACGTGGAAGACGGGCCCCGCGAGCGCCGCGCCGATGAGGCTCACGGCGAAGGACGTCGCGACGACGAAGGCCGCCCTGGCCCGCATCCGCAGCACGGCACCCGCCCCGCCGAGCACCGCGACGGAGGCGTACGAACCGATGCTCACGGCGACGAGGAAGAAGAAGATGCCCTGCCCGGTCGGGTCCCCGTGGGCGGGCGGGGCGAGATCGGTGACCTTCAGCGGCTTGCCCTGTGCGGTGGCGAGCGGGGTGAAGACCTTCCCGGCCACCGTGGCGCTCGTATCGGCGTTCGTGCTGGCGACGAGCAGTTCGGGCGCCGTGTCCGAGGGGACGAAGGCGCCGGAGAGCTGTCGCTCCATGAGCAGGTGCCGCGCCGCGTCGCGGTCCGGGACCGTCCGTACGTCGAGCGACTCGCCCGCCGCCGCTGCCTTGTCGTGGACCGTCTGCGCGAGCGCGGCGGTGCTGGGGCCCGCGCCGACGACGGCGACCGGCATGTGGTGCGGCGAGGGATTGACGAAGGCGCCGAGGTAGGCGAGGCCCATGCCGACGCACATGAGCATCGGGGTCAGCAGATGGACCAGGACATGACGGGCCGCGGCCAGATCGCGGGCCCTGCTGGGCGCCGGGGCTTCGGCTGAACTCATCGGGAGTACTCCTGTGGAACCGCGCCGTGCCGGGGACGGGCGACGGCGGCCGGGTTGGTTGGCAAATGCAACCATGTGTTTACGTTGTACTATACAACCAAACGAGGAGGTGGTGCGCGTGGCGCATGACGAGGCGGGGGACGTGGCACTTGAGAGGGATGCCGCCCTGGAGATCATTCAGCGTGAAATGACGGCCTTCGCGCGCAGGGCCAGGGGGATCGCGGCGCACATGCACCCCGAATTGTCGCTCGTTTCCTTCACGCTGCTGAGTCACGTCGAATATCAGCCGGGTTGCCGTGCGACCGACCTGGCCGCGCATTACCTGCTCGACAAGTCGACGATCAGTCGCCAGGTATCCGTTCTCGAACGGGCCGGGCTCGTGGTGCGCGGCGTCGACCCCGTCGACGCGCGGGTCCACGTACTGCACCTGACCGCCCACGGCGTGGAGGTGCTCGCGCAGGTGAACGAGGCGCGACGGCAGGCTTTTCAGCGACGTCTCGCCGACTGGGGTGCGGCCGACCTGGACCGCTTCGCCCAGTACCTCCTGCGGTACAACGGGGCCGGCGGCGAGGGCGGTGACGAGCCCGGGGGTGAAAGCGTTCCGTTCGTTGAATAACAACGTGGCGCCCAATGGATAACGCCGGAATAACGCGCGCGAAATATGGAGAAGTTGTGGGCGCGGACCGGCGTAATCGGGCCGAGAGACCTTCGGGATGACCTGAGGGTTGCACCCGAAGACTCTTGTTTCTTTGCTGAATGCTTCCCTACCGTGAGGTGAACTCTCCGCAACGGCAGGAAAACGAGAATGCCTCACGAGCACGAAACGCTCGCCCCCACGGAGCCCACGCCTCCAGGTGGCGAAGCCGCACCACCCCCCACCCCGGTCGTGCCGGGACAGGCCGCCGCTCCGGCGCAGGGTCGTCCCGCGCCGTACGACCGTCGCAGCACCCCGCCGGTGCGTGAAGTGCGCAAGCTCGTGCAGAAGAAGCGCGACGCGTGGTGGACCGTCCTGCTGGTCGACCCGCTCGCGACGCCCCTCGTCCGGCTCACCGCGCGGTACACGCGCATCACCCCGAACCAGATCACGTGGGCCGCGCTGATCCTCGGCCTCGGCTCGGCGGCGCTCTTCGCGCTCGGCGACTGGCAGTGGATCGTCCTCGGGGCGGTCGTCTACCACTTCAGCTTCGTCCTCGACTGCATGGACGGGAAGGTCGCCCGCCTCACCGGGCGCGGCTCCGTCTTCGGCGCGTGGCTCGACTACATCTTCGACCGCATCCGCGTCGCCGCCTGTGCCGTGGCGCTCATGTGGGGCCAGTACCACCGCAGCGACAACACCCTCTACATCTGGCTCGCGGTGCTCGTCGTCTTCTGCGACGCGCTGCGGTACATCAACGCCCTGGAGACCTTCAAGACCCGCCTCACCATGCGGCGTCAGATCAAGGCCAGGATGCGTGCCGCGCGCAAGGCGCGGAACAGCGAGCAGGTCGCCTTCATGGAGGACCTGCTGCGCGCCAACCCCGAGGCCGACATCGAGCAGGACCTCAACCGCGCGGCGGGTACGAACGCGCCCGCCGACCCGGACGAGGACGGCACCGAGGAGCCCGCCGGGGCCCCGGCCGCCGCGCGCCCCACGCACACGTACGCCGCCGGGGAGCGCCGCGACGCGGCGACGGCGGGGGGCGACGCGGTCGACCTGCCCGGCTCCGAAGACCTCGACGAGCACGACCCGACCGTCAAGGACCCCTCAGGCGCCGATCTGCCCGGTGTGAGCGAGCTGAGCGACGAGGACACCCCGCCGGTCAAGAAGAAGCAGGTCATCGACCTCCAGCAGGAGTTCCGGCGGAAGTTCCCGCTCTACCTGCGCTTCCGTTCCGCCCTCCTGCGGCACCGCATCCGCCCGCACCTCGTGAGCGGCATCGAGTTCCAGATGGGCGTCTTCATCGTCGGGCCGCTCTTCAACGTCGTCCTCGGCGCGACGCTCGTCTCGGCGGCGCTCATGCTCGTCTTCGAGCTGGCCATCGTCTACAAGCTGCTGCTCTCCACGCGCGACTTCGGCCGCACCCTGGAGTCCATACCGCTGCCGCCCCCGGCCCTCGCCGAGGAGCAGCTCGCGCGCGTCGCCGACGCGACCGGCGCCGCCTATCCGGGGCAGCAGGCGGAGCAGGGGCAGACCATCGC
This sequence comes from Streptomyces sp. SID11385, assembly GCF_010548245.1. Taxonomy (GTDB): domain Bacteria; phylum Actinomycetota; class Actinomycetes; order Streptomycetales; family Streptomycetaceae; genus Streptomyces. Next base: position 10,553 of record NZ_JAAGLR010000106.1, read on the forward strand.
CTTCGGTACGCAGGTGCCGGCCCAGCGCGGTGAGCGGGAAGCGCCGCGGTCCCCGGACTCGCCTTCCTGACACCCGCGGTCGCGCGGCCGGACGGGACCGGCCCCGCCGCTGTTGCGGTCCCTCCCCCCGGTTGCCCCAGGGCGCCGGGGGGAGCGGCTTTTCCGGCCGCTGTCAGCCGCGGCGGCTAACGTGCGGGGCATGACGAGTGCATCGGTCGCCCTGCTGCGGGGCGTGAACGTGGGGACGGCGCACAGGGTGCCGATGGCGCGGCTGCGCGAACTGGCCGCCGGGCTCGGCCACCGGGCCGTGCGCACCCATCTCAACAGCGGGAACCTCGTCTTCGTACCGGGGGAGCCACGCCCGCCCGAGGCCCACGCCGCCGAGCTGGCCGCGCTCCTGGAGCGCGAGTTCGGCTTCGCGGTCCCCGTCCTGGTGCTCGACGCGGTACGGCTGCGGGCGGCGCTCGCCGCGAACCCGTACCCCGAAGGCACCTTCCACGGCTCGCGACTTCAGCTCGTCTTCCTCTCGGGCCCGGCGGACCCCGCCCGCTTCGCCGCTCTCGACCCCGCCGCCCACGCCCCGGACGACTACCGCATCGGCGACCGCGTCCTCTACCTGCACACCCCGGACGGCATCAGCCGCTCCGCCCTCGCCACCGAACTCCTGCGCCCCGCCCGCCTCCCGGGCCTCTTCACGACGACGCGCACGTGGAACACGGTGAAAAAACTCCTCGCCCTCGCGGAGGGGGCGGAGGAGGATACGAGGCCATGACGGCCGACACGCCCAGGAAGCCCGGTTCGCACCACGAGCCCGTCTCCCGCCACGCCCCCGATCTCGCCGACCCCGATCTCGCCGAGGTCGTCGCCCGCGAGTCGCGGATGCTCCGGCCCGAGGTGCGCCGCGATCCGGTCGCCCTCCTGCGCGACCTCCACCCGGAGTTCCACGAGGTCGGTGCCTCGGGGCGACTGTGGGACCGCGCCTCGGTCGCCACCGTGCTCTCGCCCGCGAGCGCCGCCCCGCACGGCCCCGAGGACGCGCCGAGCCGGATCACGGCCATGACCGCGACCCGGCTCGCCCCCGATCTCGTCCACCTGCGCTGGGACACCGACGACGGCGAGCGCACCGTGCACCGCGCCTCGTTGTGGCGCCGCGCGCCCGGCTCGGGGGAGTGGCTGCTGTGGTTCCACCAGGGGACGCCGTACGCCTCGGACGACGACACCACGTGAGACCGCTTCCGGCCGGCAGCGCGCCCGTCCGCCGCCCCCGGTCAGCCCTCCAGCCCGAACCCCTCCAGCCCCCGCAGCCATGCCAGTCGGGCCGCCTCCTGGTGGGTGCCGCCGCCCTCGTGGCCGTTGAACTCGTACACCTTGATGTCCTTCTCCGCGACCGGGTACGCGTTGAAGGCCGCGTACACCGTGGACGGCGGGCAGACCTGGTCCTCCAGGGCCGTCGAGAAGAGCGCGGGCGCGGTGCCGCGCGCGGCGAAGTGCACGCCGTCGAAGTAGGCGAGCGTGGAACGCACGGCGGCGACGCGGTCGCGGAAGACGTTGAGATACGCGCCGATCTCGCGGTAGGGGTGCTTGTCGGTGAGCGTCGTCGCGCGCGGGAAGTCGCACAGGAACGGGACGTTGGGCGCGATGCCGGCCAGGTCGGGCACGAGGCCGCCGACCGCGAGCGTGATCCCGCCCCCCTGGCTGGTCCCCGTCGCGACGGTACGGCTCGCGTCGGTCAGCGGGTGCGAGCGCGCCGCCTCCACGGCCCGTACGGCGTCCGTGAAGACCCGCCGGTAGTAGTACGTGTCGGGGTCGTCGATCCCGCGCGTCATGTACCCCGGCACGGCGGGGCCGCTGCCGCCCGGGTCCACGGTGTCGCCGCCGCCCCAGCCCGCGCCCTGCCCGCGCGTGTCCATCACGAAGTGCGCGTAGCCCGCGCTCGCGGTGAGCAGATGCGTGTGCGGCAGGCCGCGCCCGCCCCCGTAACCGAGGAACTCGACGACGAGCGGCAGCGGTTCGCTCGTCCCCGCGGGCAGGACGAGCCAGCCGCGTATCCGGTCGCCGCCGAAGCCCGAGAAGCTCGCGTCGTACACCTCGACGGTCGTCAGCGGGACGTCGACGCGCGCGAAGCGGGCGTCGAGCGGGTGCGCGCGGGTCTCGGCGAGCGTCCGGGTCCAGAAGGCGTCGAAGTCCTCCGGCTCCACGGACGCGCTGCGGTAGCCGGGCAGCTTGTCGACGGACAGGTCGAACAGGGCCATGGGGGCCTCTCCTCAAACACACGGGTGCCGGAGCACACGGGGTACGGAAGCACGCGGGTACGGTGCGTCGCCGCCGGCCGCCCACGGGGCGACACGGCGACGCCCACGCTATGCCGCCGGACCCGGCCGGGGGAATGGGCCACGGGGCAAGCGCTTCCTGCGCGCTGAAGTGCGAGGCCGCAGGGCTTCGCGGCCGGCTTCCCCTGCCCCGGCGGCGGCCGTTGTGGCAGGCTCCCGCGTATGCGATACATCGTGATCGGGGCAGGGGCCGTCGGCGGGACGGTCGGGGCGCGGCTCGCGGGGAGCGGGCGCGAGGTGGTGTGCGTCGCGCGCGGGGCGCACCGGGAGGCTTTGGAGCGCGACGGGCTGCGGCTCGTGACGCCCGACGGGGAGCACGTGCACCGGGTGGCCGTCGTCGGCGGGCCGGAGGAACTGGGGGAGTTGCGGGCGGACGACGTGCTCCTTCTCGCCGTCAAGAGCCAGGACACCGTGGCGGCGCTCGACGCGTGGGCGCCGCGCCCGGTCGCGGGCGGCGGTACGGCCGGGGAACGGCTCCCCGTGCTGTGCCTCCAGAACGGCGTGGCCAACGAACGCACGGCGCTGCGCCGCTTCGCGCGCGTCGTCGGCGTGTGCGTGTGGCTGCCGTCCACCTACCTGGAACCCGGGACCATCGGCGCGGGCGGCACCCCGCTCTCCGGCGTCCTCCACCTCGGCACCTACCCGCCCGGCCGCCCCGAACCGGTACTGAAGGCCGTCGCGGCCGACCTGCGCGCGAGCCACTTGGGTGCGCCGCTGCCCGAGGACGTCATGCCCTGGAAGTACGCCAAGCTGCTCGACAACCTCACCAACGCGATCGAGGCGCTCGCCGGGCCGCTCGAAGGCCCCGAGGCTCTCGCCCTCGTCGCCGAGGCGCGCGCGGAGGGCGTCGCGGTGCTCGAAGCCGCCGGAATCGCGACGGCGGGCGAGGAGGAGACGCGCCTCGCGCGCGGTGAGCGGATGCGGCTGCTCCCCGTGCCCGGCGTCCCGCGCGGCGGCGGCTCCACGTGGCAGAGCCTCAGACGCGGGGCCGCCTCGGTCGAGGCCGACTGGCTCAACGGCGAGATCGTGCTCCTCGGCCGCCTGCACGGCGTCCCCACGCCGGTCAACGAGACCCTGCGCACGCTCGTCAACGAGCTGGCCCGCACGGGCGGCGGCCCCGGCGCGTACACGCTCGCCGCGGTGCGGGAACGGATCGCGGGGGGCGCCGCACGGGGGTAGGGGGCCGCGGGACGGGATAGGCGCGGCGCCGCCCGGGGCACGACCCGCCCCGGCGGCGGCCCTCAGCCGCGTGCCGCCCACCCTTCGGCTGTCGAGGTCAGCAGGCAGGTCACGCGGCCGTCGTCCTTCTTGACCTCGCGGCGGCGCTCGTAGCCGAGGCGTTCGAGGAGGGTGAGCGAGGGGGTGTTGCCCGAGTCGACCGTCGCGTGGACCTCGGGGAGGGCGAGGGTCTCGTGGCCGTAGGCGGTGAGCGCCGCGGCGACCTCCGTGCCGAGGCCCTGGTGGTGGTGGCGCGGGGCGAGGCCGTAGATGATCTCGTGCCCGTCGAGCCACGGCGCGGGCGAGGGCTTGATCTCGGCGTGCCCGGCGTACGCCCCGGCCAGCCGGACCGCCCACACGGGGAAGCGCTCCTCGGCGTACACGTAGCTGAAGATCCGGGAGAACAGGGCGCGGTCCTGCTCGGGCGACTGCATGCCGTCGCCGAAGTGCTCGCCGAAGGCGGCCGTCTGGAAGAGCGAGACGAAGTCCTCCTCGTCGGCACGGACGTACGGGCTCAGTACCAGGCGCTCGGTGCGCAGTTCCGGAGTCACCCGGCACACCCTAGTGGGCAACTTCGAACGGCTGTACGTCAGGCCGCCGCGGCGAGCCGGGGCGTCCGCGCGAACAGCGCGTCCTCGTACCGCCGGACGAGCAGCCGCGCGACCTCGGGCGCCGGCCCCAGCGTCCGGGCCAGCACGTCCGCGCCCGCCTCGCGCG
>NZ_JAAGLR010000981.1 GCF_010548245.1 Streptomyces sp. SID11385
CGGCCCGGGGCGCCGGGGCCCTCGTACGAGGCGGCGCGCGCGAGCGTCGCCGCGCTGCACCGCGCGGGCGTGCCCGTGCTCGCCGGTACGGACGCCAACCACACGGCGGCCGCGCCCGCCTCGCCCCCGTTCGGCGAGAGCGTCCACCGCGAGCTGGAGCTGCTGACCGAGGCGGGCCTGAGCCCCGTCGAGGCCCTGCGCGCGGCGACCGTACTGCCCGCCCGGCACTTCGGGCTGGAGGACCGGGGTGTCGTCGCGCCCGGCAAACGGGCGGACCTCGTCCTGCTCGCGGGCGACCCGCTCAGCGACATCCGCGCGAGCCGCACGATCGCGCGCGTGTGGTGTGCGGGGATCGAGTACGCGCGCGCCTGACGGCGCGGGCCCGCCCCCCACTTCGCACCACCGGAAGCACCCCGCGAGAACCCGTACCACCGCGAAAACCCGAAGGGAACGAAACCCCCCATGAAGATCATCGCTCTGGAGGAGCACTTCGCCGACCCCGCCGTCGCCAAGGCGGGCGGGCGTGAGGCGCAGGCTCTCAGCCCCGGTTTCGGCGAGGCGTTCGGGCCGTCGAGCGGCCTCCCGTACTCGCCGACGCCCGAGGTGCTCCAGGACCTGGCCGATAAGCGGCTCGCGGACATGGACGCGGGCGGCATCACGATGCAGGTCCTCTCGTGCCTCGGCGCGCAGACCGTCCCCGCCGACGTCGCTCCCGAGGTGATCGCCGCCGCGAACGACAAGGCCGCGGCGGCCGTACGGGCCCACCCCGACCGCTTCGCCGCCTTCGCCTCGCTGCCGACCGCCGCACCCGAGGCGGCCGTCGCCGAACTCGACCGCGCGGTCAACGACTTGGGTTTCGTCGGCACCATGATCTTCGGCCGCACCGAGGGCGAGTTCCTCGACGCCCCGCGCTTCGAGCCGATCCTCGCGAAGGCGGCGGCGCTGAACGTGCCGGTCTTCCTGCACCCGGGGGTGCCCCCGCGGGTGATCACCGAGGCCAACTACGCGGCCGGTCTTCCGCTCGTGACGGAGACCCGCCTCCAGACGGCGGCGTGGGGCTGGCACCAGGAGACGGCCGTGCACTTCCTGCACCTGGTCCACTCCGGCGTCCTCGACCGGTACCCCAATCTCCAGTTCATCCTGGGGCATTGGGGCGAGATGATCCCCTTCTACCTCGACCGCGTGAACGAGGCGCTGCCCCAGCGGGCGACGGGCCTGGACCGCAGCTTCCACGAGTACTTCCGCGAGAACGTGTACATCGCGCCGAGCGGGCTGTGGAGCCAGGCGCAGTTGCGGTTCTGCCTGGAGACGATGCCGCTGGAGCGGATCGTCTTCGCGGTCGACTACCCGTTCATCGGCAACGAGGGCGCGGTGCCGTTCCTGGAGCAGGCGGACCTGCCCGAGGCCGACAAGCGGAAGATCGCGCACGAGAACGCGGAGCGCCTGCTGGGCCTGTGACCCAACGGACGGCGGGAGGCGCGGACTTGCCCGCGCCTCCCGCCGACGTCACTCGCTCAGCAGAGCACCTCGACGCCCGTCACGAGGTTGTTCCCGTCCAGCGGACGACCGGAGTTGGGCTGCACGCGGTCCCAACGCCCGTCCGCGTACTTGACGTCGAAGGCGTTGCCGTGCGCCCAGGCGTAGTCGTAGTGGTCCTTGATCGTGTGGTACCCGCACCCGTCCAGGTTCCACACGGCACCCCCGGCCCCCTGCCGCCCCCCGGAGAGCCGGATGCAGGCCCGCCCGGCGTCGCACGAGGGCGCCCAGTACCCCCCAGCGGCGGAGGCCGGAGCCCCGGTGAACACGATGGTGGCGGCCACGGCGGTGGCGAGGGTGGTGCCGAAGGTGGCGGCGCGGCTGATGAGTCGCATGTCGATTCCCCGTCTCGATCGGTGACCGTGCGGTCACGTTACGTACGCACCGCAGCGTAGGCGCTCGCACCACCCGAATCGGCTCACGCGCGAGCCGTGTCGCGGGCCGGCCGAGCCCGGCCCGGACGCGCCGCGCCACGTGCCGCGTGAGCCCGCCCAGCGCGAGGCCGAGCAGGCACACGCCCAGCAGGACAAGGGGATTGACCCAGGGCGGCACGACTTCCCGCGCCTGGCCGCCGTCCACGCACTTCATGCTGAGCGGCCACCCGTACCGCTCCTCCATGTGCGCGGTGGGCAGTCCCAACTGCTCACACCCCCCGAGCGGTTCGAGCCGCGAGACCGCAGTCCAACACCCCGCGGCGTACGCCCCGCCCCCACCGGCGAGCCCCACCAACACCCCCGCGAGGCACATCGCCACATCCGGCGGCCGCCACACCGGCACCCCCTCGTCCCTGGCCCGCACCACGCTCACCCCGAAGAGCACGCACGCGACAAGCCCGAGCACGACGGCCCACAGGGGCCCGGTGAACACGAAGAAGACGAAAAGCTCCCGCGCTGGCTGAGGCATGCCAGGACCGACGAGTCCGGGCCCGCGAAGGTTGTACGAGTCCCAGTCCCCGTCCACAAGCTCAGCCCGACAGCGGGCCCTCTTCCCCGGACACGGCCTCCCGCGCCATACGCCGAAGCACGTCCGCCTGCGCCAGAAGGGCGTCAGCTTGACGCCGGATACGGGCGGCCTCTTCCTCCGTGAAGCCGAGCTCCTTTTTCAGCTCGTCCCACGGGACGGCTCCTGATGCCCTCGGCGTGCCACTCGCCATGACTTCCTCCTCCCGGCCAGGGGCACCCCTGCCCCGTGGCACCTGTGCCGGTCCGTCCGTCGCCAATGCGAGTGGACCCGCTCCCCGGCGAGACGGCAGACTCTGAATGCCCACTTGTAGCTCAGCTGCCAGTTCAGCTACTACTCCACCGCACCCCGCCGGAGAAGAGAGCCATGCCGCCCAGGGACCACCCGACCGCCCGTCAGGTGCGGCTCGGCACGGAGCTGCGGAAGCTGCGCGAGGCGGCGGGCCGCACCGCGCGCGAGGCCGCCGGGATGCTCTCCGTGGACCAGGCCAAGATCAGCCACATCGAGGCCGGCCGCATCGGCGTCAGCGAGGACCGCGTACGCCGCTTGTGCACGTATTACGAGTGCGCGGCGCCGGAGCTGATCGACGCGCTGTGCGAAATCGCGCGGGAGCGGCGGGGGACGCTGTGGTTCGACGAGTACCGGGGAGTCCTGGCGCCGTCGTTCCTGGACATCGCAGAGCTGGAGCACCACGCCGTGGAACTGCGCTCGGTACAGGCGCTCACCATGCCAGGGTTGGCGCAGACCGAGAACTACGCCCGCGCTCTGCACAGCAGCGCTTTCCCGCCGCTGCCTCCGGACGAGACTGAGGAGAGAGTCGCCTTCCGTATGCGGCGTACGCGCATTCTCCAGGGCGAGGCACCCACGCCGTGCACCATGCTCATTCACGAGGCCGCCCTACGAATGCGCTTCGGCGGTCGGGAGGTGGCTCGCGAACAGCTCTTCCACCTGGCCGAGTTGTCACGCCTCCCTCACATCACCATCCGCGTCATTCCCTTCAGCACCACGGAATTCATCGAAGCGACGCAGCCGACTTTGCTCGCACGAGGAACCATCCCACAGCTCGACACCGTGCAGATCGACAGCACGTTCGGCGGCCGGCTCCTGGACGCACCGGCGGAATTGGCGCGCTACACAACCCTCATAGACGTCGCCGAGAAGGCGAGCCTTCCGCCGGACGAGTCCCGGCACCTCATTCACTACATCGCACGAGAACTGTGAGATCGCACAACATGAGCACTTCCCATGCCTGGCAGAAGTCGTCCTTCTCCGGTGTCGGCGGAGAAAACTGCATCGAGCTGCGCAGCACCGCTCCCGGCTCCGTCCACCTGCGCGAAAGCACCACCCCGGACACGGTGGTGACAACGACGAGCGACAACCTGCGAGCGTTCCTCCTCGGCGTGAAGGCCGGCGAATTCGACCATCTGCTCGACTGAGCCCGCTCGCGAGGGAGCGCACACGGCTGGCGATGCGCCCGGTTTACGCGCCGGGTGCATCGTCAGCGCCATGAATGCCCCGGAGCAGTCTTGCTACGCTCCCCTCTGTGTGGCTACGGTCACTCCACGTCCGCGTCGGCTGATCTCGCCGTAGCGGAGCGGCTTGCCGAGCCCTGCCCACCGGTGGGGCCGGCCGTGCGCGGAGGACCGCCCATGGAGACCGTCGGTTTCGTCGTCCACTTGGAGCGCCTGAACACCAGAAACCCGTTCCGCACGGGCCCGCCTGCCGCCTTCGTCATGGAAGCGCAGGCGCTCCGTTACGTCGTACGGGACCTGCGTGATCGCGGCGCGATCGCGTTGAGCGAGGGTGAACGGGTGCGTGCTGCCCGGCTGTTGGACCGGGACGGTCGTGTCGCCGTCCTGGCCCGCCTCACCGAGGGCGTGAGCTGCGGCTTTCGGCTGCGAATGGACGACGGCGGTGTCGCGGAGTGGCGCATCGATGTGGTCCACGTACTGGTGCAGGGCTGTCTCGGCGCGGTGGCCCGGTGAAGGGCACCGGGGCCTGGAGCTGGGTGGCCTTCGGCTGCGGCGCAGCCGTCCCGCACCTGCTGCTCGCACCGGGCACGGCGGAGGCGGCGGATCGGCTGCACGATGCCTACGTACGGTGGGGACTGCGACGCTCCACCGCTCACGTAGCGCCGCCTGCGCTCACCCGGCCCGTGCTTCTCAGCTCGCCGTCCGGAGCACACTTGCTCTTGGAGCCGGAGAGCGAACCGCTTCCGCTCGCGGTCGGCTGCACGTGGCTGCTGCACGCGGGGCTCGGCGCGCCCGTGCTCGTACTGGGCGGGCTCGATCTGTTGCCGTCGACAGCCGGCTTGGCCGCGGCCGAGGCGTACATCGCGGCGCGCCGTCCGTGCGGGCGCCTGCACGAAGGCCTCGTGACGGCGCGACGGTGGGGAGTCCTCGCCCCCCCACCGCCCCACCCCCGCGCGGCCTACGCCCGCGGTGCCACCTTCGTCAGGCCGTTGATGATGCGGTCCATCGCGTCGCCGTGGGTCGGGTCGGTCAGGTTGGCGAGGAGTTTCAGGGTGAACTTCATGAGGATCGGGTGGGTGAGGCCGCGTTCCGTCGCGAGCTTCATGACCTTCGGGTTGCCGATGAGCTTCACGAAGGCGCGGCCCAGGCTGTAGTAGCCGCCGTACGTGTCCTTCAGCACCTTCGGGTAGCGCTGGAGGGTCAGTTCGCGCAGCCCCGGGGTGCGGCGGCCGTGGGCCTGGACGATGACGTCGGCCGCGATCGCGCCGGACTCCATCGCGTACGCGATGCCCTCGCCGTTGAACGGGTTGACGAGGCCGCCCGCGTCGCCGACGAGGAGGAGGCCCTTCGTGTAGTGCGGCTGGCGGTTGAACGCCATCGGGAGGGCCGCGCCCCGGATCGGAATCGTCATGTTGTCCGGCGTGTAGCCCCACTCCTCGGGCATCGAGGCGCACCAGGCCTTCAGGACCTCGCGCCAGTCCAGCTCCTTGAACGACGAGGACGTGTTCAGCACCCCGAGGCCCACGTTCGACGTGCCGTCGCCCATGCCGAAGATCCAGCCGTACCCCGGCAGCAGCCGGTCCTCGCCCGGCCCGCGCCGGTCCCACAGCTCCAGCCACGATTCGAGATAGTCGTCGTCGTGGCGCGGCGAGGTGAAGTACGTACGGACCGCGACGCCCATCGGGCGGTCCTCGCGGCGGTGCAGGCCCATTGCGAGCGACAGCCGCGTCGAGTTGCCGTCGGCCGCGACGACGAGCGGGGCGTGGAAGGTGACCGGGGTCTTCTCCTCGCCGAGCTTCGCGTGCACGCCCGTGATGCGCCCGGCCTCGTCGGTGATCGGCGCGCCGACGTTGCAGCGCTCGTACAGCCGCGCGCCCGCCTTCTGCGCGTTGCGGGCGAGCTGCTCGTCGAAGTCGTCGCGCTTGCGGACGAGCCCGTAGTCCGGGAAGGAGGCGAGTTCCGGCCAGTCGAGCTGGAGGCGGTTGCCACCGGCGATGATGCGGAGGCCCTTGTTGCGGAGCCAGCCCGCCTCCTCGGAGATGTCGATCCCCATCGCGAGCAGCTGCTTCGTGGCGCGCGGCGTGAGCCCGTCGCCGCACACCTTCTCGCGCGGGAACGCCGTCTTCTCCAGGAGCAGGACGTCCAGTCCGGCCTTCGCCAGGTGGTAAGCGGTCGCCGACCCGGCGGGTCCGGCGCCCACCACGATCACATCCGCGCTGTGTTCGGACAGGGCCTCGGCCACGACACTTCTCCCGACGACTTGAAATCACGTGCCGAGCGGCACCGGACACGGGCAGTCTATTCAGGCGTCGTCTCCCCCCGACCGAAGGGCTGACCGGAATTGACCACCTCGCCCCCCGCCCCTGACCTCGCCGCCCGCCCCGCCCCCGTCCTCGCCCTCCGCGTCCCCCTCGACGAGGACGCGCACCACTGGCACCGCGTCTTCGCCGACCCCGAGGTCATGGAGTTCCACGGCGGCCGCCCCGCCGAGCTCTCCGTCTACCAGGAGCTGACCGCCCGGCAGCGCCGCCACGACGCCGAACTGGGCTACTGCCTGTGGACGGTGACCGACGCGGCGGGTGAGGTCGTCGGCTTCACGGGCGCGCAGCCGTGGCCGCACGCCCACTTCGGCCCGGTCGGCGCCATCGAGATCGGCTGGCGCCTGGCCCGTACCGCCTGGGGCCGCGGCTACGCGACGGCGGCGGCCCGCACGACCCTGGACCGGCTGCGCGCGGCCGGGGTCCCGCGGGTCGTCGCGATGGTCAAGGAGCGCAACACGCGCTCGCTCGCGGTCGCGGACCGCCTCGGCATGCGGCTCGCGGAGACCTTCGAACTGCCGGGCGGGTCGGAGCGGGGCAGGAGGTACGAGCTGGCGCTGTGACCTCGTGGGCGCGGCGGGTGGGCCCCCCGTACCACCGCTCCGTGTGAGCGCGGCCCGATCCGGGGCACACGCCTGTTCCGGAGCGTCCCGCGCGTACCGACCGCCTCGCACCTGGGGCGCCGCTACCGTTGGGTACCGCCAGACCTGGGGAGTTGAGAGCATGTCCTCGCTCGTGCCGGAGCCGACCGAGTTCGTCCTCGTGCCGCGCCTGCTCGGCCTCATGGCCATGGACGCGGTGACGGCCGCGCAGGAGAAGGGGCTGGCGACCGAGTCCCCCGACGATCCCGAGGTCCTGGAGGGCGGCCTCGACTACGTCGTACGCCAGTACCCGGAGCCCGGCGCGCGCGTGCCGCACGGGGCCGTCGTCACGCTGTGGTTCGACACGTGGCCGGACGAGGGCGACGAGGGCGGCGGCGGTACGGGAGTACGCGAACCGCTCGATCCGGGGCCGGGCGCGAGCGGCCTGGAGCGCGAGAAGCCGGAGCCGGACGCGGACGGGCCGGAGGGCGTCGCGGTCTCGGGCTGAGACGGCGCCCCCGACCCGTGCCACCGGGGGGCCGCCTCAGCGTTCCTGCGGCTTGAACCCCCGGTGCAGGGCCACGATGCCGCCCGTCAGGTTGCGCCACGCGACCTTCGACCAGCCCGCGTCCTGGAGCAGCGAGGCCAGGGCCGGCTGGTCGGGCCAGTCGCGGATGGACTCGGCGAGGTAGACGTACGCGTCGGGGTTGGACGAGACCGCGCGGGCCACGGGGGGCAGGGCGCGCATGAGGTACTCGGTGTAGACGGTGCGGAAGGGCGCCCAGGTCGGCGAGGAGAACTCGCAGATCACGACACGCCCGCCCGGCTTCGTCACCCGGTACAGCTCCCGCAGCGCGGCCGGGGTGTCGCTCACGTTGCGCAGCCCGAAGGAGATCGTGACCGCGTCGAAGACGTCGTCGCGGAACGGCAGCCGGGTGGCGTCCCCGGCGGTGAACGGCAGCCAGCCGTGCCGCTGCTTGCCCACCTGGAGCATGCCGAGCGAGAAGTCGCACGGCACGACGTAGGCGCCGGTACGGGTGAAGGGCAGCGAGGAGGTCGCCGTACCGGCCGCGAGGTCGAGGACCTTCTGCGCCGGGCGCGCGTCCACGGCCTTCGCCACCTCCGCACGCCAGGCGCGATCCTGGCCGAAGGAGAGGATGTCGTTGGTGAGGTCGTAGCGCTTGGCCACACCGTCGAACATCGAAGCGACTTCTTGCGGCTGCTTGTCCAGGGATGCGCGTGTGCTCACCGACTCATTGTGGCAGGCGCGGATAAAGACGGCGTACGGGGCCGGGAGCGGGGCGGGCCCGGGACGCGTCCCGGGAAGCCGGGCGGAACGGGCAGCGGTGGGCGGAAACGGTCAGTTGTCCGACGAATACGGTCGAAACACCACAGAGGGCGGCCCGGCGTGGGACGTTCGGGAGGCTTCTCCGGCCTTCCTCCGAAAGGGACTCCCGTGCTTCTGCCGTCCCGCCGTTCGCCCTTGCTCGCTCTCGCGTGTGCGCTGGGGCTGTTCCTCGTGGGGTGCTCGGGGGGCGCCGGGGACTCCGCCGACGCCGCTCCCCCGCACCGCGTCGGCTTCGCGCCGTACGTGAGCGCCGAGTCCGCGTCAGCGCTCGACGCGACGGCTCACCCGGACGAGTACCGGCTCGCCTTCGCCGTGGCGGCGGGCCCGCGGCGGTGCGTGCCCGTGTGGGGCGGTACGGAGCCGGTCGGCGACCCGGCGGTGGCGCGGCGTGCCGGGCGGCTCGACCCCGTGCGCGTGTCCTTCGGCGGCGAGGCCGGTACGGAACTGGCGCGGGCCTGCGACTCGGTCGACGAGCTGGCCGCCGCGTACCGCCGCGCGCTCGACGCGGCCGGTACGGACCGGGCCGACTTCGACATCGAGGGCGAGGCGCTCGGCGACACGGCGGCGAACGCGCGCCGTGCGAAGGCGCTCGCGCGGCTGCGATCCGGCGGCGGCCTCGACATCTCCGTCACGCTGCCCGTCATGCCGGAGGGCCTGGAGGCGGACGCGCGGGCGCTGCTGCGGGGGCTGCGCGCGGCGGGCGTACCCGTCGGGGAGGTCAACATCATGACGATGAGCTACGGCTCCGCGTACCCGGACGCGAAGGGCCCGATGAGCGCGTACGGGGAGCGGGCGGCGCGCGCCGCGCACGGTCAGCTCCGCGAGGTGTTCGGCTGGTCGTCCCGTACCGCGTGGCAGCGGCTGCGCATGACGGTGATGCCGGGCGTCAACGACGTGCCGCACGAGACGTTCACGCGGGCGGACGCGCGGCGCACGCACGACTTCGCGGTACGGGCGGGGCTCGGCGGCCTGTCGATGTGGGCGTCCTTCCGGGACCGGGCCTGTGCGGAGGGCGAGACCTCGCGGGAGCGGTGCACGGGGGTGGCGCAGAAGGAGGGCGACTTCGCGCGGCTGCTCGCCGGAGCGGGCGGCGGCGCCGCAGACTGAGGCCCCGCGCGTACGCCGCGTCCCGCGCGCACGCCGTCCTTCACGCACGCCGCGTCCCCCACGTACAGGAGCCCCCGTGCACCTCACCCACGTCCTCGCCGTCGCCCCCGTCACCGACCACGAGGCCGCCGTCGACTGGTACGCGCGCCTCCTCGGCCGCCCCGCCGACGCCCGCCCCATGCCGGGCCTCGCCGACTGGCACCTCACCGACGGCGGCTGGCTCCAGGTCTTCGCCGACCCGGCCCACGCGGGCAAGGCCCTGATCAACCTCGCCGTCACCGACCTGGACACGGAACTCGCCACGCTGGCCGCGCACGGCATCGCGGCGGGCGCGGCGACCCCGGGCAAGGACGAGGTCCGCTTCGCCTCGGTCCACGACCCGGACGGCAACCGCGTGACGCTGATCGAGCGGCCTGCGGTGGGGTGATCGCGGCCGGGGAGGGCCGCACGAGGACGGGCGGGGCGTGAGGGTGGCTCGCGCGGCCGTCCGCGTCCAGGTGCGCCGAGAAATTCCGGGCTCCGTGCAACGCCGCGGCCCTTCGCATCCGTGAAAGGGGTGACCGAAGAGAGACTCGTCGCACAGAGGATGCGTGCCTGTGGAGCCGACTGCGGAACGGGATCAGGAATTCACCGAGTTCGTACGGGCGCACCGTGCCGGGCTGGTGCGGTTGGCGGTGCTGCTGTTGTCGGGGGATCAGGGCCGGGCCGAGGACGTGGTGCAGACGGCACTGACCCGTCTCTACCTGGCGTGGCCGCGAGTACGCGGCGCCAACCTCGACGCGTACGGGCGTCGTTGCGTGGTGAACGCCGCGATCGACGACCGCCGCACCGTCTTCCGCCGGCGTGAGCAGGTCCACGCGCAGGTGCCCGATACGGCCGGGCCGGAACAGCCCTACACCGACTACGCCGACCTGCTGGCACTCCTGGGCTGCCTTTCGACGCGGATGCGCGCGGCTGTCGTCCTCCGCTACGTCGAAGGTCTCGACGTGGCCGCCGCCGCCCAGGTGCTGGGCTGCAGCCAGGGAACGGTGCGGAGCCAGAGCACCCGCGGACTGGTGCGGCTGCGGAAGATGCTCCCCCAGCCGGCGAACACCTCCCACTGAGGAATGGAGACTTGCCATGAACGAAGCCCCGACCGACGACCTCGTCGACTCGCTGGCCGCACTGCGCCACAGCGGCGGGCACGACCCCGTCGATGCCACCACGGTCACCGCTGACCTGGAACGCGGCCACAAAGCGGCGACGCTCCGCCGTCGCCGCCGGACCGCTGGTGCCGGCCTGGCGGTCGCGGTCGTCGCGGCCGCCGCGACGGCGGTGGTGACGGCCGGGCCCGGCGAGGGGCACGACTCCGAGGCGTCACCCCGGACGCCGGCGCACACCGCTCCCTCCACCCCCTCGGCGACCGTCAACCGGCCGCCGCAAGCCCTTCAGCTGGTGGCTTACACCGGAGCCCAGCCCGAAGGCTTCCGTGTGAAGACCGTCCCGTCGGGCTGGAAGGTGAGCTGGTCCGGCCAGTGCAGCTTCGTCGCCACCCCGCCGGGCGTCACCCTGAACCAGAGCAACGAGGAGGTCCACTTCGACCAGGCCATCGCCGTCACGCTCGACGGCGGTCCCCCCGCCGACACGAAGGGGTTCACCAAAGTGACCGTGCAGGGGCGGGCGGGATTGCTCGGGGCGACCGCCGACAAGGGCGCCGAGCGGCTCCTGTTCCCCGACGGGAAGAACCAGACCGTCGAGGTCCAGTTCCCCGCCAAGGCGGGCCTGACCCACCAGCAGATGATCCAGTTCGCCCAGGGTGTCACCCCCACTGCCGACGCCTGTCTCTCCTTCGGCTGAGCACGGCTGCCCTCCGGCGGACGTGCGGCGACCAGGTCCGGGCCCGGGCCCCGTGAGGGGGTCCGGGCCCGGGCCTGGTTGCGAGGCACTGGGCACGGACGCGGCGGGGGTGGCCCGCGCCCGGCGCGCGTACCGGGGCAAGGAGGTGCCCGGGGACGCGGAGGATCGCAGGCTGCTCGCGGCCTACGTGCACTACCACCGCGAGGAGTTCACCCGCCGCCGGGTCCGGGGCGGCGTCGTGCGACCGCTCGGCGCGGGCGTACGGCGTACCGCCGGGGGTACCCGCCAGGCCGCCGGAGACGGGGACACGCGGGGAGGCGACGGGGATGGGCGCGAGAGCTGTGGGGGGCCGCCTCGGCGGGCCGCGTGAGTGGGTTCGGATGGCTCTGGCGCTGGCGGCGGGGATCATCGCCGGGACCGTGGTGATGCTGCTCCTCGGTGAGAGCCCCGCCGAGTTCCTGCCGGTGATGGTCCCGATCTGGGTCGTCACCACACTGACGGGGCGCTGGCAGGCAGCCGCGGCCGCCGCGGCCATGGGGACGGACCTGGCGGGCGTGCGCCGCGCGCAGCGCGCCTTCCGGAAGAAGGAGGTCCCCGAGGACGCGGAGGGACGCCGCGTGCTCGGCGCCTACCTCGCCTACTCGCGCGAACGGCGCGCGCGGCGGGGGACGTTCGTGTGCGCGTGGATCGTCCTGGGCCTCCTGTGCGCGGGTGTCCTCGTCCTCTTCCTGCTGGACGGCGACGTGCCCGCCGCGCTCCTCACGGCCGCCGTGGGCCTCGGCATGGCACTCGCGCTCGCCGTCTCCTGGCAGCGGAACGGCAAGCGGATCGCGAAGACGGAGCGTGCCCTCGCGGACGTGGAGCACCGTGCCGCGCGTACGGGCGCGGGGCCTGACGAACGGTCCTGACCTGCGCCAACACGGGCCGGCGGCGCCCCCGCTGAGATACTGCGACCCGGAGCACGAGAGGGGAGCCGACCATGGTGCGCACGAGAATCGCGGCCTTCGCCGCCCGGCACGGCTGGTACTTCAGAGGTGGGGTGCCGGGGCGGGTGCGGTGGGTCGTGGGCGGGGTCCTCGTGGTGGCGGGGGCGGGGGACGTCGCGGGCGGGGACTGGTGGGGGCTGGCGGCCGTGGGCTTCGGGGTGTGCGTCCCGCTGCTGACGCTGCACCGGCTCCCGCGCGCGGCGCGGCCGGGCGCACGGCCGCTCGACGTACCCGGGCCGCCGCAGGGGTGAGGGGCGGTCTCAGCGCCGCCGGTACACCAGTCGGCCCGCGCACACCGTCGCCACGCACTCGCCGTCGTCCGTCGTCGCGCGCAGGTCCGCGCGGGCGCCCTCGGTCAGCGGGGTCGGAGTGGGGCCCGTGACGAGGCGGAGGCTGCCGCGTACCGCCGCCTCGCGGAGCGCGGGATCGAGCGGGGCCGCCACGAGCAGCGCCGTCGCGCCCCGTGCGAAGAGGGCGTGGACCGTTTCGCGGGGGCTCGGGGCCGCCGGGGGCGGGCCCGTGTGGACGCGGGCCGGGGCGAGGCGGCCCGGCCACTCCCGTACCCGCGCCCCGGGATACGTGGCGCGCAGCGCGGCGAGCGGGCCCACGGCCTCGATCCGGTCGCCGGAGACGGCGACGGCACCCCCGGTCAGTACGGGGGTGCCGTCGCCCGCGTCCACGAGCGGCGCGGTGTGCAGCGTCAGCACGTACGCGTTCCGTCCGCTCAGCTCGCCGGGATGAGCTTCAGCTCGGGGTGCGCGGTGCCGCCGTCGATCGCCGTGGAGGAGATGTGCGAGGCCACGCGGTCGTCGACCGGGTCGTTCGCCGGGTCGTCGTGGATGACGAGGTGCTCGTACGTCGTCGCGCGCTGCGCCGGGACGCGGCCCGCCGTGCGGATGAGGTCGATGAGTTCCTGGCGGTTGGAGCGGTGCTTGGCGCCCGCCGAGGAGACGACGTTCTCCTCCAGCATCACCGAGCCGAGGTCGTCGGCCCCGTAGTGCAGCGAGAGCTGGCCGATCTCCTTGCCGGTGGTGAGCCAGGAGCCCTGGATGTGGGCGACGTTGTCGAGGTAGATGCGGGCGATCGCGATCATCCGCAGGTACTCGAACATCGTGGCCTGGGTGCGGCCCTTGAGGTGGTTGTTCTCGGGCTGGTACGTGTACGGGATGAACGCGCGGAAGCCGCCGGTGCGGTCCTGGACCTCGCGGATCATGCGCAGGTGCTCGATGCGCTCGGCGTTCGTCTCGCCCGTCCCCATGAGCATCGTGACCGTCGATTCGACGCCCAGGTTGTGGGCCGTCTCCATGATCTCCAGCCAGCGCTCGCCGGACTCCTTGAGCGGCGCGATGGCCTTGCGGGGGCGCTCCGGGAGGAGTTCGGCGCCCGCGCCCGCGAAGGAGTCGAGCCCGGCGGCGTGGATGCGGCGGATCGCCTCCTCGGCGCTCACGCCGGAGATGCGGGCCATGTGGTCGACCTCGGAGGCGCCGAGGGAGTGGATGACGAGCTGCGGGAACGCCTTCTTGATCGCGGCGAAGTGCTCCTCGTAGTACTCGACGCCGTAGTCCGGGTGGTGCCCGCCCTGGAACATGATCTGCGTGCCGCCGAGTTCGACGGTCTCCGCGCAGCGGCGCAGGATGTCGTCGAGGTCGCGGCTCCAGCCCTTCTTGGTGTCCTTCGGGGCCGCGTAGAAGGCGCAGAACTTGCACGCCGTGACGCACACGTTCGTGTAGTTGATGTTGCGCTCGATGATGTACGTCGCGATGTGCTCCGTGCCGGCGTAGCGGCGGCGGCGGATCGCGTCGGCGGCGGCGCCGAGCGCGTGCAGCGGCGCGTCGCGGTACAGGTCGAGCGCCTCCTCGGCGGTGATGCGGCCGCCTGCGGCGGCACGGTCGAGGACGGACTGAAGGTCGGCCTGCTCGGTCACCGGCTGTCACCTTTCGGGGGCGGGTCGCTTCACAGCGGTCGGGGGGTACGGACCGATTCAGCCTACGCCCCCGGGGTGGGGGCGCCTCGGTGGCGGGGGGCGGGACGAGCGTGCCGGGCCCGGACAATGGGCGGGACGAGGGACGGTCCGGGACGAAAGGGGTGTACGTGGCGATCGCCGTGCTGCTCGTGGGGCTGACCGGCTCCGGGAAGACCACCGTCGCGCGGGCGCTCGCCGCGCGCGGCTTCGTACGGCTCTCCGTCGACGAGGAGGTGCACCGGCTGCACGGGAGGTACGGGATCGACTACCGGGAGGACACGTACGCGGCGCGGGAGCGGCCGGTCGTCGAGGCGGTCCGTGCGCGCTTCGGGGCGGAGCTGCGGGCGGGCCGGGACGTCGTGCTCGACCACGGCCTGTGGCGGCGGGCGGAGCGGCAGGCGTGGCGGGACGCGGCGCGCGGCGCGGGGGCGCGGGCCGTACTGGTGTACCTGCCCGCCACCCGCGAGGAGCTGCTGGCACGCCTCGCGGTACGCAACCTGCGCGAGGACGCCGACGCGCTCGCCGTGACGCCGGAAGCGCTCGACGACTTCCTGGCACGCTTCGAGACGCCGGGGGCCGACGAGGACGCGCTCGTCCACGACGGGGACACGGCACGGCTCGTGGAGACGCTGGCGGCGCTGCGGGAGGCGGGCGGGGGGTGAGCGGGGCGAGGGGGGGCCGGGCTCCCTGCCGGGCGGCGGGCCGGTCCCGTACGTACGCGAAAGCCCGGCCGACCGCCCGTACGCGTACCGCCGACCCGCCCGTGCGCGTACCGCCGCCCCGCCCTCAGACCGCCACCGGCACCACGATGTCCCGTTTCTGGATCTTCCCCGTCGGGCCCTTCGGGAGTTCCGGGAGGAACCACACGCGGCGCGGGTACTTGTAGGCCGCCACGCGTTCCCTCATCCAGGCGCGCAGGTCCTCCGGGGTCGTCTCCGCGCCGGGGCGCAGGACGACCGCCGCGCCGACCTCCTCGCCGAGGCGGGCGTCGGGGACCGGGACGACGGCCGCTTCGAGGACGGCGGGGTGCTCGTACAGGACCTCTTCCAGCTCGCGCGGGTAGACGTTGTAGCCGCCCCGGATGATGAGGTCCTTCTTGCGGTCGACGATGTAGTAGTAGCCGTCCTCGTCGCGGCGCGCGAGGTCGCCCGTGCGCAGCCAGCCGCTGGGGAGGAGGACTTCGGCGGTGGCCTCGGGGCGCTGCCAGTAGCCCTTCATGACGTTCGGGCCGCGCACGGCCAGTTCGCCGGTCTCGCCGTCCGCCAGCTCCGTGCCCGCCGGGTCCAGGACGCTCAGCTCGACGCCCGCGACCGGCGTGCCGATCGAGCCCGCCTTGCGGGGGCGGTCGAGGTGGTTGAAGGCCGCGACGGGCGAGGTCTCCGAGAGGCCGTAGCCCTCCAGCACGTCGCAGCCGAACGCCTTCTCGAAGGCGTGCAGGACCTCGACGGGCATCGCGGCGCCGCCGCTGATGCACAGCCGCAGCGAGGACGCGTCGGCGCGCGCGGCGTCCGGGTGGTGGAGGAGCCCGGCGAACATCGTGGGCACGCCCTCGAAGACGGTGGCGCGCGTCGCGGCGAGCGTGCCGAGCACGGCGGCGGGGTCGAAGCGCGGCACGAGGGCGAGCGCGGCGCCCGAGAGGACGGCGGCGTTGAGCCCGGTGAGCTGGCCGAAGGCGTGGAAGAGGGGCAGGCAGCCGAGGATCGTGTCGGCGCCCGTGAGGCGCGCGAGGCCGACCGTCGTCGCGGTGTTGCTCGCGAGGTTGCGGTGGGTGAGCTGCGCGCCCTTGGGGTGGCCCGTGGTGCCGGAGGTGTAGAGGATGACGGCGTCGTCGTGGGGGCCGCGCTCGGTGAGGGCGTCGGGGGCTTCGAGGTCTTCGGTCCCGGCCGGGGTGAACTGCCCGAGGCTCACCGGGTGATGGGGCACGTCGGCCTTCGCCGCGCCCTCGGCCGGCTCGCCCGGGACGCCGTCCCAGGCGTAGAGGGCGCGGGCGCCGCTGTCGGCGAGGTGGAAGGCGACCTCGCGCTCCTTGAGGAGCGGGTTGAGCGGGACGACGACACCCCCGGCGCGCAGGACCCCGTAGTAGAGGACGGCGAACTCGGGGACGTTCGGGAGCATGAGCCCGACGCGGTCGCCCGGCGCGAGCCCTTCGGCGCGCAGGCGCGCGGCGACGACGGCGGTCGAGCGCTCCAGGGTGCGGTAGTCGAGGGAGTACGGGCCGAGGAGGAGGGCCGGGGCGGCGGGGGTGCGGCGGGCGGTGTCCAGGAGGTGGTGGACCAGGCTGCCGGTGGACTCCTCGGGGGCCGCCGCGACGGCGCTCCGCTCCTCGGCCACGTCGCTCATGGGGGTGCTCCGCTTCCTCGCGCTCGCCCGGGCCCCGCGCGTACGTATCCGCCGCGGGCCTTCGGGCCGCCCGGCCACGGTGCCGGGCGCCACCAGCCATCGTGCGCCCCGCACTCCGTACGGGGCCATGTCCCCCGCCACAATGCGAGGCGTCTCACGTTGTCGCCGTGAACAACGCCACAGCGGCGGGCGCGCCCGCGCGGCGCCGGATACCGTGCGCCGCATGCCTGCCGTCCCGCCCCTCACCCCGCCGCCCGGCACGATCCCGCTCGCGCGCCAGCTCCTCGCCCGCGAGGAGGAGCTGGCCGAGCGGCTCGACGAGAGCATCCGCGCCGAGGCGGAGGCGTACCGCGCCGAGGAGCCGGTGCCGCGCGCGGCGCTGCACGCCTCGACGCTCGGCAACGCCCGGCAGGTCCTC
>NZ_JAAGLR010001010.1 GCF_010548245.1 Streptomyces sp. SID11385
GGGGCAGCGCGACGTGTGCCGCGTCGTGCGCGCCCCCAGGAGTCGGGGGAGCGGCGGGCGGCAGCGCGGCTCCGGGCGCGGACTGCGACTCCGATCGCGGGTAGGGCACGCCAGGTTGCGGCATCCCACCCTGCGGCATCCCTGCTCGCGGCACCCCGGGCTGCGGCGGAACGGCTCGCGGTGCACCGGCCTGCGGTACGCCCGGCCCCGCCGCGCCCGCCTGCCCTGTACCGGGCTGTCCCGCCCCGTACGGTGCGCCCGCCTGCGGCGCCTGCGGTGCATGCGGTGGGACCTGGCCCGGCAGCGGGGGAGCGGCGACGGGTGGCGGGTTCCCATCCGAGGTCCACAGCCCCTGCGCCTGCTGATGCCGCGCGAAATCCTCGGCGACCACGGCCGCGAGGTCGAAGTACGCCTCGCGCACCTTCGGCCGCATCATGTCGAGGTCGACCTCCGCGCCCGCCGCGAGATGCTCGTCGAACGGTACGACGACGACTTCCCGGCATCGCGTCCTGAAGTGCGACACGATGTCGTCAACCTTGATCATCTTGCCGGTCTCGCGCACCCCGGAGATCACCGTGATGCTCCGCGCGACCAACTGGGCGTACCCGTGCGCCGCGAGCCAGTCGAGCGTCGTGCTGGCGCTCGACGCCCCGTCCACGGAGGGCGTCGAGACGATGATCAGTTGATCGGCCAGGTCGAGTACGCCACGCATGGCGCTGTAGAGCAGCCCCGTACCCGAGTCCGTGAGGATCACCGGGTACTGCCGCCCCAGGACATCGATCGCGCGCCGGTAGTCCTCGTCGTTGAACGCCGTCGAGACCGCGGGGTCCACGTCGTTCGCGATGATCTCCAGCCCCGAGGGCGCCTGCGAGGTGAAGCGACGGATGTCCATGTAGCTGTGCAGATGCGGGATCGCCTGCACCAGGTCGCGAATGGTCGCGCCGGTCTCGCGCCGTACGCGACGTCCCAGCGTTCCCGCGTCCGGGTTCGCGTCGATCGCGAGGATCTTGTCCTGCCGCTCGGAGGCGAGCGTCGCGCCGAGCGCCGTGGTCGTGGTGGTCTTGCCGACGCCGCCCTTGAGGCTGATGACGGCGATCCGGTAGCAGGACAGGACGGGAGTACGGATGAGCCCGAGCTTGCGCTGCCGCTCCGCCTCCTCCTTGCGCCCCCCGATCCGGAACCGCGAGCCGCCACCCGCCGGACGACTGCTGCGCGTCTTCTGCTTGTTGCCGCGCAGCAACCGGTCCGAGGACAACTCGACGGCCGCCGTGTACCCGAGCGGCGCCCCCGGATGCGTGCGCTGCCGCTGGTCGTGCTGCATCGGCTGCGGCCACGCCGCGCCGAGCCGCGGGTCCGCGGGCCCCGACGCCTGCTCGGGTCCGGGCCGCGGTGCCAGCCGCGGGTCCTGTCCCTGCTGGGGCGCCTGCGGCGGCTGCGGTACATCCCACCGCGCGCCTGCCTGCGGCACACCGGGCGAGGCATCCGGTACGTGCGGCGCGGGGCCGACCTGCGGGGGCAACGGC
>NZ_JAAGLR010001029.1 GCF_010548245.1 Streptomyces sp. SID11385
GGCTTCGGGGCGGGGCTGGACGAGGCACGCGCGGCGGCGGTCGTGCCGGTGGTGCTGCGGCTGCTGGGGCGGGCGGCGTGAGGAGCGGCGCGGGCGCGGGAGGCACGGGCGTGGCGGCGCGGGACACGGAGACGGAGAAGGGGGCGGAACGCATGACGGGCCAAAAGGTGGGCGAGACGGGCGGGGTGGGCGAGGTCCTTCCCGAGGGGGAGCGCTTGCGGCGCTGGCGGCTCGTGCTCGGCGGGGACCGGGGCGCGGAGGGGACGGGGGTCTCGCTGAGCGGGCGGGACCTCGCGATGGACAAGGCGCTCGCCGCGCTCTACGGGGGACGGGACGGCGGCGACGGGCAGGCGCGGGGCGCGCGGCGGCAGGGCGGGCTCGGCGGTTCGGCGCCCGACGTGGCGCGCTGGCTGGGCGACATCCGTACGTACTTCCCGACGTCCGTCGTCCAGGTGATGCAGCGGGACGCGATCGAACGGCTCGGGCTCGCCGCGCTGTTGCTGGAGCCGGAGATGCTGGAGGCGGTCGAGGCGGACGTGCACCTCGTCGGCACGCTGCTCTCGCTCAACAAGGCGATGCCCGAGACGACGAAGGAGACCGCGCGGGCCGTGGTCCGCAAGGTCGTCGAGGAGCTGGAGAAGAAGCTCGCCGCGAAGACCCGGCAGACCGTCACGGGCGCGCTCGACCGCAGCGCGCGCGTGAACCGGCCCCGGCACCAGGACATCGACTGGAACCGGACGATCGCGGCGAACCTGAAGAACTACCTGCCCGAGTACCGCACCGTCGTGCCCGAGAAGCTCATCGGGTACGGGCGGGCCGCGCGCGGCGTCAAGAAGGACGTCGTCCTCTGCATCGACCAGTCGGGCTCGATGGCCGCCTCCGTCGTCTACGCCTCCGTGTTCGGCGCGGTGCTCGCCTCGATGCGGTCGCTCGCCACCCGGCTCGTCGTCTTCGACACGTCCGTCGTCGACCTCACCGACCAGCTCGACGACCCCGTCGACGTCCTCTTCGGGACGCGGCTCGGCGGCGGTACGGACATCAACAGGGCGCTCGCGTACTGCCAGTCGAAGATCACCCGGCCGAGCGAGACGGTCGTGGTGCTCATCAGCGACCTCTACGAGGGCGGCATCAAGGACGAGATGCTGAAGCGGGTCGCCGCGATGAAGGCCGCGGGCGTGCAGTTCGTGACGCTGCTCGCGCTCTCCGACGAGGGCGCCCCCGCCTACGACCACGAGCACGCGGCGGCCCTCGCGGCCCTCGGCGCCCCCGCCTTCGCCTGCACGCCCGACCTCTTCCCGGAGATCATGGCCGCCGCCATCGAGAAGCGCCCCCTGCCGGTCCCCGACCCCGAGACGGCCCCCGCCGGGCGGGGGCCGCGGTGAACGGGGCGGCGGTGCGGGAGCCCGTAAAACCCCAGCTCAGAGGCCCCACGCGGGCGGCACCCCGTGCCAGTGGCAGGGGCACGCTGTGACAGGTATCACCGCTGCGCCCGTACCTCGCGATTTAGAGACCACGGCGGGACGGCGATAGCCTGGCAGGCGGACATGCCGCGTACCCGGAACAACGACGTGTGCGCTTCTCTCAGTGACGAAGGCCAGCTGTCACGCCGCCCTGACGCGGCACGCCCACGGATTGACAGACCGCACAGCGGCAAGATCACGGAGTAGGGACGGACGCGCGTGGACCTGTTCGAGTACCAGGCGAGGGACCTCTTCGCCAAGCACGGTGTACCGGTGCTGGCCGGTGAAGTCATCGACACGCCTGAGGCGGCGCGCGAGGCGACGGAGCGACTGGGCGGCAAGGCTGTCGTCAAGGCGCAGGTCAAGGTGGGTGGCCGCGGCAAGGCCGGTGGCGTGAAGCTCGCCGCCGACCCGACCGACGCGGTCGAGAAGGCCGGTCAGATCCTCGGCATGGACATCAAGGGCCACACGGTCCACAAGGTGATGCTGGCCCAGACCGCGGACATCGCGGAGGAGTACTACGTCTCCTTCCTCCTGGACCGCACCAACCGCACCTTCCTCGCCATGGCCTCCGTCGAGGGCGGCATGGAGATCGAGGAGGTCGCCGCGACGAAGCCCGAGGCGCTCGCGAAGATCGCCGTGGACGCCAACGAGGGTGTGACCCCCGAGAAGGCGCGCGAGATCGTCGACGCCGCGAACTTCCCCGAGGACGTCAAGGACGGCATCGCCGAGGCGCTCCAGAAGCTGTGGACCGTCTTCGTCGAGGAGGACGCCCTCCTCGTCGAGGTCAACCCGCTGATCAAGTCCGGTGACGGCAAGATCATCGCGCTCGACGGCAAGGTCTCGCTCGACGAGAACGCCGACTTCCGCCAGCCGGAGCACGAGGCGCTGGAGGACAAGGCCGCCGCGAACCCGCTGGAGGCCGCCGCCAAGGCGAAGAACCTCAACTACGTGAAGCTCGACGGCGAGGTCGGCATCATCGGCAACGGCGCGGGTCTCGTCATGAGCACCCTCGACGTCGTCGCGTACGCCGGTGAGAACCACGGCGGCGTGAAGCCCGCCAACTTCCTCGACATCGGCGGCGGCGCCTCGGCCGAGGTCATGGCGAACGGCCTGGAGATCATCCTCGGCGACCCCGACGTCAAGTCGGTCTTCGTCAACGTCTTCGGCGGCATCACCGCCTGCGACGAGGTCGCCAACGGCATCGTGCAGGCCCTCGAACTGCTCAAGTCGAAGGGCGAGAACGTCAGCAAGCCGCTCGTCGTCCGCCTCGACGGCAACAACGCGGAGCTGGGTCGCAAGATCCTGTCGGACGCCAACCACCCGCTCGTGCAGCGCGTGGACACCATGGACGGCGCGGCCGACAAGGCCGCCGAGCTCGCGGCTGCGAAGTAAGGGAACGGGTCACCACACCATGGCTATTTTCCTGACCAAGGAAAGCAAGGTCATCGTCCAGGGGATGACCGGCGCCACCGGCATGAAGCACACCCGCCTCATGCTCGGCGACGGCACCAACATCGTCGGCGGCGTGAACCCGCGCAAGGCCGGCACGAGCGTCGACTTCGACGGCACCTCCGTCCCCGTCTTCGGCTCCGTCGCCGAGGCGATCAAGGAGACCGGCGCCGACGTCAGCGTCATCTTCGTGCCGCCGGCCTTCGCGAAGGCCGCCGTGGTCGAGGCGATCGACGCCGAGATCGGCCTCGCCGTCGTCATCACCGAGGGCATCGCCGTGCACGACTCGGCCGCCTTCTGGGCGTACGCGCAGAGCAAGGGCAACAAGACCCGCATCATCGGCCCGAACTGCCCCGGCCTCATCACGCCGGGCCAGTCGAACGCCGGCATCATCCCGGGCGACATCACGAAGCCGGGCCGCATCGGCCTGGTCTCGAAGTCCGGCACGCTGACGTACCAGATGATGTACGAGCTGCGCGACATCGGCTTCACCTCCGCCGTCGGCATCGGTGGCGACCCGGTCATCGGCACCACGCACATCGACGCCCTGGCGGCCTTCGAGGCCGACCCGGAGACCGACCTCATCGTCATGATCGGTGAGATCGGCGGCGACGCCGAGGAGCGTGCGGCCGACTACATCAAGGCCAACGTCACCAAGCCGGTCGTCGGCTACGTCGCGGGCTTCACCGCGCCCGAGGGCAAGACCATGGGCCACGCCGGCGCCATCGTCTCCGGCTCCTCCGGCACCGCCCAGGCGAAGAAGGAGGCCCTGGAGGCCGCCGGTGTCAAGGTCGGCAAGACCCCGACCGAGACCGCCAAGCTGGCCCGCGCCATCCTCAACGGCTGACACCCCCAGGGCCGCCCAGGCCCGAGGGAGCGCCCGCACGTTCCGCCCGCGCCCCGTCCCCGTACCGCGATTCGCTTCGCGCGTGGGGGACGGGGCGCGGGCGTTTTCCGAGGGGCGGCGTGCACGTGCGGGCCGCCCG
The DNA here is from genome assembly GCF_010548245.1 of Streptomyces sp. SID11385. Taxonomy (GTDB): domain Bacteria; phylum Actinomycetota; class Actinomycetes; order Streptomycetales; family Streptomycetaceae; genus Streptomyces. The sequence goes on from NZ_JAAGLR010001029.1 coordinate 3,899, forward strand.
CCGTGCCGAGGAGCACGGGCGCCGCGCGGGCGGGGTGCTCACGCCGCGACGCGGAAGTGGGTCGTCAGGTGGCGTTCGCCCGGGGCGAGTACGTGGTAGGCGAGGCCGGGCGGCTGGGTGTCGTCGGCGTGGCCCTCGCCCTCCCAGGCCAGCCGCAGGGCGTACGTGACGGCCGGGGCCGAGCGGAGCGCGACGCCCGCGAAGCTCGTCGCCGCGGCGGTGTGCGCGTGTCCCGTCAGGAGGGCGAGGACGCGGGGGTGGCGGGCGAGGAGGTCCGCCAGGTCCTCGGGGCGGGTGAGGCGGAGGCGATCGGGGAGCGGGTGGTGGAGGCGGGCCGGGGGGTGGTGGAAGGCGAGGACGGCGGGGACGTCGTCCGGCAGCGCGGTCAGGCTCGTGTCGATCCAGGCCAGTGTCCCGGCGCTCAGCGCGCCCGCGCTCGTACCGGGAATGCTGGAGTCGCACATGAGGACGGCGAGCGCGGGCGCGCCGTCCCGCCGCAGGACGCGCAGTTCGTCGACCGGCCCGTCCCCGCTCGCCCCGTCCCCGCTCGCCCCGTCCCGCAGGACCTTGCGGTAGGCGCGGCGTTCGTCGTGGTTGCCGGGGCAGGTCAGCACGGGGAACGGCAGCCCGGCGAGGACGGCGGCCACCTCCTCGTACTCGCTCTCGGCGCCGTGGTCCGCGAGGTCCCCCGTGACGAGGAGCGCGTCCACGGCGTCCCCCGCCGCGCGGACCCGGTCCACGGCGGCACGGGCCCGCGCGGCGGCGTACTCCGTTCCGTCGAGGTGCAGGTCACTCAGGTGCGCGAGAAGCATGGGTCCCCCTCCGGCTCGTGGGCGGCGGCGCCGCACCGGGCCTCGCACCACGCGTCTTCTAACGGTTAATCTTTCTTTTAACGTGAGAAACGTAGGGGGTCTCCGGATGAGTGGTCAAGAGCGCCCGCATGATGGAGGGATGACCGAGCAACCGGAGGAGCGCCGCTGGGCCGCGCTCTCCCTCGCGAGCACCATTCGCCACGACGGTGACGGCGGGGTCGCCGACGATCTCGACACGCTCGACGGGTTCCGCGCGTGGCTCGCCGAGGCCGCGCCGCTCCTGCCGGGCGCGGACACGGACGCGTGGGAGGCGACGGAGGCGCTGCGCGGCGAGGTACGGGCGCTGCGGGGCGCGGTACGGGCCCTGTTCGCGCGCGGCGTGCGGCCCGGC
>NZ_JAAGLR010001064.1 GCF_010548245.1 Streptomyces sp. SID11385
CCCGGAGGTCGGCCGCCCGGCGCCCCGCCGTCCGGGGGCCGACCCCGTGCCGAGCCCCGCGCCCGCGATAATCGCCGGGTGACCGAGAACGCGCGCGAGACCCCCGGCCCCCCGCCCCCCAGGACACCGAGCGAGCCGGGCCCCCGCCCCGAACCGTTGCGCTTCTTCGGCACGACGTGGCTCGCCCACGACGGCGGCTACGGCGCCCGCCGCGTCGCCGTCGGCCTCGGCTCGCTGCTCTGCGCGGCGGCCGGGGCCCTCGTGCTGAAATTCGCCTACGAGGGCATCGCGCTCGCCGATGTCGGCGGCCTCGTCGACATCCTGCTCGTCGTGATGTTCACGCTGTGCACGGCGATGGCCTTCGCCCGTACGTGGCAGAACTTCACCCGCCGCCCCGACCCGGCCGCCCAGCAGTCCGTGCGCGGCCTCCTGGCGATCGGCTTCCTCGGCACCCTCCTCGCCCACGCGGTCCGCTGCCTCACCGAGGCCCCGGGCGAATCCCTCGTGCGCAGGGAGTACGAGCAAGCGCGGACGCGGTACGAGAAGCGCCGTGCCAGGGGCGGAGCGAAGCCCGGCGCGAAGGGCCGCGGGAAGCCGAAGCGCCGCTGAGGAGAGCCGGAGCGCCACTGACGGGAGCCGGAGTGGACCGTGAACGGGCGTGAGACCGGGACCCCTTGACCTTCCGCACGGCGGCCCGCGCAGGATGATCCCATGGACGCTGCCACGCACACCCGCAGAGCACACTCCTTCAACGCCGCCGCCGGTGCCTACGCCGCCTACCGACCCTCCTACCCCGACGCGCTCTTCGACACGGTCGAGGAACTCGCCGAACGCCCTTTGCGCGGCGCCCGCGTCATCGATGTCGGCGCGGGCACCGGCATCGCGAGCGCCCGCCTCGCCGCGCGCGGCGCCCACGTACTCGGCGTCGAACCCGGCGCGGGCATGGCCGCCCAGTACCGCCTCGACCACCCCGCGCTCCCCGTCGTGCGCGGTGACGGCAACGCGCTCCCGCTCCGCGACGGCAGCGCCGACCTCGTCACCTACGCCCAGTCCTGGCACTGGACCGACCCCGAGCGCGCGTTCCCCGAGGCGATGCGCGTCCTGCGCCCGGGCGGCGCGCTCGCCGCGTGGTGGAACGTCTCCGACCCGGAGGTGGAGTGGGTTGCCGCCCAAGGCGCCCGCCTGCGCGAGTGGTTCGGCCCGGAGGCGCAGGCGCACGGCGCCCCCGGAGCTCAGGGCCCGCACGCACTCCAGCAGACACCGGAGCCGGCGAAGGACCCGCGCCACGACTCCCCGAGGAACCGCGCGCTCGCCGAACAGGCCGGCTCCGTCTCCCGCACCGTCCGATGGAGCCGCCGCATCCCGCTCGACCACCACCTCGCGAACCTCGCAAGCCACTCCATCCTCCTTGTCCGTGACGAATCCACCCGGAACAGCTTCTTGGCAGCCGAACGCGCCGCGCTGCTCACCGTGTTCCCGGACGCCACGATCGAGGAGAAATACATCGTCGAGTTGACGCTCGCGCGCCGCCCCACACCCTGACATCAGTTGATGGCACGTCACCCCTGACCTGGGACGTCACCCCACCCCGCCCCGCCGAAGGCCCCCGCACCCCGGGGGCCTTCGCGCGTCAACACGGCGAACGGCTTCCCGCGCGCGTCCTCGCCGTCCCACCCCGTACCTCCCCTCCGTACCCCCGCAGCCCCTTGACGCCCCGCGCCCGCCCGCCCAAGAATTAACCAGGCGATTAATTAACCGCCGCAGGCTCCCTCCCGGAGACCACGGAGACCCCATGCCCCCCAGCCGCCCCACCACCACCGACCCCTCCGCGCCCCCCGCCGTCCGCGCCACCCACCTCACCGTCCACCGCGGCCACCGCCCCGTCCTCGACGACCTCGCCTTCACCGTCCCCACCGGCCGCGTCACCGGACTGCTCGGCCCCTCCGGCTGCGGGAAATCGACCCTCATGCGCGCCGTCGTCGGCACCCAGCGCGCGGTCACGGGCGAGCTGACCGTCCTCGGCGCGCCCGCCGGGACCCCGGCCCTGCGGTCCCGCGTCGGCTACGTGACGCAGGCCCCCTCCGTCTACGACGACCTGAGCGTGCGCCAGAACCTCGCCCACTTCGCCGCCGTCCTCGACCCGGGCCGTCGCGCGGCACCCCGCCGCACCGCCGCGGTGGACGACGCCCTCGAAGCCGTCGACCTCGCCGCGCACGCGGACGCCCGCGCCGGCGCCCTCTCCGGCGGCCAGCGCAGCCGCGTCTCGCTCGCCGTCGCCCTCCTCGGCAGCCCCGAACTCCTCGTGCTCGACGAACCGACGGTCGGTCTCGACCCCGTCCTGCGCCGCGAGCTGTGGGCCCTCTTCCACCGCCTCGCCCGCGAGAGCGGCACGAGCCTGCTCATCTCCTCGCACGTCATGGACGAGGCGGAACGCTGCGACCACCTGCTCCTGCTCCGCGCGGGCACCCTCCTCGCCGCGGGCACCCCCGACGACCTGCGCACCCGCACCGCGACCGACTCCGTCGAGGCCGCCTTCCTCGCCCTCGTGGACACCGCCGCCGCCCCCGGGGACAGCGCGGCACAGGAGAACCGATGAACCCCTCCCGCACCCTCACCACCGCCGCGCGCGTCCTGCGCCAGCTCCGCAACGACCCCCGCACCGTCGCGCTGCTCCTCGTCGTCCCCTGTCTGATGATCTTCCTGCTGCGGTACGTGTTCGACGCGAGCCCGCGCACTTTCGATCAGATCGGGGCATCCCTGCTCGGGATCTTCCCGCTCATCACGATGTTCCTGGTCGCCTCGATCTCGACCCTGCGCGAACGCACCTCCGGCACCCTCGAACGCCTCCTCGCCCTCCCCCTCGCGAAGGCCGACCTCATCGGCGGCTACGCCCTCGCCTTCGGCGCCCTCGCCGTTCTCCAGGCGGCCCTCGCCACCGGCCTCTCGGTCTGGGTGCTCGGCCTCGACGTGACCGGCTCCCCGTGGCTCCTGCTCCTGGTCGCGCTCCTCGACGCCCTCCTCGGCACCGCGCTCGGCCTCTTCGTCTCGGCCTTCGCCGCCTCCGAGTTCCAGGCCGTCCAGTTCATGCCGGCGGTGATCTTCCCGCAGCTCCTCCTGTGCGGCCTCTTCACCCCGCGCGACCGCATGCAGCCCGTCCTGGAAGCGCTGTCGAACGTCCTCCCCATGTCCTACGCGGTCGACGCCATGACCGAGATCCAGTCCCACACCGACGTCACGGGCGACTTCGTCCGCGACCTCCTCGTCGTCGCCGGCTGCGCCCTCCTGGTCCTGTCCCTCGGCGCGGCCACCCTGCGCCGCCGCACGAACTGACGGCCGGAACGCCGTACGAGCCTCCGCGCCGCCGGCCGCGGGGGTACGGGTACGGGCCGCGCGCCCCGTCGCCGTACCGCCCACCGGACGGCCCCGCCCGCGACCGTCGCCCGGTGCGAGACTGACCGCCGGACGACGAACCCGCCCGGAGGGTGAACACGATGACGCTCAAAGTCGCCGTACTCGGCACCGGAAAGATCGGCGAGGCGCTGCTCAGCGGCATGCTGCGGGCCGGCTGGGCGCCGGAGGACCTGCTCGTGACCGCGCGCCGCCCCGAGCGCGCCGAGGAACTGCGCGCGCGCCACGGCGTGAGCCCCGTGGGCAACGCGGAGGCGGCGAAGAGCGCGGACATCCTCATCCTCACGGTGAAGCCGCAGGACATGGGCACGCTGCTCGACGAGCTGGCCCCCCACCTGCCCGCCGACCGCCTCGTGATCAGCGGCGCCGCGGGCATCCCGACCGCGTTCTTCGAGGACCGTCTCGCCCCCGGCACGCCGGTCGTACGCGTCATGACGAACACCCCGGCACTCGTCGACGAGGCGATGTCGGTGATCTCGGCGGGCACGCACGCCACCGAGGAGCACCTCGCCCACGCGGAGACGATCTTCGGCGGCGTCGGCAAGACGCTGCGGGTCCCGGAGACCCAGCAGGACGCCGCGACCGCGCTCTCGGGCTCGGGCCCCGCGTACTTCTACTTCCTCGTCGAGGCGATGACGGACGCGGGCATCCTGCTCGGCCTGCCGCGCGACAAGGCGCACGAGCTGATCGTGCAGGCCGCGGTCGGCGCCGCCGTCATGCTCCGCGACTCGGGCGAGCACCCGGTCAAGCTTCGCGAGAACGTCACCTCCCCGGCGGGGACGACGATCAACGCGATCCGCGAACTGGAGAACCACGGCGTCCGCGCCGCCCTGATCGCCGCCCTCGAAGCCGCCCGTGACCGCAGCCGCGAGCTGGCGGCCGGAGCCTGAGCCCGGCCGCCCCCCGGCCGCTCAGGACAGCGCGCGGATCGTGTTCCAGCTCCTGAGGCCGACGGTCGTGCGGGGCCCGTCCGTGGGGTCGCCGCTCGCGGAGGTGCCGCCCGCGTAGAAGAGCAGGGTGCCGGTGCCCTCGCCCGTCGTGGCCCACAGGTCCGCGCGGCCGTCCCGGTCGGCGTCCGCGGCTCCGGCGAGCAGGGGCCGGGCGGCGGTGGTCCAGCCGTGCCCGTACTCGGTCCGCGCGCCCACGCCGCCGTCGGCGAGGCCGCGGTACAGCCACAGCGTGCCGTCCCGCGTGTCGCGGGCGAGCAGGTCGGGGCGGCCGTCGTGGTCCGCGTCGCCGGGCGCGGTCAGGGTCATGGGGGACCAGCCCGCGGTGCCGATGAGACGCGGTTCCCGCACGGCGGGCCGGTGCGCCCAGTCGTTCTCGTACAGCCACAGCGTGCCGCCGGTCGACACGACGAGGTCCGTGCGTCCGTCCCCCGTCGTATCGCCGGGCGCGACGAGCCGGGCGTCGGACGCGAGACCGGTGAGGAGGCGGACGGGGGAGCCGAGCGTGCCGCCGACGCGTCCGGGATAGACGCGCAACTCGTCGCCGACGCGCGCCACGACATCCTCCAGGCCGTCGCCCGTCCAGTCCCCGCGATGGGTCACCGCGCTGCCGAGCCAGCCGCCGGTGCCGATGATCGCGGGCGCTCCGAGGAGCCCGCCGTGCCCGTCGCCCCGGTACAGCCGTAGTTGCCCGCTGTCGTCGACGGCGAGCAGGTCCGGCAGGCCGTCCCCGTCGAGGTCTCCCGCCGTACGGTGCCCGCCGAGCCGTCCGACGACGGGCGCGTGGTCCGAGAAACCGTTCGGATCGCCGCTGTCCGCCTCGTTCTCCGTCGTGTCCATCAGCGCGCTCTCGACGGAGCACGAGGAGAAGGCGTTGCCCTCGGCGGGACGGCTGACGAAGAGGTGGTCGAACGCGTGCCAGCGGTGCGCCTTGGCCGCGTTGTCCCAGCCGTGGTGCGTCGTCCCGCTGACACAGTTCTCGTACGCGGAGGTGAGCGGCTGCATCGCGGCGTCGGTCGCGGCGCGGTTGAAGTCCCCGCCGAGCACCGTCCGGGCCGTCCCCCGCGCGGTCCCGAAACCGGCCACGAACGTCCGCACGGCCTCGATCTGCGCGGGGACACGGGGATCGGTGCCGCCCGGAACGATGTGCGTGTCGCAGACGGACGTCGACCACTCGGCCACGGCCACGCACTGGACCGGCAGCCTTTGCACACTCACACCGGCCGGGTCAGGGGGCAGCGCGTTCTCGTGCGCCTCCGCCGAAATGGTGCCGCGCACGGCGATCAGGTTCCCGAGGATTCCGCCGGCCAGCGAACCCCGGCACGCACTCGCCTCCGGGTCACCCTTGGGGGTGCCGTCCGCGTTCTTGTCATCGGGCCGTTTGGCGGGTGCGAACGCGAACGACCAGCCGGCCCCCAATTTCTCGCGCAGGCTCCTCTCGTGCGCCCCGCCGGGCCCGCCGCACGTCTCCTGAAGCAGAACCGCGTCCGCGTTCTCCGCCGCGACGAGCCGCGCGAGCTCCTCGGTCTTGCGCTCGGGGTCGTTCCGGTACGGGCAATATCCGGCCGCGCCACGCGCTCCGCCTGCCTCACCGCAGATGTTCCACGAGATGACGGTGAGGTCCGGCGGTGTCACAACCTGCGATGTAACGGGCGCCGCATGCCCGGCCCCCGCTCCCAAGAAGGCCGACGTCAGAAGCATGACGGCCGACAGAGCACGTGCTGTACCCATCCCGATCCCCTCCCTCGCGGTACGGGGCCGCCCCGCACCCGCGCACCGAGGTGCGCGAAGCGATCATGGCGTGCGGGCGGGCGGCCTCACCCTCGTTTGACACGGACGTCGGGCATCCGTATGGTTCTCCGAGTTGCCACGAAGCCGCACAGGCTTTGAGCAGCACTCTCGCCGTGAAAGCGGCACCCCCTCAGCAGTACGGCTTATCCCCAGGGAAGAGCATTCGGCGGCTCTGCGCTGTCCAAATCTTTTCCGATCGGTTCGATTATGAGCCCGGGCGAGAATCCACTACTGTTCAGGACGTCGGAACGGACCGGAAACGGCCGGAAAGACAAGC
>NZ_JAAGLR010001095.1 GCF_010548245.1 Streptomyces sp. SID11385
AGCGCGCTCCGCGGCGGGGCGGCGGGTCCGGGCGGGCGGGACGGGCGGCGGGTGAGTCGGCACGGCTGCGGAACGTGCACGAGCGGGGCCGGTGCGAGGGGCCGGGCGTGATCCCGGTGTCGCTCGGCGTCAGCGCGGGCGCTGGTCCGGTTTCACCGAGTGCTCGGGACGTGTCGCCGCTCGTGGCCGGTCGCGCCTCGCCGGACCAGCCGCGTTCCGGGTTCCGGACGGCGCTCTCGCAGCGGGCGAAGCGGCACGGCCGAGCCGTGGTCCAGCGCTTCCGACGACGCGGCGGCACCCCGGCATGGCACGGCACGTACGCGGACGAGAGGGCGAAGCCGTCCACGACGAGGCCGTCCGGCGGATCGGCGCACCAGCCGGAATCGATCGCCACGTGGCAGTGCGGGCAGCCGTGGCCGTGCCGCGTACGTCCCACGCCAGGATGGCAACCGGCACAGACCTCGCCAGCGGCTCAGCCCCACCGCCACCCACACGGCCAACCCCGGCCCCGGCCCCGGCCCCGGCCCCGGAGGGCTAGCGTGCCGGGATGGAACGCGTGGAGCGGGTGGTGGGGGCCGTTGTCGGCTCGGCGGTCGGGGATGCGCTCGGGGCGCCCTTCGAGTTCGGGGAGGAAGGAGCCTTCTCGGCACGGTTCCCGGTGGCGGGGTCGGGCGGCGAGATGTGCGGGGGTGGCGGCTGGGAGCCGGGCGAGGCCACGGACGACACGCAGATGGCCGTGCTGGTCGGGGAGTCGCTGCGGGAGCGGGGCAAGCTCGACCTGCCGGACGTCTTCGAGCGATTCCAGCGATGGGCGCGGGCGGAGCCCAAGGACATCGGGCTCCAGACGGAGGACGTGCTGACCAGCGGGGACCCGTGGGACCTCGCCGCCGCCCTGCACTTCCAGGTCAACATCCGCGCCGCCGGGAACGGTGCGCTGATGCGGGCCGCCACCTCCGCCGTGTACTTCGCGGGCGCCGGGCGTGCGGCCACGGGGGACGCGGGGCGGCGGCTCGCGGCGCTCACGCACGGCGACCGGGCCGCCTGGGAGGGCACGGCGATCTTCCACGAGCTGGTACGGCTCGCGCTGAGCGGCGCCGACCCGCTCGCCGCGCTCCCGGAAGTGCTCGGCCATGTGCACGCCGAGCACCGCGCCCGGTACGCGACGGTGCTCGCCCCCACGTGGCACCCCGAGGACGCAACCGAGTTCAACGGCGCCGTCTGGCCGTGCCTCGGCTCGGCGGTGTGGGCGCTGCGCACGACGAACGGCTTCGAGGCGGCGCTGCGGGCCGCGATCGATCTCGGCGGCGACACGGACACGGTGGCGGCGGTGACGGGCGGGCTGGCCGGGGCCTGGTACGGGGCCGGGGCGATCCCCGCGCGGTGGACGGAGCCCTTGCACGTACCGCTGCCGGGGTGGGAGGGACGGGTGCTGCGGACGGAGGATCTGCGACGGCTCGCCGAGGACCTCGCGGGTGAGTGAGTACTCACCCACTCAGCCGCCCCCCTCCCCCGGGCCGCCCCCCTCCCCCGGGCCTCCGCCCGCGCCCCTCGCCGCCCCTCAGGCCCCCTGGAAGAGCCATTCCGCGCGGAGTTCCGCGTAGCGGGGCTTGATGACCTCGTTGATCATGGCGAGGCGTTGGTCGAACGGGAGGAAGGCGGACTTCATGCCGTTGACCGTGAACCACTGGAGGTCGTCGAGGGTGTAGCCGAAGACGTCGACGAGGTGGCCGAACTCGCGACTCATCGTCGTGCCCGACATGAGGCGGTTGTCGGTGTTGACGGTGCAGCGGAACTTGAGGCGGCTCAGCAGGCCGATGGGGTGTTCGGCATAGGAACGGGCCGCGCCGGTCTGAAGGTTGGAGGTGGGGCACAGCTCCAGCGGGACGCGCTTGTCCCGTACGTACGAGGCGAGCCGGCCCAGCGAGACGGTGCCGTCCTCGGCCACGGTGATGTCGTCGATGATGCGGACACCGTGGCCGAGCCGGTCGGCGCCGCACCACTGGAGGGCCTCCCAGATCGAGGGCAGGCCGAAGGCCTCGCCCGCGTGGATCGTGAAGTGGTTGTTCTCCCGCTTGAGGTACTCGAAGGCTTCGAGGTGGCGGGTGGGAGGGAAGCCCGCCTCGGCGCCGGCGATGTCGAAGCCGACGACGCCCCGGTCGCGGTAGGTGTTGGCGAGCGTCGCGATCTCCAGGGAGCGCGCCGCGTGCCGCATCGCGGTGAGCAGCGCGCCGACCTTGATGCGCAGTCCCTCGGCGGCGGCGAGGCGTTCGCCCTCGCGGAAACCGTCGTTGACGGCCTCGACGACCTCTTCGAGGCCGAGCCCGCCTTCGAGGTGCTGCTCGGGCGCGTACCGGACCTCGGCGTACACGACGCCGTCGGCGGCGAGGTCCTGGGCGCACTCGGAGGCGACCCGGAAGAGCGCCTCGCGCGACTGCATGACGGCGGTCGTGTGCGCGAAGGTCTCCAGGTACCGCTCCAGGGAGCCGGAGTCGGCGGCCTCGCGGAACCAGATGCCGAGCTTCTCGGGATCGGTCTCGGGGAGCCCCGAGTACCCGGCCCGGCGCGCGAGTTCGGCCACGGTCGCGGGGCGCAGTCCGCCGTCCAGGTGGTCGTGGAGCAGCACCTTGGGGGCACGCAGGATCTGGTCGGCTGTGGGCAGCGCGCGGGCGGCCTTGACGGCACGGTCGGTGGCCGCGCCCGGGGTGCCGGAAGGGCTGGGGCGTGTCATGGCGGCACTCTAACCGCCCACCGCCTACGCGCGTAGACGAAGGGCCGGAAACGTGCGCCGATATCCAACAGTGACCCTGCGGACGGGCAGCCTCCGCTCTCGTTTCTGCCAAGGTTCTTCCATGGCACAGCGAACGACGCCCGAGGACGGACCCCGCCTGGGGCGGATGACGGGAGCGGGCCCGGAGGCGGTGAACGCCGTCGTCCTGGTGCTGCCCTCGCGTACGGGACGGGCCGGTGACGGTTTCGGTACGGGGGCGACGGTGCGGCGCCTGGCGCGGGCGCTCGCGCGGCGCGGCGCGAGCGCGGGCCTCGCCACGTACACGGTGCGGGTGCCGGGCGGCGGGGACCCGGTGGAGTCGGCGGAGCGGGCGGCGCGGTGGGCGGCGGACGAGAGCGTACGGCGGCACGGC
>NZ_JAAGLR010001131.1 GCF_010548245.1 Streptomyces sp. SID11385
CGTGGCCCGGTGCGGCGGCGGGCAGTCCCCGCGTCGTGGCCTCCAGCCCCGCGGCGGCGAGCAGGACGGGCCACGCGTGGCGGTGTGCGTCGGCGGGGAAGCCCTCGCGCAACGCCTCGTCGACGAGGGCACGCCCGGCCGCGACGTCGCGCGCCTCGGTGGCGAGGCGGATGCCGAGGGAGAGCAGCGGAAGGCGGCGCTGCGGGGCACGGCCCTCGGACCCGGCGGGTTCGCGCAACGACTCGTACTCCTCCCGGGCGCTCGCGGTGTCGCCCGTCCGCAGGGCGAGGAGTCCGCGCGTGAGGCCGACGAGGGCCCGGACGACGGCGCCCGCGCCGGGCTGATCCGCGCGGCGCAGGGCCTCTTCGGCGTCGGCGTGGCGGCCGAGCGAGAGGAGGGACTCGGCGGCGTTGGACCACGTGAACGCGGCGCTGCCGACAAGTCCGTGGCGGGCGCAGATCTCGGCGCCCTCCACGGCGACGCGCGCCCCCTCGGCGGAGCGGCCGATGCCTTCGAGGACGGAGGGCAGGTTGGCGTGGGAGCGGGCGATGTGGTCGGGGGTCGCGAGCGCGAGAGCGCGTTCCTTCACCTCGTACAGCTCGGCGAGTCCGCCCTCGATGTCCCCGGCGCCGACGCGGAGCACGCCGCGCGTGACGCGCGCGGAGAGTTCGATGTGGACGGCGCCGACCATACGGGCGTAGGCGACGGCGCGTTCGGCGGCGACGAGGCTGTCGGCGCCCGGTTTGTTGACCATCGACCAGCCCGCGAGGTGCGCGAGGACTTCGGCGTGCGTCTCCGAGGGCGGCAGTCCCCGGACGAGTTCTTCCGCGCTGCGCAGTTCGGCGCCGCCGTCGCTCCGGCCGAGCGCGGTGGCGAGCTGTGAGCGCCGCGTCCAGAACCAGGCGGCGCGCAGCGGGTCCGGCTCCTGCTCCAGGAGGCGCAGGGCCCGTCCCACGAGCGTGTAGGCGCGACCGGCCTCGCCGCACAGCCGTCCGGCGGTGGCGGCGTCGGCGAGGAGGTCGAGGGGCGCGGGGGTGCCGGCCTCCGGTTCGGGCACCTGGTCGCGCAGTTCCAGGGCGCGGCCGAGGTGGTGGAGCTGTTCGGCGTACGCGTGCCGGGCGCGGGCGCTCGCGGCGGCGCGGAGGGCTGCGGGCAGGGCCTTGGCGGGCTCGCGCGCGGCGTACCAGTAACCGGCGAGGCGGGCGTCGAGTTCCTCGGCGCGTACGAGGTGCGGGGCGGACGCGACGGTCTCGGCGTAGCGGCGGTTGAGCGCGGAGCGCTCGCCGGGCAGCAGGTCGTCGCACACGGCTTCGCGGACGAGGGAGTGCCGGAAGCGGTAGCCGTCCGGTGTGGGCGTCAGGAGGTGGGCGCTCGTCGCGGCGCGCAGCGCGTCGAGGAGGGTGTCCTCGGGCATCGCGCTGACGGCGGCGAGCAGGGGATGTCCGACGGCGGAGCCGCCCTCGGCGACGAGGCGCAGAACCCGCCGGGCGTCCGCGGGCACGGCCTCGACGCGGACGAGGAGCAGTTCGCGCAAGTTCTCGCTGAGCCCGGGGCTGTGGCCCTCGCGCAGGGACACGGCGAGTTCCTCGACGAAGAAGGCGTTGCCCTCGGAGCGCGCGTAGATCTCGTCGACGAGCGCCGCTCCGGGCTCGGCGCCGAGTATCCCGGCGAGCTGGCGGCGTACGTCGGCGTGGCCGAGGCGCGCGAGGTCGATACGGCGCACGGCGCGCAGCCGGTCCAGCTCGGCGAGCAGCGGCCTCAGCGGGTGCCGGCGGTGCAGGTCGTCCGAGCGGTACGTGGCGAGGAGCAGCAGCCGCCCGGCGCGCAGCGTGCGCAGGAGGTGCGCGTACAGGTGGCGGGTCGAGGCGTCCGCCCAGTGCAGGTCTTCGAGTACGAGGACGAGCGGGCGCGCGGCGGCCAACTCCTCCAGGAGCCGCGTGACGTGGCCGAAAAGGCGCGCGCTGTCCTCGGCGGAGTGCGGGTCGCCGGACGGCCCTGTCAGGTCGGCGGTCCCGGGCCCGGCGGGCGGCGCGGCGGTCTCGGGGAGGAGCCGGGCGAGGTCGGCGCCCATCCCCGCCCCGGCGCGCGCGAACTCCTCG
>NZ_JAAGLR010001153.1 GCF_010548245.1 Streptomyces sp. SID11385
GGCCCGCCTGCGCGGCGAGCCGGCCGGTACCGGTCCTCCCGCCGGGGGCGGTCGGCCGGAGCCTCGACACGTACTGGCTCACGGGGCGGTCCTCCTTGCGGCGTGCGGTCGGCTGCGGCTGGCGTACGGGTACGGGGCGCGCCTCCCCACGCCGTAGGGGGCCGCCTCGCGGGCTCGCGCCCCGGTCCGGCTCGCGCGTCCCACGCGATACGGGCGGAGTGAGGCCCTCAAGCGGGAACACCGGAGGCCGGGAGTCCATTTCCGTCGCGGCGACAGCGGCCGTTTCTTTACCCAACCCTGACCGCGCGGTGATGAACCTTGACGTTCCGTGACCGCACGGGCACCTTCGCCCGCCCCCGCGCCTCCCTGCTCCCCGTACCCTCGTACCCATGAATCCGCGCCCGTCCCCCGCCCGCCCGGTGGGCACGGAGCCCCGCCGTCCGGCGGTGCCGGGGACGCGCCGCCCGGTGGGCACGGTGACGCGCGGTACGACGAACCCGAACCGGCTGCGCCGCATGGACCGCTGGATCGCGCGCACGCACGGCCCCGCGCTGCGCCGCGCCACCTCCCCCGTCGCCGTCGACCTCGGCTACGGGGCCGCGCCGTGGACGGCGGTCGAACTGCTCGGGCGGCTGCGCGCGGCGGCGCCCGGGGTGCGCGTGTACGGGGTCGAGATCGAGCCCGCGCGGGTGGCGGCGGCGGCCCCGTACCGGCGCGAGGGGCTCGACTTCCTGCACGGCGGCTTCGAGGTGCCGCTTCCCGCGGACGCCCGGCCGCTGCTGATCCGGGCGGCGAACGTGCTGCGGCAGTACGACGAGGACGAGGTCGCCGGGGTCTGGGAGCGGCTGTGCGCGCGGCTCGCGCCCGGCGGGCTGCTCGTCGAGGGGACGTGCGACGAGATCGGGCGGCGCCACGTGTGGATCGCGCTCGGCCCCGAGGGCCCCCGCACCGTCACCTTCGCGGCCCGCCTCGCGAGCCTGGACCGCCCCTCCGACCTCGCCGAACGCCTCCCGAAAGCCCTCATCCACCGCAACGTCCCCGGCGAACCGGTCCACGCCTTCCTGCGCGACGCCGACCGCGCCTGGGCGGCGGCGGCCCCGTACGCGGCGTACGGCGCGCGGCAGCGCTGGACGGAGACGGCACGGACCCTGCGGGCGGCGGGGTGGCCGCTGGTGGGGCGTGAGGAGTTGTGGCGGGAGGGGGAAGTGACGGTGGAGTGGGGGGCGGTGGCGCCGAAGGGGTAGGGGGATCGGCAGTCGGGGACGGGGGCACCGGCGGGGGTGGTCGGGAGCGGCGCGCCTCGTGGGAACGATGCGGTCCGCCTGTTCGTCCGAGAGTTCGACGGGCCCACGTGCGGGGAAGTGTGGGACGGGGCGGGGGATCGGCCGGGGGACCCGGTGGACCGGCGGGATTCACAGGAAACCGGCGCTCCGTGCCTCTGTCGCCACACGGGGGCGGCATGGCACCATCCGTGGGGGTTACCTGCGGTAAGGGGACCTTTGACGGCCGGTGGTGCGGACAGACGGGACCGAGGGATCAGGGGGCGGGGACGTTGAACCGTGACGCGAGCGCGGCACAGGACCGGGCGCGGGACGAGGCCCCGGCCCGGTCCGTACGGACGGCAGCGCGGGCGCCGAGGTCCGTACGGACGGCAGCGCGGGCGCCGCGTGCCCGGCGGGGCGGGCGCCGGCTGCTGCTCAGCGCGCTCGCCGTCGTCTGCGCCGCGCTCGCCTTCTCCGCCCCCGGCTCCGCCTTCGCGGCCCCGCTCCCCGAGCCCGGCTCGGAGGGCGTCACGAGCAAGTCCCCCGGCAAGGAGCTGAGCAACGCCGAGCTGGAGGCCGTACGGGCCCGTATCGACGCCCTCTACGCCGAGGCGGGCAAGGCCACCGACGCGTACAACGCCGCCGAGGAGAAGCGCTCCGAGCAGTCCGACAAGGTCGAGGCGCTCACCGACCAGGTCGTACGGGGCGAACAACGCCTCGCCGACCTGCGCGAACGCCTCGCCGCCGCCGCGATCGCCCAGTACCGCGACCAGGGCGGCGGCCTCTCCGTGCAGCAGCGCCTCCTCCTCAGCGACGACCCCGACGACTTCCTCCGCGCCGCCGAACTCGCCAAGCAGGGCAACAAGGGCAGCGCCATCCTGCTCGACCAGGTCCGCGAGACGCAGCGCGCGCTGACGCGCGACAAGAAGAACGCGACCACCTCGCTCCACCGCCTCGAAAAGGCCGAGAAGGACAAGGACAAGGCGCGCGGGGAGGTCCGCGAGGAGATCAAGGCCGCCAAGCTCCTCGAATCCCGGCTGGAGGAGAAGGAGCGGCAGCGGTTGCGCGCCCTGGAGAAGGCGGAGGCCGAGCGCGCGCAGGCCCGTCTGCTCGCCACGGGCGTCCTCCCCGACGCGGGCGCGGGCACGGGCACCGGCACGGGCGCGGACCAGCACGTCGGTACGGCCACGGGCGCGAGCGAACAGGGCGCGAAGGCCGTCGCCTTCGCAACGGCCCAGCTCGGCAAGCCCTACGTGTGGGCCGCCGAGGGCCCCGACTCCTTCGACTGCTCGGGGCTCACCTCGCAGGCGTGGGCGGCGGCGGGCCGCATCATCCCGCGCACCTCGCAGGAGCAGTGGCGGCAGCTCCAGCACGTATCGCTGAGCGAGCTGCGCCCCGGTGACCTGGTCATCTACCACTCCGACGCGAGCCATGTCGGCATCTACATCGGCAAGGGCGACATCATCCACGCCCCCCGCCCGGGCCGCTCGGTCACCGTCGCGGGCGTCGGCTCCATGCAGATCCTCGGCGCGGTCCGCCCGGACCCGGAGGCCGCGACGAAGCCGCAGGACGAGGCGGGGTCGAAGGCGGGGACGGAGTCGAAGGCGCGGTCGCAGTCGAAGGCGCGGTCGCACGCGAAGAAGGACGGGGAGAAGGGCGCGGGCAAGGGCGCCGAGCGCGGCCCGAAGGACGACTCCGGGCGCGACGCGAAGCGAGACACGAAGCGCGCCACGACCCCCGGCACGAAGCGCGACGCGGCCGGCACCCCCGCGCACGACGCCGACAGGACCACCAAGGCGGACAAAACGGCCGCCAAGGGCTGACCTGACCCCGCGTGACCCACGCCACGAACTCCCCGCCGGTTGCACGCTCGCGGCGTGACCTTCGTCATCCCGCCCCCGGTCGGCTCGTCCACAAATGGCCTGCTGGGGGCGGCATATGCCGCCGTTCCGCGCCCGCCCGGCATTCCGTTCGCGGCGCGCCGCCCGCTAGGGTCCCCGTCGGTGGGGCGCCGTTCGGCGTCCCGTCGCGGCCTCGGAGGGAGGCGAACGAAGCTGATGCCCGTACCCGGGAACGGAAACCGGCCAGGACCGGTCCAGGCGCCGTCGTCCACGGCTCCCCGCACGCACCCCGCCCCGGTCACCCTGGGTGACCAGCCCCGCGTGGAGCACCTCGGCGCGGGCCTGCTCGCCCACGGCACGGGCCTCGCCGTCACCCCCGTACCGCCGGCCGGCGACACGCTGCCCGAGCCGGGCGAGGGCGAGGGCCCCGGAAAACCGGACCCGCGCGACGGAGCCGCGCGCCGCGGGACCCCGC
>NZ_JAAGLR010001189.1 GCF_010548245.1 Streptomyces sp. SID11385
TCGCGCGGTCGGCACGCGGCGCCCGCCACGGGAGCGTCGGCCGGGACGTCGTCGGTGGCGCGTGGTGGGGCGACCGGTTCGCCGGGGCTGCTCTCGGGGAACGCGGTGCAGGCGCCGCTCGACGTGCCGCTGAACGTGTGCGGGAACACCGTGGACGTCGTGGCGCTGCTCAACCCGGCCTTCGGCAACGGCTGCGGCAACGGCACCCCGGCCCCGGAGCACCCGGCGCCGCGCCCGCCCCACCACGTACCGCCGCACCACGTGCCGCCCGCGCACGTACCGCCGGAGACGGACGACGGCGGCAGCACGTGGTCCTTCGGGTGGAACGAGGACGGGGCGAAGGCGCGTCCCGCGGGGGCGCGGCTCGCCGAGACCGGCGCGGACGCGGGGCTGCTGGGGGTCGCGGGGGCTTCGGCGGCGCTGCTCGTCGGGGGTGCGATCCTCTACCGGCGCAAGGCGGTGCCCGCTCACCGGTAGGGTCGCTCGACGTGGTCCGGGCGGGTGACTCCCGGCCGGGCCGGTCAGCGAAACGAACGAGGTGAGGGGCCCGGTGCCCACGAGCGAACGGACCGCGCGGCCGACGACGACGGCGGCGGCGGCGCGCACCCTCCTCCCCTTCTCCCTGCTGCTCTTCGCCGCCGTGCGCGTGCTGTGCCTCGTGACGCTCGCGGTGTGGGCGGGCGCCGAGGGGCGCAGCGCGCACAAGGTGCTCGCGGAGCGGTGGGACTCGCTGTGGTACGTACGGGTCGTCGAGCACGGTTACGGCTTCACGCTGACCGCGCCGGACGGGCGCGTGCTCTCGGACCGGGCCTTCTTCCCGCTCCTGCCGTGGCTGGAAAGCGCCGGTCACCGGCTCACGGGGCTCGCTCCGCAGGACGTGGGACTCTGCGTGAGCGCGCTCGCCTCGCTCGCGGCGGCGTGGGCGATCCACCGGATCGCGGCGCGGCTGTACGGGGAGCGGGCCGCGCTCTTCGCGGTGGCGCTGTGGGCGGTGCTGCCGGTCTCGGTCGTGCAGTCGATGGCGTACAGCGAGTCGCTCTTCACGGCGCTCGCGGCCTGGTCGCTGTGGTCGCTCCTGCGGGAGCGCTGGCTCCTGGCGGGGCTGCTCGCCTCAGCGGCGGGGCTGACGCGGCCGGTCGGCCTCGCGGTGGTGCTCGCGGTGTGGGGGGCGGCGTGGGCGGGACGGCGCCTCACGTGGCGCGTGGTGGCCGGGTGCGTGCTCGCGCCGCTGGGGGCCGCCGGGTACGTGCTGTGGTCGGGGCTCAGTTCCGGCCACGGCGTCTTCGGTTACCTCGACGTGCAGGGCGACTGGGGCAACGGCTTCGACGGCGGCCTCGCCTTCGCCCGCTTCCTCGGCGACCTGCTGAGCGGCCCGGGCTTCGCGGGCGGCGTCGGGCTGATCATCGGCGTGGCGGCCCTGATCTGGCTCTACGTCCGCGGCATCCGCCAGGGCCAGCCGCTCCCCCTCGTCCTCTACACGGGCGTGGTCCTGCTCCTCGCCCTGTGCACCTCCGGCTTCTTCGGCTCCAAACCCCGCCTCCTCCTCCCCGCCTTCCCCCTCCTCCTCCCCCTGGCCCTCGCCCTGTCCCACCTGCGCCACCGCTGGGTGCCGTGGCTCGTCATCGCCACGGCGGCGACGGTGGCGGCGGGCTACGGAGCGTTCTGGCTACTGGGGTCGGGGCCGCCGTAGGGGGGAGGGCGGTGTTCAGGACGTCTTCCGGGCCGCCGGGGTGGGCAGGAGCCCGATGTCCTCAAGGTCGAGCACCGGCAGGAGGGGGGCGGCGATGCCGAGTTTCACCGCCGACTGGTGGAGCGCTTCGCGCAGGTACGGGCGGGTGACAGGGGTCGCGATGACCGCGGCGAAGCGCTTGGCGATCGCCGCGGGGATACGGACCGGCTCGGGGGTACGGAAGTGGGCGGCGACGTCGGCGACGAGGCGGCCTTCCGCGGTCTCGACGAGCGCCCGGGTACGTACCGCCAGGAGGTTTCCCTCCATCCGCTGCATGAGCTGGAGGTCGGCGTGGTCACCGCCGCTGTCCCACTCCTCGCCGTCCTCCGGGCGGTCGAAGCCGTCGAAGCCGTCGGTGCGGCGTCCGCTCACCTCGTAGTAGACGACGTCCACGAGTTCGGCGAGTTGTTGCAGTTCCTCCAGCGAGGAGACCTCGTGCGGTGTTCCGGCTGTCACGCGACGCCCCGGCGGTGTCCCACGACGGGGACGGGCTCCTCGCTGTGCGCCAAGGGCTCCCAGGCGGGGGAGTCCGGCGCGGACTGGCTCTCGGTGTGCGGCATCAGGCTGACCTTCATGCCGACCGCGCGGGCATAGCGCATGATCGTGGACAAGCGCGGATCGCCACCGAGGCGCTCGAACTCGGAGACGGCGGACTGGGTCGTCTCCATGCTTCGCGCGACCTGCTTCTGGGTGACGCCGCACCGCTTGCGATGCTTCACCAGGGTCTCGATGAGCGTCATCACGGCCTCGGCGTCGGCAACGGCGGCACGGGCCCGCTCGTCACCAGGGTCCAGACCGAGCAGCCCCGCCAGGTGTTCGTCCATGGTCGCCCCTTCCCTTACTCCCGAGTATCGCCGGGCGGGAAGATCCGCTCTCCACAGCTGAGCCGCAACTCCCACAGGCCCTCGCCGAGCGAGGTGCGGTCCTTCGGCAGGAGCCTCCCCTCGGCGGCGCGCCCCATGATCGCGTGGAGGCGGCCCAGCTCGTGCGTCTTCAGGCGGCACTTGGCGATTTCCTTCTGCACCACCTCGGCGCCCACCGACGACCGGTACAGCTCCCACCTTTTGGCCATCGAGCCGCCTTCCTCACCTCGCGCGAAGCAGACCTTACCGTGCGCACTGGTGACGTAACACCTGGTGATCCCGGGGAAGTTGGGGGAGGCCGGACACCGGCGTCAGAAGGCCAGGTGCTTGCGGGACCAGGTGGCGAAGGGGGTGGTGGGGACGGCGAGGGTGTGGGCCGCTTCGGGGTGGGCGGGCTGGGGGGCGGCGTTGTTCATGACGTGGCCGGCGCCCCAGGCGGGCATGCCGGCGGCGAGAGCTTCTTCGAGCGTCATGGCGGGGGCGGTGACCGGGATGCCCCACTGGGCGGAGAGGGTCTCGGCGATCTGGCGCATGGTGAGACGGTCGCCCGCGAGGTCGAGTGCGACGGTGTGGAAGCGGTCGGGGTCCTGGACGGCGTGGGCGGCGGCGACGCCGATGTCGTCGGGGTCGACCAGCGCGAGGAGGGTGTCCGGCTGGAGGACGGTGGCGAAGCCGCCCTCGGGACCCTTGGGGAGGAGCGCGGTCAGGTTGTCCATGAAGAAGGCCGGCTTGATGATCGTCCAGCGGAGGAAGCCCGCCGCGCGGACCTCGGCGATGATCGCCTCCTTCGTCGCGTAGTACTCCCCCATGGGAGCCAGCGGGCCCTCGCCCCAGCCCGGGATCTCGGTGTGCGTGCCGACGCCGCTGGTCGAGGACTGGATGAACTGCGGTACGCGCGCGGCGCGGGCGGCCTCGATCAGGTGCGTGGCCTGGGCCAGTTCACCGGCGAAGTCGACTCCCGCCTCGCTCATCGGCGGCATCTGCACGGAGAAGACGGCCCGGACCCCGGCGACCGCCGGGTCGAGCGAGGCACGGTCCGTGAGGTCGCCCGTGACGAGTTCGGCGCCGAGCGCGGCGACGTCGCGCGCACGGTCGGCGCGGGGGTCGCGCACGAGGGCCCGGACGGGAATCCCGGCGGCGAGCAGGGCGCGGGCGGTCGCCCCGCCCTGGCGGCCGGTGGCGCCTGTGACGAGGACGGGGGTGGAGGGGGTGGAGGGGGTGGCGGCGAGCTGGGCGGACATGGGGGCTCCTTCGGAAGAGCGGTGGGCCGGTACGGGCCGGGTGGCGCGGGCGGCCGGCAGCACACGGCAGCGAAACGGCGGGGCCCGCCGTTTCTTCTTCCGGTACGATACGGCGGGGCCCACCACTTAGCAAAAGCGAGACGTCATGACCGGTCAGCGTGCGGACGCACGGCGCAATTACGCCCGTATCCTCGCCGTCGCCGAGGCGGAGGTCGCCGAGCGCGGCGCGGACGCCTCGCTCGAACACATCGCCCGTACGGCGGGGGTCGGCTCGGCGACCGTGCGCCGCCACTTCCCGAACCGGCGGGCCCTCCTGGAGGCGGTCTTCCGGGAGCGGATCGAGGCGCTGCACGTACGGGCGCGGGCGCTGGCGGAGGCCGAGGACAGCCGTGCGGCGCTGCTGACCTGGCTGCACGAGCTGATCGCGTACGCGGTGAGCGCGCGCGGATTCGCGGACACGCTCACGTACGAGCCCCCGAGCGACACCCCGAGCACCTGCGCCACCGCCCTGGAGGACGCCGGCGCC
Source organism: Streptomyces sp. SID11385 (assembly GCF_010548245.1). GTDB lineage: Bacteria > Actinomycetota > Actinomycetes > Streptomycetales > Streptomycetaceae > Streptomyces. The sequence continues at coordinate 4,360 of NZ_JAAGLR010001189.1, forward strand.
CCGCTGCTGCGCCGCGCCCAGCGGGACGGGGTGGTCGCGGCAGGGATCACCGCGCACGACCTGGTGACGCTGGGCGTCGGCATCGCGCTGGCCACGGAGCACCACGGGGACCCGGCGGCGCAGGCGGAGCGGTTGTTCGGGGTGGCGGTGGAGGGGATCAGCCCGGGGGGTGGGCGGGGCTGACGTGACCCGGGACAGCCCCCGCCCTCCCAGGGGGGCGCCCCGTATACAAGTCTTCCGCAAATCGGCAAGGCACACCGACCACCCCCGCACATCTGTGGATAACTCCGGGAAACCCGCACAAACACTCACTCTTTCCGGTGAGCCGATACCCGGGAGAACGGCACAGAACCGCACCTGACCGGCGCGCCTGTGGATAACTCAGCGTTCCGTGAGGTGGGTGAGTGCACACTCACCTCACGGAGACATCGTGCCGGGGCGGCCCGGCGCACACGGCGGCCGGCAGTGCCCCGGCACACCGCCGGGAGGGCGGCCGCGCGAACGGCGCGTTTTCAGGCGACCGTGGTCACAGGTCGTAGGGCGCGGTGATGCACTCGATCACCACCGTGCCGCCGGGGTCGAGGGTGTAGACGCCGCGGCCGCCGAACGCGTGGTTGATCCGGCCTTCACGCGACCTGAAATGGTCGGGCCAGAAGGGAATGGAGCGCTTCCTCAGGCGCGCCATGACCGCGTCGAACTCCCCGTCACTGACGAGGAAGGCGAGGTGGCTCTCGTTGATGCGATCGTGCGGCACCAGACTGTCGGCGAAGTCGATGCCGACGCCGTTCGCGGTGTCGACCTGGGAGAAGACGCCCCAGTGGCGCGGGGCGGGCGCGTCCATGAGGTGGGCCAGGAACGCGGCGGACTCCCGCCGGTCACGGCAGTGGACGATGAGGTGGTTCAGCTCGCGTGCCATCGACTGCTCCTTGAGTCGCGCGGGGGACGGATGGTGGGCTCGTCCGCGTGCTCCTCACCTCGCGCGGAGAGTACGGCGGTTCAGCCGCCCGCGGTCCCGCCGAACCGCACCGGCACCAGGTCGGCCTGTTCCGCCCCGCTCTCGATGAGTTCGAGGATCGCGTCGGCGACCCTCTCGGGGGCCTGCGGGGGCAGTCCGCTCGCGTCCTCCATCCGCATCGCGTCCTCGGCGCTGCCACGGACGGTCCTCGCGAACTCGGTGGCGGTGATCGAAGGGAACATCGAGGAAACGGTGATGCCGTCGGCGAGCAGTTCCGCGCGGGCGACCTCGGTCAGCTTCTGCAGAGCGGACTTCGAGGCGGCGTAGGCGCCCGAGCCGGGAAGTGCCGCCCAGATGATGCCGGAGTTGACGTTCACCACGGCGCCGGCTCCCTGCCTGCGCATGTGCGGGAGCACGGCCTGCATCACGACCAGAGGGGCCAGCAGGTTGAGTTCCAGGACGGCCCGGAAGTCGTCGGGGTCGATCCGGTCAACCGTGGCCTGCAAACCCTGTCCGGCGTTGTTCACCAGCACGTCGATCCGCCCGTACGCGTCGATCGCGGCTTGTACGGCGGCTTCCACCTGGGCCCGTTCCGTCACGTCGCACGGTACGGGCAGGGCCCGCCCGAGCTCCGCCGCCAGTTCCCGGAGGCGGTCCTCCCGGCGACCGAGGAGCACGACGTCGGCACCGGCGGCGGAAGCGGCGCGCGCGGTCGCCGCACCAATACCTGACGAAGCTCCGGTCACGAGTACCACGGCATTGTCGATGTCCATGAGAGTCCTTCCCACGTGTTCCGGGCGCGTGCCCCCGACGACAGAGGCATTCGCACGCCCGGAGATGAACGCTATCACCTGATAGCTATCACGCAATAGGAATGTAGGATCGCGGGCATGAGTGATGCCCCCGGCAGGAGCGGCGACAAGCAGGTCCCCCTCCATGAAATGGCCGATCTGATCGTCGCCGTGGGGCGCAGGCTGCCGCCGCCCACCGACCCGGAGTTCGAGCCGTGCACTCCCCTTGAGATCAGCGTCATGCGCTTCGTCCACCGCCACCCCGGCACCTCCGCGGGGGCTGCCTCGGAGGCCGTACGGCTGCCCTCCAGCAACTTCAGCCGGGTACTGCGCGGCCTGGAGAAGAGGGACCTGGTCGAACGCGTCGTGAACGAGCGCAACGCCCGCGGCGTACTGCTGTACCCCACCGAGAAGGCCCGGCGAAACCTGCGGCTCCTCCACGAGCACTGGGACCGGACGCTGCACGGCATCATCGACGACCCGGGCACGGTCCAGGTCGTCAGCGAAGCCCTCCGACGTATCGAAGACGCGCTCACCGCCGGGAAACCGTAGGGAACGCCTCTGCTGCGCACATGGCACGAGCAGGGTGAACACGAGCACGGCGGAAGTCGCCGCCCCGGCGGCTTCGCCGAGCCGGACCACGCCTAACGCCGCAGGAACTGCCGGCGTTCGGTCGTCGGGTGCGGGAGCGGCGCGGGCGGGGGCGTGGGGCGTGGTGTTCCGCGCAGGCGGGCGCGGACGCCCTTCACCAGGCGGGAGGCCGTGTAGTCCGCGCCCAGCACGAAGCGCATCGAGGGGCCGTACGAGGCGGCCGTGACGAGGCCCGCCATGAAGAGGCCCGGGAGCGAGGACTCGAAGCCCGCGTCGACCTCGGGGGAGCCGTCCAGCGCCGCCGTGCGCAGCGCCGCGCGCGTCCCGGCGTCGAGGACGGTGAGCCGGTTCGCCGCCGGGGTGAAGCCCGTCGCGGCGATCACGTGGTCCGTGTACAGGACCTCCCCGCGCGCGCCCGAGACCGCGAGCCGCAGGCCCGTGCCCGAGGGCGCCGCGTGGCGGACCTCGCGCCCGAGGACGACCTCGACGCCGCGCGTCACGCGTTCGCGGACCCACCAGGCACCGGCGGGGCCGAGCGCGGCGCGGGCCACGCGGGAACGGTAGTCGGCGGGCAACCTGCGGTAGACGCCTGGGAGTTCGGAGTAGAACCAGTTCCGCCAGCCGCTGCCCAGTCCGCTGTGCGGGGCGCGCGCGGACTGCCACCAGGGGCGCTGCCACGGCGGCGGGAGGGTGTTCCAGCACAGGCCGGGGGCGCGCACCAGGACGCGCGCGCGGGTGCCCTGTTCGGCGAGGAGCGCGGCCGTCTCCAGGGCCGCCTGGCCGCCGCCGACCACGGTCACGTCGCCGCCCGCGAAGCGGCTCAGGTCGTCGTGGTCGCTGCTGTGCGACACGAGCCCGGCGGCGCGCAGCGGGGCGAGGACGGGCGGCAGGTCGGTGAAGGGCATGACGCCGACGGCGAGCGCGACGGTGCGGCTGAGCAGGTTCTCGCCGTCCTCCGCCGTGACGCGGAAGCCGCCGCCGGGGAGCGGCTGTACGCGGCTGACCAGGCGTTCGTCGACGCCGCACGGGACCGCGTGGCGCGCGAACCACAGGCCGTACGCGGCGAAGACCGGTACGGGGACGGGCGTGCCGTGCCGCGCGTCGATGCCCTCGCCCGCGCAGTACGTGTCGAGGCCGAAGCGCCCGGCGGGGTCGGAGAGGTGCGAGGCCCAGGGCTCGGACTTGAGGAACATGCCGGGCGGCATGTGGTCGCGCCAGGAGGCCATCGGGCGGCCGAAGACGCGCAGCCGCAGTCCGGCCGCGGCGGCGTGCGCGGCGATCGACAGGCCGTAGGGGCCCGCTCCCACCACTACGAGGTCGTACATGCGGTGCTGCTCGCTTTCTGCCGGCCGTCGGCCCCGTCCCCGGGGGACGGCGGCGCTACGGGTACGGGTGGCTCCTCGGGTACGGGTCGCGCCTCGGGCGTCGGTCGCGCCTCGGGCGTCGGTCGTGCCTCGGGCGTCGGTCGCTCCCCGGAGGCGGGGCGCGCCCGGGTCGTGAGGCGGCGGGCCGCGCGGGCGAGGACGTGCGCGCTCCACGCCGCGGTCATCGC
>NZ_JAAGLR010000141.1 GCF_010548245.1 Streptomyces sp. SID11385
GGCGGTTCCGCCGGGGGTGCGGGGCGGCTCCGCCGGGGCGGTGCGTGGCGGCCCGGGTCGGCGGCGCTCGGCGGATCGGGGAGAATGGCCCGTATGAGCGAACCCTCCACCGCCCCCGCCACCCCGCACCGCGCGGGATTCGCGTGCTTCGTCGGCCGTCCCAACGCGGGGAAGTCGACCCTGACCAACGCACTGGTGGGGCAGAAGGTCGCCATCACCTCGAACCGCCCGCAGACCACGCGGCACACCGTGCGCGGCATCGTGCACCGCCCCGAGGCGCAGCTGATCCTGGTCGACACCCCCGGGCTGCACAAGCCGCGCACGCTTCTCGGGGAGCGGCTCAACGATGTCGTCCGGGCCACGTGGGCCGAGGTCGACGTGATCGGTTTCTGCCTCCCCGCCGACCAGAAGATCGGCCCCGGCGACCGTTTCATCGCCAAGGAACTCGCCGGGATCAAGCGGACGCCGAAGGTCGCGATCGTCACGAAGACGGACCTCGTCGACAGCAAGCGGCTCGCCGAGCAGCTCATGGCGATCGACGCGCTCGGCCGTGAGCTGGGCTTCGAGTGGGCCGAGATCGTGCCCGTCTCCGCCGTCGAGGGCAAGCAGGTCTCGCTCCTCGCCGACCTCCTCGTCCCGCTCCTCCCCGAGAGCCCGCAGCTCTACCCGGAGGGTGACCTCACCGACGAGCCGGAGCAGGTCATGGTCGCCGAGCTGATCCGCGAGGCGGCGCTCGAAGGCGTACGGGACGAGCTGCCGCACTCGATCGCGGTGGTCGTCGAGGAGATGAACCCGCGCGAGGGCCGCCCGGCCGACAAGCCGCTCCTCGACATCCACGCGAACCTCTTCATCGAGCGCTCCAGCCAGAAGGGCATCGTCATCGGCCCGAAGGGCCAGCGCCTCAAGGACGTGGGCACGAAGTCGCGCCGCCAGATCGAGGCACTGCTCGGCACGCCGGTCTTCCTCGACCTGCACGTGAAGATCGCGAAGGACTGGCAGCGCGACCCGAAGCAGCTGAGGCGGCTGGGGTTCTAGAGCCTGTTCCCTGAGTGGATCAAGGTTTGCCACGATCCACTCAGGGGCGTGGGGGACTGTTCAGGGCAGCAGCACGACCTTGCCGAGGTTCATCCGTCCCTCGATCATGGCGTGGGCGCGGGCGGCCTCGGCGAGCGGGATCGTCGCGTGCACGGACGTGCGCAGCTCGCGAGCCCGGAACAGCTCCCACTGCTCCTCGCGCCAACGGGCGTACCGCTCCGGCTGGTTGCGAGCGACGGCGGCCATCTGGAAGCCGATCACCGAGGCGCTGCGCACCAACAGCTCGAAGGCGTCGACCGAACCGCCGCCGGAGCTGAAGGCGACCAGCCGGCCGCCGGGAGCCAGCGCCCGCACGGCCGGGCCGAGCAACTCGCCGCCGACGCCGTCCAGGACGACATCGACCGGCTCGCCCCAGGACGCCTCGCCGTAGACGACGACCTCGTCGGCACCCAGGCCCCGGACGAAGTCCGCTTTCGCCGCGTCGCTCACAGCCGCGACCACGCGCGAGGCCCCGCCGTTCCTGGCGTATTGCAGCGCGAGCCCTCCGACCGCGCCGGCCGCGGCCGTGACCAGCACCGACTCGCCCGGCTCGACACGTCCGGCCTGACAGGCGCCGCGCGCCACCAGCCCGCTGCGGACCAGCGCCACCGCGTCGACAGCGGTCACACCCGCGGGAACGTGCGAGGCCATCGCCTGGCCCAGCACCGCCAGGTCCGCGTAGCCGTCCGTGAAGGCGAGCCCGGTGACGCGGTCCCCGACGGCGAAGCCGCGTACTCCCGGACCGAGGGCGACGACGGAGCCGGCCACCTCGCCGCCGAGCGGCGCCGGCTCCTTGCTCTCGCGGACCTTGCGCACGGCGGGAAGGGTCACGCCGATCGCCTCGCAGCGTACGAGCAGTTCGCCGGGGCCCGGCTCCGGGACCGGCGCCTCCTCGACGAACAGGACCTCGGGGCCGCCGTTCTTCTCGTAGCGGACGCGGCGCACGAACACCTCCAGGGCGGATTCCTCGGAATTCCCGATGACGGGCGACCTCACGGGTCATGCACTGCCGGACACCCTCGTCCGTACGGGCACCCGTGAGGTCGCGGCTCTCACGGCAGGGACGGTAGCTGGCGCCCCCCAGGACGCGCCGCCGGATTTCGCGCCGGCCGTCAGACGCCCCGCGCGGGCCCCGCCTCCACCGCCTCCAGCAGCGTCGCCAGCCGCCGGAACCCCACTCCTTCGTAGATCCGGGCGACCTCCTCGTCCGCCGCCGTGAGGAACATCGTGCGCAGGCGGCGGGAGCGGGCCTCCGCGATCAGGGCGCGGAGCACGGCGGAGGCGTGGCCCCTGCGGCGGGCCTCGGGGAGAGTGGCCACGGCGATGATCTCGGCGAGGTCGTCCAGGATGTTGAACTGGCCCGTGGCCACGGGGCCTTCCCAGGTCTCGGCGAGCGCGAGCGCCCGGGTGCCCTCGCGGATGCGCCGGCTCGCTTCGGCGGCCTCCCGGCGCAGCTCGCCCGAGGCGAGGAGTTCGGCGACGGAGCCGCGCCCCTCGGGGCCCCGGTCCGTGCCCGGGTACGTGAAGCCGACGTGCGCGACGGCGATCGCGTGCTCGACGCGCCAGTCGTTCGACGCGAGGAGCTGGGCGGCGGGCGCCGAATCCGGAGCGGCCGACGCCTCACGGGAACCGTCCCCGCAGGGGTCGATCAGCAGCACCGGGTGCTCCCGTACGACCAGGCCAGCCTCCTCGCAGGCGGCGCGCAGCGCCGGCGCCGTCTCCGCCAGCCACTCCAGGCCGCGCGGCGCCTGCCGTTCCCGCTGGGTGCGCAGCAGGTCCCGTACCTCCGCCGCGGTGAAGGCCCGGCCTCGCTCGGCCGGGTGCGGGCGCGCGGGGAAGGGGCCCTGCCACGGCTGAAGATGCAGGACGAACGGCCCGTACCGCTCACGGACACGACTGAACTCGCGCGCGACCGTCTCGTGGAACCACTCGACGCGCGCGACGACGGGGTCGCCGGTGTGGGTACGGCGGACGGGAGCGGCCATACGGGCAATCCTGCCCCTCGCGGGCGGCTTCCGGCACCCGGCCCCTCCCATAGCCCGATGTACGACTCACGAAACGCGAAAAAGTTGTCAACTGCTCAGTACCAAAAGGGTATTGCAATCGTGCCGAGTTAATCCGCAGTGAACAAAAGCGTGTTGACTCCCGAATATTTCGTGTCAGTATCTCCAGGGGCTTGTGAGGTTTCTGTGACCTTCCTGAAAGCTCGTGACGTACGGGGTGACTGAACTTTCCGGCATTCCGGAGGCACGGAAGCTCCTCGCGGCCCCACCGAGGTCATTCATCACAGAGGAGTCCTACGTGGCCAAATCCTCCCTCGACAAGGGAAAGAAGAAGCTCGGTCGCTTCGCGGTCGCTGCGACAGCCGCAGCCCTCGTCACCGCGACGGCCGGGACGGCGGTGGCCGACCAGGCCCCGGCGCCCGGCGCGCAGAAGGCGGCCGGTGCGGTGGCCGGTGCCACCAAGCAGGCCCCGCCGGAGGGAGCCCGGAAGGCGGCCCCGAAGGCCCGCGCCTTCTCGGCGCAGACGATCGGTGCCGCGCCGCTGCTCGGCATGGTCGGCATCGACAAGAAGAACGAGGCCTGGTACTACGCGCTCGACGGCAACGGCGGGCTCGACACCCGCGAGTCGCTGGGCGACTTCACGGGCGTCAAGACAGGTGTCGCCGTCGACGACGACGGCGACGACCTCGTCGACGGCTCGTGGATCTGGGACACCGACGGCTACATGTGGAGTTCCTACCAGGACGACTACGTCGGCCACGGCTGGAACATCTACGACACCCTCTTCTCACCGGGCAACCTCGGCGGGGCCATCGGCTCCGACGTGCTCGGCAGGGACAAGTCCGGCGTGCTGTGGGTGTACCTGGGCTACGGCAACGGCAAGGTGACCGGTCGTTACCGCGTCGGCGGTGGCTGGGGCGTCTACACGCAGATCGCCGGGCACGGCGACCTCACCGGGGACGGCAAGGCCGACATCGTCGCCCGGGACAAGGACGGCGTCCTGTGGCTCTACAAGGGCACCGGCAACTACAAGGCGCCCTTCGCCGCCCGCACCAAGATCGGCAAGGGCTGGAACACGTACAACGCGCTCGTCGGCGCCGGTGACGTGGACCTCGACGGCACGGCCGACCTGATCGCCCGCGACACCAAGGGCGACCTGTACCTGTACAAGGGCACCGGCAAGGCCGCCGCGCCCTACGCGACCAAGGTCAAGATCGGTCACGGGTACCAGATCTACAAGACGATGTTCTCCTGAACCGTCTGACGCCCGCCGCTTGAGCGGCGGGTGACCACCTCGGCCGAGGTGGAGCGGGAGCGCGGTACCTGCCGTGCTCCCGCTCTCGCGTCTGCGGGACGGGCGGCCCGCTCACCCCGCCGCACGCCCCCCTCCTACGCCCCTTCCTTGAGTACCCTCCGGAACAGTTCCCGCTGTGCCTCGCCCAGTCGTGGGTCCGCCGCGTGCACCGTGCGGCCGTCGACGGTGAGGGTGTAGCGGAAGCCGTCGGGGACCCCGCTCGGTGGTTCGGCGGCGCCTTCGCGCAGGGCCTGTTCCGCGAGTGAGTGCCATTGGGGGGCGTCCGCGGCGCCCTGCGCGCTGTCGGTGTCGATCACCCCCGTACGCCGTCCGCCCGCGAAGCCGCCCGTCCGTGTCACCTCGATACGCATACCCATGGGCCTACCCCGTCCGCCGTGCCGAGCACCGTTCGCGCCTCGCGCGAGACTCGCTCACGACAGGGACACCCCCACCTCCGACCACGCCTTCGTGACCGCCTCCTTCTCGTCCGCGCCGTCCGCCGCCGCGCTCGTGAGCGCCGCGAACTCGGCGAAGTCCGCCGTCGAGGACAGCTCGCCGCCCGTGAGCACGTCGAACCAGATGCGCCCGGCGCGCTCCCAGGCGTACCCGCCGAGCGAGGTGGCGAGGAGGTAGAAGGCGCGGTTGGGGATGCCGGAGTTGATGTGGACGCCGCCGTTGTCCTCCTCGGTGTCCACGTAGTCGTCCATCGAGGCGGGCTGCGGGTCCTTGCCGAGCACGTCGTCGTCGTACGCGGTGCCCGGGGCCTTCATCGAGCGCAGCGCGGTGCCCTCGACGTCCGGGGCGAGGAGTTCGTCGCCGATGAGCCAGTCCGCGTCCTCGGCGCGCTGCTGCTTCGCGTACTGCTTGACGAGGGAGCCGAAGACGTCCGAGATCGACTCGTTGAGCGCGCCCGCCTGGTCCTGGTACTCCAGGTTCGCCGTGTGCTGCGTGACGCCGTGGGTCAGTTCGTGGCCGATGACGTCGACCGGGAGCGTGAAGTCGAGGAAGATCTCCCCGTCCCCGTCGCCGAAGACCATCTGGTCGCCGTCCCAGAAGGCGTTGTTGTACTCGCGGTCGTAGTGGACGCTCGCGAGCAGCGGCAGACCGCGCCCGTCGATGGAGTCGCGGCCGAAGACCTTGCGGTACAGGTCGAAGGTCGCGCCGAGCCCCGCGTACGCGCGGTTCACGCTCGCGTCGCGCGTCGGCTCCTGGCCCTCGGCGCGGACCTTGTGGCCGGGGAGGCGGATGCCGTGCCGGGCGTCGTAGACGGTGCGGTCCGGGGTCTCGGAGCCGGTCGGCTCGCCGGCCGGGGCGGCGAGCGTGAGCGCGAGCGCCGTCTGCCGCCGCTGGTGGCGGCGGCCCGCGTCCTCGTCGAGCGTGCGGCGCGCGGCGGCGTGACCCGCCTGCGCGAGGTGGTCGAGCAGGTGCGGCGGGACGATCGTGCAGAAGGCGTGGTGCGGGAGGTGCAGGTGAGTGTTCATGCACACACGGTTACCCCATACATGCGCACTGTCACGAATCGTGGGGGACTTTCGTACGTACGAGGGACATATCACGTGCGGAGGTTTAGATCGCCGTCAGCCCGCCAGCCCATAATGGGACCGACGGGCCGGACGAGGGAGTCATGCCTCGTCCCGCATGGTGATACGGAATCTCGCGCCTCGCGGGACTCGGCTAAGGTGCGGAGCATCATGCGTTTCGGGCTGCTTCTTCTTAGCTGCCGCGGCGAGGGTCTGTAGTCGTAGGCCGACCCCCTCCCCGCGGAGTGAGGTGTTGCGGTTTTTCCGCCCCGTCGGCCACCTCAGCCTCAGCGGACTTCAGAGGAGCCCACGCACATGACCACCAGCGAGCCCACCGCCACCGTTCCCGCGCAGCAGAATCCCGCGGACGGCTCCGGACGGCAGCCCCTCAGCAACACCGCCCACCTCCAGGCCCCCTCCGGGATGCCCTTCCACCGCTACGGCCGCTACGAGCAGGTGGAGATCCCCGACCGCACGTGGCCCGGCAAGCGGATCACCAAGGCGCCCCGCTGGCTCTCCACCGACCTGCGCGACGGCAACCAGGCCCTGATCGACCCCATGTCGCCCGCCCGCAAGCGCGAGATGTTCGACCTGCTCGTACGCATGGGCTACAAGGAGATCGAGGTCGGCTTCCCGTCCTCCGGGCAGACCGACTTCGACTTCGTGCGCTCCATCATCGAGGACCCCGAGGCGATCCCCGAGGACGTCACGATCTCCGTGCTGACGCAGGCCCGCGAGGAGCTGATCGAGCGGACCGTCGAGTCCCTCGTCGGCGCCCGCCGCGCCAACGTCCACCTGTACAACGCGACCGCGCCCGTCTTCCGCGAGGTCGTCTTCCGGGGCAGCAAGGACGACATCAAGAAGATCGCCGTCGACGGCACCCGGCACGTCGTCGAGTACGCGGAGAAGCTGCTCGGCCCCGAGACCGTCTTCGGCTACCAGTACTCGCCGGAGATTTTCACCGACACCGAGCTGGACTTCGCGCTGGAGGTCTGCGAGGCGGTCATGGAGGTGTGGCAGCCCGGCCCCGGCCGCGAGATCATCCTCAACCTGCCCGCCACCGTGGAGCGTTCGGCCCCCTCCACCTACGCCGACCGCTTCGAGTGGATGTCCCGGCACCTGTCCCACCGCGAGCACGTCTCGCTCTCCGCGCACCCCCACAACGACCGCGGCACCGCCGTCGCCGCCGCCGAACTCGCCGTCATGGCGGGCGCGGACCGCATCGAGGGCTGCCTGTTCGGCCAGGGCGAGCGCACCGGCAACGTGGACCTGGTGACGCTCGGCATGAACCTCTTCTCGCAGGGCGTCGACCCGCAGATCGACTTCTCGGACATCGACGAGATCCGCCGCACCGCCGAGTACTGCAACCAGATGGAGGTGCACCCGCGCCACCCCTACGCGGGCGACCTCGTCTACACCGCCTTCTCCGGCTCCCACCAAGACGCCATCAAGAAGGGCTTCGAGGCCCTGGAGCAGCGCGCCGCGCGCGAGGGCAAGCAGGTCGGCGACGTCGAGTGGGCCGTCCCGTACCTGCCCATCGACCCGAAGGACGTGGGCCGCTCCTACGAGGCCGTCATCCGCGTCAACTCGCAGTCCGGCAAGGGCGGTATCGCGTACGTCCTCAAGAACGACCACAAGCTGGACCTGCCGCGCCGCATGCAGATCGAGTTCTCGCGCATCATCCAGGCGCGCACGGACGCCGAGGGCGGCGAGGTCACCCCGGACGAGATCTGGAACGTCTTCCAGGACGAGTACCTGCCCAACTCCGCCAACCCGTGGGGCCGGGTGCAGGTACGCGCCGGGCAGACCACCGCGCAGACCGAGAACGGTCTCGACAAGCTCACTGTGCAGGCCGTCGTGGACGGCGTCGACACCGAGCTGACCGGCAGCGGCAACGGCCCGATCTCCGCGTTCTTCGACGCGCTCCAGGGTGTCGGCATCGACGCCCGCCTGCTCGACTACCAGGAGCACACGCTGAGCGAGGGCGCCAGCGCCCAGGCCGCCTCGTACATCGAGTGCGCGGTCGGCGACCGCGTCCTGTGGGGCATCGGCATCGACGCCAACACGACGCGCGCCTCGCTCAAGGCCGTCGTCTCCGCGGTCAACCGCGCGGGCCGCTGAGGCACTTGCCCGTACGAGGGTGACCGGGGTGGTACGGGGACGATCTCCCCGCGCCCCCCGCCACCCCCGCCCCGGGCGTGCCGTACGGGCCGCCGACCGCCCCCGTACGACACGCCCGGAACCCGGCCGCCCACCCCCTCGGCCGTCAACCGCCTTCCCCCACGCCTCACCCCCCGCGCGGGAGTTCGCGCTGTCATGACCACGCAGGCCCCGCAGGGTTCACCCCCTGTCGGGGCCTGCGGTCACTCTCGGCCAGGTATCGACCGAGTAACGCCGGGGTACTGACGTCATCACGGCGATGTGGCTAACATCACGCCAAGGCGTCGGACACCCGGCGCCACCGTGCGGGGCATCCCAGTTCCCGCACGCACAGCGGGTTCGCCCGCGGGCAGGACGAGCGCGGTGCGAGGACGCACGCGCGCCGAACAGGGAGGTGCGCCGTGGCACGAGCCGGAGGCAGGGGCGAGGACCGTCACCAGCGGTCGGGGGCCGGACCCCACCCCACCCCGCCCGCCCGCTACGGCCCGCTGCGGCTGCGGACGCGCTGGAACGTCGAGAGCGACGGCGAGTTCTTCTGCCCCGACTGCGGCGGCGACCGCGCCTACGTGCGCAAGACCGGGAGCAGGTACGTCGCGTTCCTCGGCGTCCCGCTCCTGCCGCGCGGCACCACGGGGCCCGTCGTCGAGTGCGGCTCCTGCACCGCCGAGTACGGCGTCGAAGCCCTCGAACACCCCACGACCGCCCGCTTCGGCGCGCTCCTGCGCGATGCCGTGCACACCGTCGTCGTCGCCGTGCTCGCCGCGAGCGGCACCGCCTCGCGCTCCACGATGGACGCCGCCGTCGCCACCGTCCGCGCGGCCGGCTGGACCGACTGCGAGGACGACCAGCTGTACGCCCTCATGCGCGCCCTCGCCGAGGACCCCGGCTCCCCGGTCTGCCCCGACGACCCCGCCGAGGCCGAGACCGCCGCGCTCACGCTGGCCATAGAGCTGCACGAGTCCCTCGACCCGCTCGCCCCCCACCTCGCGGCACTCGGCCGCGCCTCGATCCTCCTCCAGGGCGCCCGCGTCGCCCTCGCGGACGGCCCCTACACCTCCGCCGAACGCGAGGCGCTGAACGTCGTGGGCGGAGCGCTGCTCCTGGAGACGGACGAGATCGGGCGACTCCTGGAGGAGGCGAAGACGCCGTCCTGAGCGGGGGAGAGGGTGTCAGTTTGTCTGCGCAGTAGGCGATTTGCCGCCGAGATGTGCACACAAGGTGTCCTCCGTAAGCCTTGTGTGTGCTCTTTGTGTGAGCAAACATGACTGGAGTGACGGCTGGGTCGGGGGACGCGCCGGTCGCCGTCCGAGCGCCGTGAGGGCCCCACCCGGGTGTCCGCCCGTATTCCTCGACGCTGGGACAGTTCACGTGCGCATCACCAGACCCATGGCACTCACGGGTGCCGCTCTCGCCGGAACCCTCGTCGCGGCCTCGCTCGCGGGGGTTCAGGCCGCCGCCACCACAGGGGGTCCCGCGGCCAGGGATTCGCTCTCCTACACCGCCCGGCTCGTGCTGGGCGACACCCAACGGGCGTGCTCCGCCGTCCTGGTGGCCCCGCAGTGGCTCGCGACCTCGGCCCAGTGCTTCGCGGACGACCTGGCGCAGAGCCCGGGGCACGTGAGCGCGGGGAAGCCGAAGTGGAAGACCACGGCGACCATCGGGCGCACCGATCTCTCCACCACCTCCGGGCAGGTCCGCGAAGTCGTCGAGCTGGTCCCGAGGACCGACCGCGATCTCGTCATGGCCCGCCTGGACACCCCGACGACGGGCATCGCGCCCGCCCCGCTGGCGCTCACCCCGCCCGCGGCGGGGGAGAAGCTCACCACGGCGGGCTACGGTCGCACCCACGACCAGTGGGCGCCGCTGTCGCTGCACACGGCCTCCGGGGTCACGACGTCGGTGGACGGCGTGGACCTGGCCACCGAGGGCGCGACCGCGTCGGACGCGGTTTGTGCCGGTGACGCGGGCGGCCCCGTGCTGCGGGAGGTGGACGGCACCCTGCGCCTGACCGCCGTCAACAGTCGTTCCTGGCAAGGCGGTTGCTTCGGAGCGGACGCGGCAGAGACCCGTACGGGTGCTGTCTCCACGCGCCTGGACGACATCACCGCCTGGGTCCAGCAGGTCGCGTCCCTGCCTCAGCAGGGGCTGCCGGTCGGAGGCGACTTCGACGGTGACGGCAAGGACGACGCCGCCGTCCTGTACGACTACGGTCTCGACAGCGTCAGCGGCAAGCGCCGCGTCGCGCTGTGGCTGCACACCAGCGACGGCGCGCGTCTCTCGGCGCCGCGGGTCGTCTGGCAGAGCGAGGCGTCCAGTTGGACCTGGAGCCACGTCAAGCTCGTCGGCGGCGACTTCGACGGTGACGGCAGGGACGACATCGGCGTCTTCTACGACAACGGCAGGGACGCCGACGGCACATACAAGAGCGCGCTGTGGACCTTCACCAGCACGGGCGAGGGCTTCGCGGAGCCGCAGCGGGTGTGGCAGAGCACGGGAAGCTGGAACTGGGCGGCGAGCCAGCCGGTCGCCGGCGACTTCGACGGTGACGGCAAGGCCGACGTCGGGGTGCTCTACGACTACGGGAAGAACGCGACGACCGGCCTTCAGGAGACCGGGCTGTGGGACTTCCGGAGCACCGGTTCCGGCTTCGCGCCCCCGAAGAAGGTGTGGACGAGCGCGACGAGCTGGACGTGGAGCCACATCAAGTCCACGGCGGGCGACTTCGACGGTGACGGCAAGGACGACGTCGGCGTCCTGTACGACAACGGCAAGGACGCCGACGGGTCTTCCCGTACCGCCTGGTGGACCTTCGCGGGCACGAGCACCGGGGTGGCCGCCCCGCAGCGGGTGTGGCAGAGCACGGGAAGCTGGGACTGGGCGGCGAGCCGGCCGGTCGCGGGTGACTTCGACGGCGACGGGAAGGCCGACGTCGGGGTGCTGTACGACAACGGGAAGAACGCGACGACCGGTCTCCAGGAGACGGTGTTGTGGACCTTCGGGAGCACGGGCTCCGGCTTCGCGGCCCCGAAGAAGGTGTGGACGAGCGCCACGAGCTGGACGTGGAGCCGGGCCGTGCCCTTCGGCGCCGACTTCGACGGCGACGGCAAGGCCGATGTCGGCGTGCTGTACGACAACGGGCTCGGCACGGACGGACGCCGGACCTACGGCCTCTGGCGCTTCACCAGTACGGGTACGGGCGTGAGCGCGCCGGTCCGCGACTGGTTCAGCTCGCTGTCCTGACCGGCAGGGGCCGCCCGAGGGTCCCGCCGGAGCGCCGGGAGGGGACCCCGTGCCCCTCCCGGCCGCCGGGTGCGGTCACCCGTGCGGGACACGGGCGGATTCCTGGAAAAGGTGACAGGTTCTGGCGGGATGGGCGTCCACGATGGACGGCATGGACCACATCACGCGGGAACAGCAGCAGTCGGCGGCGGGGGAACGGTCCCTCGCCGGCCGGATCGCCCTCGTCGCCGGGGCGACGCGCGGGCTCGGCAGGGCGATCGCGGTCGCGCTCGGCGAGGCGGGGGCGACCGTCTACGTGACGGGCCGCACGACCCGTACGCACACGAGCGAGGTCGGGCGACCGCAGGAGACCATCGAGGAGACCGGCGAACTCGTCACAGCCGCCGGGGGCACCGGGATCGCCGTACCGACCGACCACCTGGACGAGGAGCAGGCCCGCGCGCTCTTCGCGCGGATCGAGGCGGACCACGGGCGGCTCGACATCCTCGTCAACGACCTGTGGGGCGGCGAACACCTCGTCGTGAAGCACGTGTTCGGCAAGAAGAGCTGGGAGACACCGCTCGCGGACGGCCTGCGCATGCTCGATCTCGGCATCCGCTCGCACGTCATCACGGCGGGCCTCGCGCTGCCGCTCCTGATCCGCTCGGACGGTCCCGTCCACATCGAAGTCACCGACGGAACGGCGGAGTTCAACGAGCGCTTCCGCGACAACCTGTACTTCGACCTCGCCAAGACCGCCCCGCACCGCATCGCCTTCGCCCTCTCCGAGGAGCTGTCCTCCTTCAACGGCACGGCGCTCAGCGTCAGTCCGGGCTTCCTGCGCTCCGAGCAGATGCTCTCCTTCTTCGGCGTCACGGAGGAGAACTGGCGCGAAGCCACCGCCCAGGACCCCCACTTCGCGATCGCCGAGTCCCCCCACTACCTCGCACGCGGCCTCGCCGCCCTGGCCGCCGACCCCAACCGCCCACGCTGGTCCGGAAAATCCGTGTCGAGCGCCGAACTCGCCAGCGCCTACGACCTGACGGACGTGGACGGCAGCCGCCCGGACTCCTTCGCGTACTTCAGGGACGTGGTGTTCGGGGGGAAGAAGGGGGTGGCGGAGGACTATCGGTGAGGGAGGCGGCGGGGGCCGTCCGCGGAGAGGCGCGGAACGGCCCCTCCAGTGCCGCCCAGTGCAGCAGCATCACTGTCTTGGCGTCGGCTATGCGGCCGTCGCGGATCATCGACAGGGCCTCGGTGAAGGGGAGTTCGAGGACTTCGATGTCCTCGCCCTCCTCCTCGACGCCGCCGCCGCGCGTCACGCGGTCGGCCGGTGTGTACGGGGCCGCGTAGAAGTGGAGGCGTTCGGTGACCGAGCCGGGGCTCATGTACGGGGCGTAGACGTGGGTCAGGCGGCCGAGGCGGACGCCCAGTTCCTCCTCGGCCTCCCGGCGGATCGCCGTCTCCGGGTCGTCCGCGTCGAGCAGGCCCGCCGCCGCCTCGATCAGCATGCCGTCGGGGTGCTCGTTCACGTAGGCCGGGTAGCGGAACTGGCGTGTCAGCAGCACGCGTTGGCGTTCGGCGTCGTAGGGGAGGACCACCGCGCCGTCGCCCCTGTCGTACGTCTCGCGCTCCTGCGTCTGCCACCGGCCGTCCCGGCGGCGGTACGCGAATCTCGTACGGCGCAGGACGTGCCACCCTTGCGAGGTCAGCTCGACGTCCTCGACCACGACGTCCGGGTTGCGGTCGAGGCCGCGCCCGGCCTGGTCGAGGCCGGTGCGGCCGCGGTGGTCGGGGATCTCGACGCCGGGGCGTTCTGCCACGGTGGGCTCCTGGGGGTACGCGGGAGGGCGGACGGGCGGTAGACTACCGCAAGAACGTGCAAGAACAGGAGGGAATGTGCATGCTTGCTGCTGAACGCCGCGATCACCTCCTGGGTCTGCTGACGAACGAAGGCAAGATCATCGCCAAGGACGTCGCCGCCGACCTGGGGATCTCCGAGGACAGCGTCCGCCGCGACCTCCGCGACCTGGCCGCCGAGGGCCTGTGCCAGCGGGTGTACGGGGGTGCGCTTCCCGCCTCGCCCGCCGTCGCCGGGTACACCGCGCGCCAGGCCGTCGCCCCGGACGGCAAGCGGAAGGTCGCCGCGTTCGCCGCGAAGCTCGTCCGTCCGGGGAGCGCGGTCATCCTCGACGGCGGTACGACCGCGCTCGCGCTCGCCCGCGCCCTCCCGCACGAGCTGCCCTGCACGGTCATCACGCACAGCCCCACGATCGCCGCCGCGCTCCTCGACCACCCGCGCGCCGAACTCTTCCTCCTCGGCGGCCGTCTCTTCAAGCACTCGGCCGTCACGTGCGGTGCCGCCGCCGTCGAGGCCGCGCAGAACGTGACCGCCGACGTGTGCCTCCTCGGCGTCACCGGCGTGCACCCCGAGGTCGGCCTGACGACGGGGGACGCGGACGAGGCCGCCATGAAACGCGCCCTCGCGTCCCGCGCCGCCGAGACCTACATCCTCGCCTCCTCCGAGAAGATCGGCACCGCCTCCCGCTTCCGCGTCCTGCCCTGGCAGAAGATCACGGGCCTCATCACGGACGCCGCCCCCACCGACCCGGTCCTCGCCCAACTCATGGGGCTGGGCGTGGAGGTGCTGCGGGCGGGGTGAGCAGGCGGGGACGGGCACCGCGGCTCTCGCGGTCCTCGCGGAACCGCCCCACGGCCACGCGCGTCCCTCTCCCCGTCCCGATCACGCCCCCGGAGGCCCCCTTGCCCGCCGCCCGCTTCGTGCACCTGATCCGTCATGCCGAGCCCGCGCCCGACGGCGGCGGGCTCAGCGCGCGCGGGCGCGAGCAGGCCGCGTTTCTCGGGGAACGACTGGCGCGCTTGCCTGTCGGCTCCGTCCACCACGGCCCGCTCCCCCGTGCCGCCGAGACGGCGCGGATCGTCGGGGAGCGTGTCGGTGTGCGGCCTCAACTCGCCGATACGGCGGGCGACTACGTGCCGTACGTGCCGCGACGTGACGAACTCCCGGACCACCTCGCCGACTTCTACCTCGGCTTCCTCGCGGACACGACGCCCGAGGAGGCCCGGACCGGGGCCGAACTCACCCGCCGGGCGACCGAGTTGTACACGGGGCCTGCCGAAGGCGATTCCGGGCGGCACGACATCGTCGTCACCCACAACTTCCTCGTCGCCTGGCTCGTACGCGAAGCCCTCTACGCCCCGGCCTGGCGCTGGCTCGGCATCAACCACTCGCACGCCTCGCTCACCACGATCCGCCACACGCCCGGCCGCGCCCCCTACCTCCATGTGCAGAACGACCTGAGCCACCTCCCGCCCGGGCTGCGCTGGACGGACAGCCCGCCCGAGGACCGCGTGTGAGCGCTCAGCCCCCGGCGGGCGCCGTGCACGGCTGGGCCCGTACCGCCGCCAAGTAGGCAGTGATCGCGTCCCTGTTGCGCGTCAGGCAGGCGATACGCTCGTCCATCTTGGCGCGCTCCGCCTCCAGCGTCGCGAGGGTCTCCGGGGTCGCGTCGGAGAAGTGGATCTCGCGGGGTTTGCCGAGGCAGGGGAGGAGCTGCTTGATCACGCGGGTCGGGAGGCCCGCGTCGAGCAGGCCCCGGATCTGGTGGACGCGGTCCTCGGTGCGCGGGTCGTAGGACCGGTACCCGTTCGCGCAGCGCTCGGCGTGGATGAGGCCCTGCTCCTCGTAGTAGCGCAGGAGGCGGCGCGGCGTCCCCGTACGCTCCGACAACTCACCGATCCGCATCGCGCGGCCCCCTCGCTTGACCTTCACACCAATGTGAGGCTTCGACGATACGCGGCATGCCGACCACAGATCCAGCATCTCCCGTGCGTCCACTCTCCGTTGGGGGCCCGCGGCTTCCGCTGCCCGCGCTTCTCGCCCTGTCCACCGCCGTCTTCCTCACGTGCCTCACCGAGGTGCTTCCCGCCGGGCTGCTGCCCGCGATGAGCGCGGATCTCGGCGTGAGCGAGTCCGCGACGGGCCAGACCGTCACCGTCTTCGCGCTCGCCATCGCCCTCACCGCCCTCCCGCTCACCTCCGCGACCGCCCCGTGGCCGCGCAGGCGGCTGCTGCTGGCCGCCATGGCCGGTTTCGGCCTCGCGAACACCGTGACCGCGCTCTCGTCGAGCTACGCCCTCACGCTCGCCGCCCGCGCCGTCGCCGGGGTCGCCGCCGGTCTCGCCTGGTCGCTCCTGGCCGGGTACGCGCGCAGCCTCGTACCCGTACGGCTGCACGGCCGAGCCGTCGCCGTGGCCCTCGCGGGCATCCCGGTCGCGCTCGCGCTGGGCGTCCCGGCCGGTACGTACCTCGGGCTCACGGCGGACTGGCGCACCGCCTTCCTCGCCATGACGGCGCTCACGGTGGTCCTCCTCGGCTGGATCACCGTCGCGGTGCCCGAGCGGCCCGGCCGGCCGGCCGGGGCCCGTGTCCCGGTGGCGCGCGTGCTCGCGATCCCCGGCGTCCTCCCGGTTCTCGCCGTGACGCTGCTCTTCGTGCTCGCGCACACCCTCTGCTACACCTACCTCGCCCCGTACCTGGACCACGTCGGCATGGGCGCGGCGACCGACCGCGTCCTCCTGGTCTTCGGGTTCGCGTCGCTCCTGAGCATCTGGCTGGTCGGCGCGCTCATCCACCGCCGCCCGCGCGCCCTCACGCTGGCCGCCGCGCTCCTCGTCGCCGCGGCGGCGGCGCTCCTGGCCGTACCGGTCCGTGAGGCGGCGCTCGTGTACGGGGCGGCGGCGCTGTGGGGGCTCGGGTGGGGCGGTACGCCGACGCTCCTCCAGACGGCGGCGGGGGACGCGGGGGACGGTGCGGGGGAGGAGGGCGGTGGTGCGGCGGACGCGACGCAGGCGTGGCTCGTGACCCTGTGGAACGTGGCGACGGCCGGGGGCGGTCTCGCCGGCGGCCTGCTCCTCGACGGGCTCGGCACGGGGGCGCTGCCGTGGAGCGTCCTCGCCTTCCTCGTGCCGGCGCTGGTGCTGGTGGCGGGGGCGCGGCGGCACGGGTTTCCGGTACGGGGGCGGGTGGGTGGCGGGGGCCGGGCGTAGCGACTGCGCGGCTCGGCTGAGAGCGCGAGGGTCGCGCGGTCCTGCGGCTACGTGTGCTGGCCGGGCTCGTCCTGGGGGTGCGCGGCGGGTGTTTCCGGCTCCGGTGCGGGGCCCGGCGTACCGGGGTGGCGGCGCAGTACGGAGATGAGCATCGCCGTGCCGCCGAGGACCGCGCCCACCGCGCCGCCCGCCGCCGAGATGACCGCCGCCGTGTCCGAGCCGTCGTCGTGTGCCGGGACGAGGACGACGAGGGGGTCGCTGTCGTCGGCGCGGCCCACGGTGGTCGCCTCGCCGCTCGGCGAGCCCGCGCAGCCGCCGTCACAACCCGGGTCCGAGCGCAGCGCGTTGACGGCGAAGGCCACGACGATCACTCCGGCGGCGAACAGCACCAGGCCCCCGTACAGCCACACCGTGCGACGTCGGCCCCACTCCGCCCGCGCTCCAGGCATGTCCGTCCGCTCCCTCCGTAGCATCCGGCAGACACCGTAACCCCATGGCCGTGCGGGCGAGTTGTGGACGGGCAGGCGAACGTGCGGGGTCAGCGGGGGCCCAGTCCCGTGCGTCCGTCGATGAGTTCACGGGCGGCGTCCAGGTGTCCGGCGTGCCGTGCGGTCTCCTCGATCATGTGCAGGACGATGCCGCGCACCTCGCCGAACTCCTCCCCGAGCGGTTCGGAATGGCGGCCGAGCGGGGCGGCGGAGAGCGGCGTGCGGGCGAGCACCGCGTCGGAACGGCGGCACTGGTCCGCGTAGAAGGCGAAGACGACGTCGGGCGGTCGCGGGGTCGTCAACGGGGCGGGGTCGTCGGGCCAGCCGAGCGGTTCCGCCTTCCCGAGGACGACCTCCTGGAACCAGTGCCGCTCCGCGTACCCGAGGTGTTCCACGAGCCCCAGCGGCGTCCACCCGGAGGGCAGCACCGCCGTGGTGAGCGCCCCCGCGTCCAGCCCCTCGACCACGGCGAGCACGCCGGCGCGCTGAGCCGCGAGAAACACCGAAAGAGTTTCCTTCTCCGGGCTGTCCGCGCTGTCCGTGCCGTTCGTGTCATCCGCGCCGTCCGTGTCCATGCGGGGCATGGTGCCAGCCGCCACTGACAAGGCCCGGGCGGCGGCCGATCTGCCCGCCTGGTCCCTGCGCGCTCGTCCGGCGGTGGTCACGTCGCCGTCACCGGCCGGGCGAGGCGGCCGAAGCGGACGGTGACTCCGGGGGAGTAGAGGACGCTCAGTGGGGGGCCGGGTGGGGTGGGGAGTCCTGCGGCGGGGATCAGCTCGTCTTCCACGTGGAGGAGTTCCGCGCGGTGCAGGGGCCAGCGGGGGTGGATGTTGGGGAGGTGTCCCGAGCGGCCGAAGAACGTGTGGTGCATGCCCCAGCGTGCCGTCAGGAAGTGTTCCAGGGGGGTGGGCTCCCCGATCCGTTCGCCGACGCGCAGGGCGATGCGGCTGTGCGTGCCCCGGGGGCCGGGCAGGCGTCGGCGCGTGCGGTAGCTGAGGGTGTCCCCGTCCCGAGCGACCTCCATGCGGGCCCAGCAGTACGGCAGTTGGAAGAACGCGCGGCCGATGGCCACCGGCAGCAGCCGGGACGCCTCCAGGGAGCGGAAGACCACCGCGCGGCGCCCGTGCCGGTCCACCGAGTACAGGCGCACATTGGTCTCGGGAAAGGTCCCGAAGTACGGGATGCCGGGGAGCCCGAACCAGCCCACCCGGTGCATCCGGAAGGCCACGAGGCCCACGTAGGTGCGGCCCTCGTGCAGGTCCGGCGTCGTGCCGGCCGGGAGCAGGGGAGCGACGTCGGCCGGGTCCGCCGCCCAGTGGAGGAAAGCCACGTCGAGCCAGGACTGGGTCAGCAGGGTGTGCGACAGGCGGCGCACGGGGTCGGGCGTTATCGGTTCCACGGAGCGAGCGGTGGGTGCCATGGCGGTAGCGTTCCACGCCCGGCGGGTCCGACCCCGGGGGGAGACGTCCCGGTTCGGCCACAAGCCCCGGCCCCCGGCCGTCACCGCGGCACGGGCCGTCCCACGACCGGGTGATTCGTCCCGGCGGCCCCCGGCTTCCGCACCCGTGCGGGGGCTGTCCCGTACCGCTCCCGCCCGCACGGGCAGCCCGGTCCTCCTCCCCGGGCCGTGGCCTACCGTGGCCTGCCCGGGATACTGCTCGGCTCGGAGAGGGGTGCGGTGTGCACGGTGGGCTGACGGAACACGCGCGGTGTCTGTTCGGGGACGAGTACCGGGAGGTGCCCGAGTGCGGGCTCGAACACCGGGTGCACTACTTCGTCGAGGAACTGACCTTCGCCTCGCCCGACGACATCCTCGCGATGCTGCACACGCTGTGCCCGCACGGCGTGGACGGGGCGCTCCCCGTCTGGGTGCGCAATCTCGCGTACCGGCTCGTGCTCCTCCAGCGCCCCGACGAGCCCGCCCTGCTGCGCGAGGCGGCCGGGAACCTGTGGATGCACGGCCCCGACTGGGACGAGATCGCCACCGGGTTGCGACGGCGCGCGGCGTTCCTGGAGGCGGAGTCGCGCACCTCCGTACCGGAGCAGGAACGACCTGCGGCGGGGTGAGGTGCCCCGGGCGCCGCTCTCGGCGCCCGCACAGCCTCTACGAACGCCTCAACCGCCGTACGCCGCCAGGAACACGTCCACCCCTGCCCGGTACACCCCCTTCTTGCTCCCACCCGCGACCCGCTCGACCCCCGCGAGACTCCGCCCCGGATACGCGGCCCGTACCGCCCCGCCCAGCCGCTCCCGCACCGCCACCTTGCGCCTCACGTACCGCACCGCCTCTCCGTCGCCCACGACAACCTGCGTACCCTATGGCTGCGTTGAGGGCCGGGCGATCGGATTGTGGCCCCGCTCGGCCGGGGCCGGGGCGACGGCCGCCGGTGTTCCGTCCGGTCGGGGCGCGATGAATGAATGCGGGGTTATTCACGCCGTGGCCGGGGTTATTCCGCGCCGTGGCCGCCGGGCCCGCGAGGGCGACCAGGGGGCGGCGGAACGGGGTACGCCTCGCGGCGGACGGACCTCAGCGGGTGCGGTCGGCAGCGAGGTGGGAGAGGAAGGCGGACCAGGCGGGGGTGGTGAAGGTGAGGTGGGGGGCGGTGGGGGTTTTGCTGTCGCGGGTGGCGCAGCCGGTGGGGGAGGGGGCTACTTCTACGCACTGGCCCCCGTCGGGGGCCGAGTAGCTCGACTTGCGCCAGTTGTTATCCACGCTGTCCTGGAGGTGCACTGTCCGGATTTCCTTGGGTGAGGGACTCGATGAACTGGAGGGAAGCATCGGGCGATAGCGCCGTGCTCCTGAGCTGAGCGTAGACCTCGAACGCCTCGTCAACGACTTCGACTTCATCGCGTGTGACCCCGTTGCACAACGCCTCTGTGTGGAGAACGGTCGGCATGTCCTTGAAGCGCAGGAGGGTGAACGAGTCCAGCATCACGCTCGTCGCACCGGCTGCGATGGGAAGCACCTGGATGACAGCGCGCTTCGAATGGATCTGGTCGACCAAGTGGAGCAGTTGCTCACGCATTGCTTCCGGACCACCCACCGGCACCCGCAGTGCCGTCTCTTGGAGGACCGCCCAGAGCCGCATGTTTCCGAGGAGGTCGCCTCGCTTAAGGCGCCTCTCCGTGAGTTCCGCGATCTCCTCGTCATCGGTGGCGGCGTACGGCCGGTAGGCGTGAAAGAGCGCTTCGGCGTAACGCCGCGTCTGAAGAATGCCGGGGATGCGATTGGACTCGTAGACGTAGGAGCCGTCGGCCTCCTGCTCCAGGTCCAGGAACGACATGACATGCGGGGCGAAGACAGGCTGGTTGGTGATGAGCTTCTGGACGTAGCGCGAGAAGGTCCCGCCCGTCTTCAGAACCTCGTCGAGCCGTTTCGCCACATCCGATTTCGGCTTGCGGCGCCCTGCCTCGAACTGCGCGATGTAGCTGGCGGAGACGTACACGAGCGCTGCCAATTCGGCCTGCGTGAGTCCCGCCTCCTCACGGAGTCTCCGTAGCTCCTCTCCGAAGTACTGCCAGGTCAGGAGGCGGAGGGGGTCGCCGGGGGAGATGGCCATGTGCTGGCTCCTTCACAAACCCAGTGTCAAGCGGTGGCTACTTCACAACGTAAGCGGAGCGCAAGAGCCTTGAGGGGCGGAATCCGCGAAATGACCCGATCTATCTACGGAGTGAACCCCATGCCCCCCAACTCCCCCCGCCACGCCCCCGCCTGCGTCTCGGACGCCGAGGACGCCGTTGCCGAACTCCGGGCCGCCCTCGCCGCCCACGGGCTCCGCCTCCCCTCCCTCGCGCTCGATCTCGCCTCCGTCGCCCGCGAAGCACCCTGCCCGCATGTCACTCTCGGTGGGTGCTCGCCCGAGCTTGCCGCGCGGCTCGCCGCCGTGTTGCGGCGGAAGGCGGTCGGCGCGTGACGTTCAAGGCAGGGGCCTACGTCGTGGACACCGTCACCGGCACGGTCGGCATCGTGGAGGCCGCCGCCCCGGAAGTCGTCGTGCTGCGGCCCATCGGGGGCGGCGCGCTCTGGGGGCGCAGGACGAGTGAGGTGCGGCTCGCCGAGACCATGGAGAGGTTGCGGGCCGAGACGCTGTACCTCAACGCCCGCAGCCGGGGTGAGCGGCTGTAGGCGCAGCGCGGCGACGGGTGGGCGCGGGGTCAATGCCGCGCCCGCCCGTTCGCCCTCCCGGGGGCGGGCGGCAGGCCGTTTCCGGCCAGTGCGGGGGAGGCGTACGGGGTCGGGGCGCCTCCCGGGGCGCCTGTGCCCGTACGGCGCGGGGTGCGCCCCGCCCCCGTACCGGAAAACCGTGGCCGAAACGGTGTCGCCACACTTGGCCAGCGCTTGCGGCCCGCGCTGTACGGGCCCGTACTCGCGCGCTGTAGTGCTGCTCCGTGGCGGCCCCGGCCGCCGAAGTGAAGGGGGAGCACCATGACCACGCCTTCCGCCCCGCTCCGCGTCAGTCTCGTCAACGGCAGTTTCGAGGCGCCGGTCGTCAGCGGGTTCGAGATCCTGCCGGACGCCTCGCAGCCGCAGGCGCGCAAGTACGTGCCGGGGTGGCGCACGACGGCCACCGACCACATGGTGGAGATCTGGCGCACCGGCTTCAACGGTGTCCCGTCCATCGACGGCGCGCAGTTCGCCGAACTCAACGCCAACCAGGTCTCCACGCTGTACCAGGACCTGCCGACCACGCCGGGGACGAAGCTGTACTGGCGGCTCTTCCACCGGGGGCGGCAGGGGCGCGACACCATGGCGCTCGACATCGGCCCCGTCAACGGCCCGGTGGAACAAGGGCGGTTCACTGACGGGAACACCGCCTGGGGTCGCTACACGGGTACGTACACCGTCCCCGCGGGGCAGGCCCTCACCCGCTTCGCCTTCCGTTCCGTCTCGGCCGCCGGGGGCAACCGGGGCATCGGGAACTTCCTTGACGGGATCTTCTTCGGCACCGCGCCCCGCGTCGAGCTGACCAAGGTCGCCGTGCCGCAAGGGCCGTTGGACGTCGGCGACGTGCTCACGTACCGCGTCACGGCGCGCAACGAGGGCGGCGGGCCCGCCGACAACCTCGTCCTCACCGACGTCCTGCCCGCGCACACGACGTACGTGCCGGGATCGCTGCGGGTCGTCGAGGGGCCCGGGGCGGGGGTGAAGACCGACGCGCGCGGCGACGACCAGGCGTACTACGACGGCGCCGCCCGCGCCGTCGTCTACCACCTCGGTACGGGCGCGAACGCGACGACGGGCGGGAGCCTCGCCAACACAGCCGAACTGCCCGGCGGTTCGACCATCGAGTACCGCGTGCGGATCGACCTCGCGGCGGCCGGGACACGGCTCCTGAACACCGCCAGGGCGACGTACGAGAACCGGCTCGGCGACCAGCCCGAACCGCTCACCGCCAGCTCGAACGAGGCCGCCACGGACGTGAATCCGGCCGCCGACCTCAGCCTCGTGAAGTCCGCCGACCTCACGCGCGTCACCGTCGGGCAGACCGTCACGTACCGGATCACGGTGCGCAACGCGGGACCGACCAGTGCGACCGGTGTCGCCGTCGCCGACCGGCTCCCCGTGAGCCTCGCCTTCCTCTCCGCCAAGGCGCACACGGGAAGCTGGGACACCGGGGCCGGGCGCTGGGCGGTCGGTGACCTGGCGGTGGGCGCCAGCGCGACGCTCGTCCTGCGGGCGAAGGCGACGCGCGCGTGCCGCCTGACGAACACGGCGACCGTGACCGGCCGCGAGCTGGACCCGGCGCCCGGGAACAACACGGACGGCGTCGTCGTATGCGTCGAACCGGCGCCGCGGTGCTGCAATCCCTGCGTCCCGCACGAGAGTTGCTGACGGGAGGAAGCGGTGCGCGCGGGGCCGGACATGCTCCGGCCCCGCCCGGGCTGCCCGGGCGGCCCAGGGGCGCTGCCCCCGCGCACCTGGTGTGCGGGGGCGCCCGGCAGTAGGAAGGGAACGTCTACAGCCCTCGTACGGGGAGACCTTCGCTCCATGCACGCACAGGAGAAGAACGGCGATTCCGCCCGCGCCGCCGACCGGCGCGAGGCGCGGTCCGCACGAGCCGCCGGGCCGCTCGACCTCCTCGCCGGGGCCGGGAACGCCGCCGTCGTACAGACCCTGCGCGCCGCCGGGCACCCGTGGGTGCAGCGGGCGGCCGAGGAGGACGAGCACCGGCACGGGCCCGGGTGCGCGCACGCACCCGCCGTGCAGCGCTCCGCCGTGCACGACGTGCTGCGGGGCGCCGGGCGACCGCTCGACTCGGGCGTGCGGATCGACATGGAGGCGCGGCTCGGGGCCGATTTCTCGGACGTACGGCTGCACGACGACGCTCCGGCGCGGGCCTCGGCCGCCGAGGTCGGGGCGCGGGCCTACACGAGCGGGAGCCACGTCGTACTCGGCGAGGGCGGCGGTGACCGGCACACACTCGCGCACGAACTCACCCACGTCATCCAGCAGCGCACCGGGCCGGTGGCGGGGACGGACAACGGAGCGGGCCTCAAGGTCTCGGACCCCTCGGACCGCTTCGAGCGCGAGGCGGAGGCGAACGCGGTACGCGCGCTGGCGGGCCCGGCGACGGAGGCCGCCACCGCACCCGCGCACACCGAGGGCGGGAGCGCGGCGGGGGCCGCCGTGCAGCGGGCCAAGTTGAGCAAGAAGGAGATGGAGAAGCGGGCGAAGAAGGCCGGTCCGGCGCCCGAACCGGCCGCCGGCGCGGAAGAGGAACAGGTCCCGGGGCAGCCGGAGCTGGCCAACCCGTGGTGGGAGCAGGAAGCGGGCGTGACCCCGCGCGAAGGTGAGGCGGGGGCGCCGAACCCCATGCTGAAGGCGCATCTCACGGCGAGGGGGAAGCAGCCCAGGAAGAAGGGGCAGGCGCGCTCGATGAAGGAGATCATCAATACGGTCGGCCCCGCCCTGCTCGCCGACCTCGCGAAGAAGGGGCCCGAGGAAGGCTCCATCGATCTCTACCGCGCGATGCACGCGGACGAGGCACGGGGACTCCGGGAGTACTGGAGCGGCCCCAAGCCCCAGCAGGTCGACGAGTACGTAGCGGACGAGGCGCCCGACAAGACCACGGCGGATTTCAAGGCCCGGTTCGGCTCGATGGCCACCGGGTCGCACTTCGCGGACCACGCCCAGGGCCACACCTTCCACAAGGCCAGCCCGCCGGACGGCAATCACGCCGTCATGCTCAAGTTCTCGCTGAAACCGGGCGCGACGGACCTGCTCTTCGATCCCCGGCACATGGCGCTCGGCAAGGGCTATTCCTCGGCCCTCATCGAGCACGCCAAAAGCGGCCGGGGCGAGTTCCAGGGCGTGGCAAACGGGGAGGGCAAACTCCCGGGCTACATCGGTATGAAGTCCGAGCAACGCGGACCGTTCAGCTTCGCGGTCGCCGGGCGCGGCCCGAAGGGCGACGACTCGACACCCAGCGAGCTGCTCCTGCAACTCTTCGTGCGGAAAGTGACCGTCGTGGCGGACAAGACGGGGGAGTTCCCGGTGGGAGAGGTGTGGAACGGGGGCCGGCCCGGCGCATGAGCGCGGCCGGGCGCACGCCCGGCCACTCAGCCGCGCGGGGGACGGTTCAGCCCGCCCCCAGCCACGGCATCGGGTCGTTGTAGTAGCCGTCCCTGATCACCTCGAAGTGCAGGTGCGGGCCCGTCGAGAGGCCCGTCGAGCCGACGTCGCCGAGGAGCGTGCCCGTCGTCACGTGCTGGCCCGTCGTCACGTGCATCGCGGAGAGGTGGCTGTACGTCGTCTGCACGTGCGCGCCGCTGATCGTGCCGTGGTCGACGACGATCCGGTTCCCGTACGCCTTCGTCAGCGCCGCGAAGACCACCGTGCCCTCGCGCGCCGCCGTCACCGGAGTGCCCTGCGCGGCGGGGAAGTCGACGCCCGTGTGGAGCTTCGTCACGTGGGTGAGGGGGTGCTCGCGGGTGCCGTACGGGGAACTGACGGTGTGGGTCGCCGAGGGCCAGGCGAGGACGGCCGAGGTCGGGGCGGCGCCCTGGCCGGGGGTCGCGTCACCCTTGTCGAAGGTCTTGTACTGCTTGGCGAGCTTCTCGATCTTCTTGACGTACGCGGTCCCCTTGGCGGGGACCTTCCCGGCCTTGGTGACCTCCGCCGTGCCCGTCGTGTAGGCGGCGAGCGTCAGGTCGAGGAGGTCGCCGTTGACGGTGCCGCTCGTCCGCGCCTTCGTCACCTCGTCGGCGAGCGCGCAGTCCTGGCGGCCGAGCGCCATGATCGCGTCGACGGGCTCCTTCGGGGACGACGTCCCGTTGCCGTCCGCGTCCTTGCCCCACTTCTTCCAGCCCGCCGCGTCGAAACCCGCGATGCCGGTGGGGCCGGTCAGGGCCGCGTCGTCCGTGTTCCAGCCCGACTGCGCGTCGATCTGCGCGGCGAGGACGGACGGCCGCAGCACCGTGCACGCGCCCGCCGCCTGCTTGAGCCACGGCACGAACGAGTCGTCCACGAGCGCGGCGGACTCCGCTTCCTTGACGGGGGTGCGCGCGGGTTCCTCCTCCTCACCGCTGCCGGGGAGCTTGCCCGCGACGGTGAGGAAGACGACGGAGCCGACGAGGACGGTGAGGCCGGGGAGGGCGAGGAGGGTGAAGGGGCCGGGACGGCGGCGCTTCTTCGGGGGCTTGGGGGCGGGGTCCTCCGGAGGGGACGAGGTCTCGGGCGCGGATGCGGTCTCCGGGGCGGATGCGGTCTCCGGGGCGGACAGGCTTCCCGGTGGGGGTGCGAAGTCCGGCGCGGGTGCGTCGTGCGGCGCGGGCGCCTCGTGGGGCCCGTACGTGCCGTGGGGCCCGGGTGCCTCGTGCGGCCCGTACGTGCCGTGCTCGGGCTCGTACGCGAGATGTGCGGGGCCGGGAAAGGGCTGTTCGGGCCCGGGAATGGGGGACGGCTCGTTCACCGGTCGGGACTTCCTGGAAGAGGGTCACTCGGGCCGTGGGAAACACGGCTGCCGGGCCGCGAGAAACGGCTGCCCGCCGGACGCTACGGGAGCGGGGGCGGTAAGTCAGGAGCCGGGGAGGCAGGGAGTGGTGTCCGGGCGGGCAGCTCGACCCGCACGCGAGGTCTTCCTCCGCCCGCCCCCCGCAGGGGCCCTCACCCCCGCCGCCCCGGCGCCAGCGCCCGGGCCAGTTCGCCGCGCCTCCGTATCCCCAACTTCCGGTACGTGTGGGTCAGATGGGTCTCCACCGTGCGCAGCGCCACGTGCAGCAGCTCGGCTATCTCGCTGTTCGTGCGGCCCTCCGAGGCCAGGCGGGCGATGCGGTGTTCGCCTGCCGTGAGCACCGCGCCCGAGGCACCGGCCGGGCCCGGTGGGCCCTTCGTGCCGAGTGCCGTCTGCGCCTCGGCCCGCAGGCGGATCGCGCCCGCCTGTTCCGCGCGGCCCGCCGCCTCGCGCAGCGCGGGCAGGCCCGCCGC
>NZ_JAAGLR010000181.1 GCF_010548245.1 Streptomyces sp. SID11385
GCCGGCGTCGCACGGGCGCGGCCGTCGCGGGACCGGCCGCCCGGGCGGCGATCACGGTGTGCTCGCCGGACTCGGTGCCAAGGTGACGGGCGCGGCCGTCGCGGCCGGGGTGGCCGCGCTCGTGGTGACCGGCATCGTCATGATCCCGTCGGGCGCGGACTACTCCGTCAGCGCGCGGAGCACGGCCGCCCAGGCGAGCCCGTCCGCGCTGACCTCGCCGGCGCCGAGGCCCTCCGCCCCTGTGGAGACTCGCGCCCCCGCGCCTTCCCCCGCTGCCGCGAGCGTGCGCACGTCCCGGCCCGCGAAGGCCCCCGTACCCACCTACTTCGTGAGCGCCAAAGGCAACGACTCCAACCCCGGCACGTCAGCCGGAGCGCCGTTCCGCACCCTCCAGAAGGCCGCGGACCTGGCCGGCCCCGGCGATGTCGTCGCGGTCATGAACGGCACGTACACCGAGCCCCGCAAGGGCTCCAACGTGCTGACCGTCACACGCTCCGGGCGGCCGGGCGCCCCCATCACCTTCATGGCATATCCCGGACAGCGGCCGGTCCTGCACCCGAGAACGGCGTGGAACGGCATCAGCGTCTACGGCGCGTCCCACATCGTCATCGAGAACCTGGAGGTCGAGGGCAACAACGCGGCACTGTCCCTGGCCGACGCCGAACGCTCGTCGAGCAGGACCGATCCCACGTACAACACCAACTGCATAGCGGTGGAGAAGAACCGGGAGTCCGGCGCGTTCCCCCACCACGTCGACATCATCGGCAACCTGGTGCACGACTGCGCGGGCGGCGGGATCTCCGCGATCGAGGCCGACGACATCGACATCGTCGGCAACCACGTCCACTCCAACTCCTGGTTCACCGTCTTCGGCAGCAGCGGCATCTCCGTCCTCACCCCCCGTGGCGGCGACGGTTCCCGGACGTATGGCATCCGCATCACCGGAAACCGCGTCCACGACAACGAGACCAAGGTCAAGTGGGAGGGCTGCCGCTGCTATTCCGACGGCAACGGCATCATCGTGGACACGACGAAGGGCGACCCCGCGCGCGGGAGGCCGGCCTACGACGGACGCGTCCTGGTCGCCAACAAAGTCTCGTACGACAACGGCGGTTCAGGCATCCACGCCTACCGGAGCCAGCACGTCGACATCGTCCACAACACGGCCTACCTGAACGGCCGCAGCCCCCGCATCACATCGCCCTACGCCAACATCTTCGCCCACGACAGCACCGACGTACGGCTCCTCGACAACATCGCCTACGGCCGTCCGGGGCAGGCGACCAACAGCACGTCCGGCAACGTGGACGTGACGTACGACTACAACGTCTACTTCGGCGGCAAGGCCCCCGAGACCAAGGGCCCGCACGACCTCGTCGCCGACCCGCGGTTCGCCGCTCCCGGCACGGGCCCGGACGCGGACTTCCGGCTCACGAAGGGCTCGCCCGCCATCGGCTCCGGCACCCCGTTCCCCGCCGTGAGCACCGACTTCACCGGGGCGCCCCGCAAGGGCGGCGCACCGGAGCGGGGCGCGTACAGCTTCGGAGCCGCCGAGGAGACCGTCGCGGGCAGCGGTGGGGCGTCGGCGGCGGCCCAGGAGAACCCGGACACCGCCGCGGGTTCCGGCGCGGAGACAGGCACGGACGCGGCGGGCACGGACACGGCGGGCACGGGTGCGGCGGGCACGGACGCGGCATCCGGCCCGTCCGGTGACGCCGGCTCCGGCCCCTCGGCCCAGGGAGGCGGCGAGCCGCTGGCCGAGACCGGCGGGTCCGACCCGGTCCTCCCGCTGAGCATCGCCGCGGGCGTACTGGTCGTCGGAGCCGGTCTCTTCGTGCTCGCCCGGCGCAGGCGGTCGTGACAGGGCCGGGCCGTCGCCGTGCCCGCGGCGACGGCCCGGTCCCTGCCGTGACCGACACGGTCAGGGCCGCCGTCGTCGGCAGCCGCCGAGGTCATGCCGTGATCAGCCGCTCGCTCAGCTCCCACAGGCGCCGCGCGGACCGGGGGTCGACGGAGTGCGGCACGGCGTTCTGCGAGCGGATCAGGTCGGCTCCCTGGGCGTCCGGGTCGTGGGCGTCGTCCAGGGGCGAGATGTCGTTGTCCCTGAGGTAGACGCCCCCGATGTCGGCGAGCAGGGGGCTGGTGGCCCCGAAGACGAGGGTGGCCGCTCCCTGCTGCGGGGTCTTCTTCCCGCTCCCGGGGTCGATGACCGGCCGGCCCGCGTCGTCGACCAGGCCCACCGCTTGCCACATGGCCCGCACCTGGTCGGCGGGCATCGAACTGCCCAGCCGCGTACCGACGACGATGCCCGGGTGCGCGGCGTAGCCGTGGATTCCGTCCTCGGCCCAGCGGCGGTCCAGGTCGACGGCGAACAGGACGTTGGCGGTCTTGGACTGCGCGTAGGCGAGCTGGCCGTCGTAGCCGGTGGCGAAGTGCGGGTCGTCCCAGCGGATGCCGCTGATACGTGTGGCGCCCGAGGTCGTGTTGACCACGCGGGCACCGCGGGCCGCGCGCAGTGCGGGCAACAGGCCCAGGGTCAGCTGGAAGTGGCCGAGATGGTTGGTCGCGAACTGCGCCTCGTAGCCGCGCGCGTCCAGGGTCCGCTCGGCGGGGGCCATGATCCCGGCGTTGTTGCAGAGGATGTGGAGGGGACGGCCGGAGGCCAGCCAGTGGGTGGCGAAGGCGTCGATCGAGGCGGGGTCCAGCAGGTCGAGCCGGGCGATCTCGACGCGTGCGACGCCGGCGAGGGCCGGTGCCGCGCGCTCCGGGTGGCGCGAGCCGACGACGACCGACGCGCCCGCCCTGGCCAGCGCACGGGTGACCTGGAGACCGAGCCCGACGTGGCCGCCGGTGACGACGGCGTTCTTGCCCGACAGGTCGATGCCCGCGAGGACTTCGTCGGCGGTCGAGGCGGGGGTGAAGCCGGAACCGAGGGGGTGCTGCTTGTGTGTCATGCCCTTCAGTCTGGGAACGGGCAGGAGGACTTTGAATAATTGATAGTGCGGATTTTTTGCGCGAGAGTACGGGCATGGCCGGTGACGCTCTCTCCGAGGTCTTCCATCTCGTCGAGATCCGCGGGCTGGTGTCGGGCGGGTTCGCGGCACGAGGCCCCTGGGTGGCGCGAGCCCCCCTCGGGGACCCGCTGAAGCTCGTCGCGATGGTCTACGGCCGGGCCCGGCTGATCACGGACGGCATGGACGGGCCGATCGGGATGGAGCCCGGCGACGTCGCCATCCTGAACGACCGGTCCTGGCTCAGGCAGGAGGGCGGTACCGGCGACGGACCGCGCCAGGAGATCCGGCCCGAGGAGAACTTCACGCGGCTCGCCGGCGCCGACCGCGGCACCGACGACGTCGTGATCGGCATGGCGGTCGATCTCAACGCGGCGGGCCGGGCGCTGCTGCTGCGGGCGCTGCCCCCGGTGGGCCACGTCCGGGCCTCCGCCGCCACCGCGACCAGCCTGCGCGCCGGTCTCGACCGGCTGTTCGACGAGGTCGCGGCGGACCGGATCGGTTCGGAGTTCGCGGTCCGGCAGTACGGCCAGCTCGTGCTGCTCGAAGTCCTGCGCGCGTACATCGGCCAGACCGAACTCCCTCCGGGATGGCTGCGGCTGCTGACCGACGAACGTCTGCGTCCGGCGCTCGACCTCATGCACGCCTCCCCCGGGAAGCCCTGGAGCCTGCCGGAACTGGCGCGCGCCGCGGCGATGTCCCGCACGTCCTTCGCCGAGCGTTTCCGGACGGTGTCGGGCCAGCCGCCGCTCACCTACCTCAACCGCTGGCGGATACTCCTGGCCCAACGTGCCCTCCGCGACCAGGATGTCCGCATCGGGTCGCTGGGCTCCGGCCTGGGTTACGCGTCCGAGAGCGCCTTCAGCTCCGCGTTCAAACGGGAGGTGGGGGAGTCGCCCCTGCGCTACCGGAACCGGGTCCGCGACGCGGCACCGGCCCGCACCGGGCCCACGCGGTGACGCGGCACCGGCCCGGACCGGCCACGCGCCGGTGACCCCTCGGCGTCCGCTTCCGCTCCGCGGGAGGCAGGACCTGCTCAGGGGGTGGACGTCGTGGCCTGCCAGGCCCCCGGGGGCATGCCCGTCGCCCTCCGGAAGAACACCGAGAAGGCGGTCGCGTCCGGGAAGCCGAGTGCGTCGGCGCAGCGCGCCGCGGTGAGGCGGTCGTGTGCGAGGAGCCGTTTGGCCTCCAGGACGATCCGTTCGACGAGGTACGCCTTGGCGGTGCGGCCGGTGACCTGTCGCACCGCCCTGGAGAGGGTCCGGGGCGCGTACCCCAGGGTCCGGGCGTAGTAGCCGGCGTCGTGGTGTTCCCGGAAGTGCGCTTCGACGCTGGCGCGGAACGGCTGGAACACCGGATGGGCCGGCCGCGCTGCGGCGTGTGGTGGCCGGAGCCGGGCGAGGAGTGCCGAGAGCAGGATCTCGGGCAGTTCCGTCGAGACGTCCGGGGGCGGGGCGGACGCTTCGAGGAGGAGGTGATCGCGCGCGGCGTCGACGTACGGCCGGTCGGCGTCGGGGATGTCCCACCGTACGACCGGGTCCGGGGACGCGGCGAGTTCCCGGGTGGCGTGCGTGACCGGCGCGGTCGGGACGAACAGGACGAGGTGTCCTGCCACGTCGGCGATGTCGTCCCAGCGGTGCACCGCTCCGGGAGCGACCCACACCGCGGACCGCGCTCGGAGGGGGTGCCGGTGGAAGTCGACGGTGACGGACCCGTGCCCGGCGTCGACGACGGCCAGGACGTGGAAGTCGGCACGCTGCGTCCCGCCGTCGTTCCGGGCGCGGAGGCCGGCGAACGTCATCGTCTCGACCGCGGCCGCCCGACGGGCGAGGGGCTGGTACGTCATCTGCCGGATCACGGTCACGTGTCCAGTTTTCACCATCGGAGGTCCCGTCACGGCGATGCCCCGGCGCACCCGCGGGAGTTCGATGGAGACACGGAACGACCGGCCACGCACCGATGGAGGAGAGCCACGATGAGCACGACACGGCAGGCGTCACTGCCCGTTTACGACCACCGGCCGGGGAGCGGGCCGACCCTGGTGTTCCTGCACTACTGGGGTGGCTCCGCCCGCACCTGGGACCTCGTCGTCGACCGTCTCCCGGGCCGTGACGTGCTCACCGTCGACTTCCGTGGGTGGAGCCGGTCGCGCGGCATGTCCGGCCCGTACTCGCTGCGCCGGTTCGCCGACGACACGCTCGCCGTGCTCGACGACGCGGGCGTCACCGACCATGTCCTGGTCGGGCATTCCATGGGCGGCAAGGTCGCGCAGCTGGTCGCGGCGACGCGGCCCGCCGGTCTGCGCGGGATCGTCCTCGTCGGTCCCGCTCCGGCGAGGCCCGGCCCGGGGATCACCCCCGAGTACCGGGAGGCCCTTTCCCACGCCTACGACTCGGACGAGTCCGCGGCCGGGGCACGGGACGGCGTCCTCACCGCGACCGCGCTGCCCGCCGCGGTCAAGGCGCGGATCGTGAGGGATTCGCGGGCGGGCGCCGACGCCGCCCGCGCCGAGTGGCCGCTGCGCGGAATCGCGGAGGACATCACCGGGCACACCCGCGCGATCCGCGTCCCCGCCCTCGTCGTCGCCGGGCAGGAGGACCGCGTCGAGCCCGCCGACGTCCTCCGCGACCACCTGATGCCGTACCTCTCCCGAGCCGACCTCATGGTGCTCCCCGGCACGGGTCATCTGATGCCGCTGGAGGCTCCGGCCGGCCTCGCCGACGCCCTCACGGCCTTCGCGGCGGCGCTCTGACCGCCCGTCACCCGCGACCGAGGCGGGAGCCGCCCTCGGGAGGGCCGCCGAGTGTCAGTTTCCCCGGCCCTCTCCCGCCGCCTTCGCGCGCTGCGAGCGGATGAGCGCCGTCACGGGACTGATCTCCAGGGGCTTGCTGGTGGTCACGGCGTCGATGACGGTGCACCGCGGGTCCCCGGCGTCGTAGGCCGGCCACGCGGTGCCGTCGCGGTGGCGCGGCACCCCCGTACGGGCGAACTCGGTCCAGGCGGTCTGCACCGCGTCCTGGACCTGGACGTCCGTGGCGTCGTAGTAGCCCTCCCGGTCGAGGCGCCCGAAGACGTACGGGTTCTCGGCCGCGTGGCACGCCCTGGTGCCGTCCTTCTCCGCCCCCGGGGAGACGCGGGCGAAGCGGTAGGAGTACGAGGTGCGGCCGAGCGCGGCGAAACGGTCGAGCGTGGCGAGCGCGGGCTCCAGCCACACGGCGGCCGTGCAGACCTCCGCGAGCGCCTCGTACGGGGTCAGCCCACGCCCCGTCAGCTCCCGCACGATGTCCTCGGCGGCGTCGCCCCCGAGGGCGCGCGCCATGTGCGTCAACGTCTCGTGCGTGTACGCGTCCTCGGGCCGCACCTCCGGGTGCGCGTAGAGGGCGTCCGGCCGGATGAACATCCGCGCCTCGTCCTCGGTGCAGCCGAGCAGGACCGGTACGTCCTCGGGCCACCCCTCGAACCCGGCGGTGATGACCTCGTCGTCGACGACCGGGTACCAGACCAGATTCGCGGGTGTGTGCACCTGGCCTTCGGGCGGGAAGATCCCGCTGTGGGCCAGCGACGCCGCCCGCACCGGTTCGGACCCGACCGCGCGCATCGCCCCGACCGAGTCGCAGCCGAGAGCGGACCGCAGGCGACGGGTCGCGGCGTGCGCCCGCTCGTACGAGGGGGAGCCGACAACGGCGTAGTCCTCGAAGCCCGCGCTCTGGATGATCGCGCGGTGGAACAGCCCCCGCGCCGACGGCGCGGAGAGCAGGGCCCGGGTCGCGGCGGCCCCGGCGGACTGGCCGAAGACGGTCACGCGGCCCGGGTCGCCCCCGAACGCCTCGGCGTTGGCCCTGACCCACTCCAGACCCCGGACCCAGTCGGTGACGGCGAAGTTCGCGCCCGCCTCGGGGTCGGTCAGGAAGCCGAAGGCGCCGAGCCGGTACTCGACGGAGACGACGGTGACCCCGCGCCCGGCCAGCGAAGTGCCGTCGTACAGCGGCATCGACGCGGCCCCGTTGAGGAAGCCGCCGCCGTGTATCCAGAACATCACCGGCTGCCGCGCGGCCGGATCGAGGCTGGTCGTCCAGACGTTGAGGTAGAGGCAGTCCTCGCTCTGGCCTCCCTGCGGCGTGTGCGCCGTGTTCGCGCTCTGGATCGGGTCGGGCGCGAACGCGGACGCGTCGCGGACGCCCTCCCACCGGGCCGGGGGCCGCGCGTGCCGCCAGCGCAGTTCGCCGACGGGCGGTGCCGCGAACGGGATGCCGAGGAATCGGTGGACATCGCCGTCCCGGACACCGCGCACGGTGCCGAGGTGTGTGCGTACATCAGTCATGAGGGGAGTGCCTTTCTACTTCTCGGAGACGACCGCGGGAGAGGCTCTGCCCGGCGTCTCACCGGGTCACTTCGCCGTGAGCTGGGCGCGCAGGCCCGCCATGTCCGCGATCGCCCAGTGCTCGACGTAGCGGCCGTCGCGCAGCCGGATGATGTCCATGACGGCGAACTCGACCGTCCTCCCCGTGGCGGGTACGCCGAGGAAGTCGCCCCGGTGGGTGGCCCGGTAGGACTTGCGGGTGAGGACCTTGTCGCCTTCGGCGATCTGGTCGTGGAGGCTGACCACCAGGTCGGGGAAGGCGGGGCGCAGGATCTCGTTGAAGAAGAAGGCCGCGCCGTCGGGCCCGGCCGGCTGCCCCGGGTGGGGGGTGTGGTTGACGAACGCGGGGTCCATCGTGCGCGCGTAGACGTCCATGTCACCGCCCTCGATGAACGCCTTGTTGAAGTGGGCCACGACGGCCTTGTTGCGCTCCTGCTCCGTGCTCCTGTGCTCCGCGCTCCTGTGCTCGCCGCTCCTGTGCTCCCCGTTCCTGTGCTCCGCGCTCATGCCACGGACCCCGCAGGGGTGGCGTCGATCATGGTGCCGACCAGCAGGCACGGGCCGTCGGAGCGGTTGCTCCAGCCGTGGTTGACCCCCCGGATGATGACCGTGTCGCCCGGCCGCATCAGGACCTCGCCGGTGTCCGTGACCAGGTAGATCTCGCCGCGCGCGATGGTGATGCAGTCCAGCGTGTCCGTGCGGTGCATCGTGGGGTGGCGCAGCGCGTCGGCCTGGGTGGGCGTGTGCTTCTGGCCCACCTCCGTGTTGAGCGCGGCGAACTGCTCGCGGTGCTCCTCCGGGGCCATGTCCGGCCACAGCTCCAGGGCGCGGACCAGCATGCCGCCCGGCTGGGGCTCGCGCTGCGCGCCGACGCCCTCGGCAACGGAGCGGTCACCCCCGACGGTGTTGTCGACCGGGAGCTCCTGGGTCGCCCACAGGGTGGAGCGCCAGAAGAACCCCTCCTTGGACTGGACGTTGGCCGGCTCCGTTTCGAGGATGGCGGACTGCCCCTCGTCGTCGGGGCCCAGGACGTACCTCTTGATGTCGGCCATGACTGCCTCTCTTGGGTCGTGCGGTACTTGGGGGTGGTGGTCGTGCTCCGTGCCCGCCTCAGTAGTGGGCGGGGAAGCCGCTTTCGGGGGCCGGTGGGCGGGAGTAGGCGCTCCCGGCCACCGCCGAGTCGAGCGCGGCGACGGTGTTCTCGCAGACCAGGCGGAACGCCATGACGTCGATTCCCAGGCAGAACACCCGGATTCCGTCCTCAAGCGCCTTGGCGCAGCTCTCGTGCGTCGGGTCGAGGATGGGGCCGCCCATGAGCACGACATCGTTGCGTGCCGCGGCTTCCTTCACCTTCGCGTAGGCGTCGCGCACCTTGGTGCTGCTGTGCATCCGGGCGCCTTCCCCCATCGCGAAGGCGAGTTCACCGGCAGCGAAGCACAGGACGCGGACCTGCTCGACGGCGCAGATCTCCTCGATGTTCTCCAGCGCCTCCAGCGTTTCGATGAGCGGGATGAGCAGCAGGCTCTCGTCGCTGTCCGCCGCGTGCCGGGCGAAGGAGCGGAGGGAGTAGCCGGCGGCCCGGTAGGCGGGACAGATGCCGCGCCTCCCGGCCGGGGGATAGAGCGTCGCGTCCAGCAGGGCGCGGATGTCGGCGGCGGACCGGGCCATCGGCACGATCAGCCCGTGGGCTCCGGCTTCCAGCGCCCGCCGCGCCGCGGTGGTGTCGTCGGGCTCGGGGATGCGCACCAGGGAGAGCAGCCCGGCACCGTCGGCGGTGCGGATCGTGTCCTCCAGCGCGCGGGGGTTGGTGGCGCAGTGTTCGCTGTCCAGCCACACGTAGTCGAACCCGGTGCGCCCGAGGACCTCGATCAGCGTGTGGTCCCCGGTGAAGCACTGCATGCCCACCGGAACCGTCTCGTCGTTCAGCATCGCCAGCAGGCGGTTCGCAGCCATCGCGGGGGTCCGTTCCCTCTCGTGCGTGGGTGGGTGGGGGCTTGTGGATCTGGGGGTTCGTGGGCCTGAACGCGGTTGAGCGCTCCGGCGGTTGGGCGCGTGGGGCAAGCACTGGAATCAGGCGCCGGGGTCAGGCGCCGGGGTCGGTGCGTAGGCCGCCGGTCGCCTCGATGCCGTGGACGGCGCACTCCTCGTCGTGGTCGGGAAGGTGGCCGCTGACGCCGACGGCCCCGACGACGTCCCCGTCGCGGTCTCGTACGAGAACCCCGCCGGCCACGGGGACGAGGTCCCCTTCGGCCAGCTCCACCAGCGCGTTGACGAAGTGCGGGTGGGCCTCCGCCCGGCCCGCCAGGGCCCGGCTGCCCACGCCCATGTTCAGCGCGCCGCGCGCCTTGCCCACCGCGATGCGCTCGCGCAGCAGCGAGGACCGGTCCTCGCGGGCGAAGGCGAGCAGATGGCCGCCCGCGTCCAGGACGGCGACGGTCATCGGGGGGAAGTCCCGTTCGCGCGCGTGCAGCAGAGCGTGGTCCAGGATCGTGCGGGCCTGCGCGTAGCCGATCATTCGTCCCGCGCTTCCGGTACGGCGTTCCGTACGGAGTTCCGCGGGACGTTCGGCAGGTCGTTCTCCACGGCGTTCCGGGCGATGTTCTGTACGGCGGATGCGAGGCCGCCCGCCGGAGCGGTGTACAGCCGCAGGAGGGTTCCGTCGGGGTCGTGGAAGCTGAGGGCGTGGCCGAGGCGTGCTTCGGTGACCGGGCCGTGCGCGACGCCCGCGCTGTCCAACTGTGCCGCCCAGGTGTCGAGTTCGGCGCGGTCACCGACGCCGAGGGTGAGCGGGTCGTAACCGCCCGCCGTCGCCACCGCCTCGGGGGCCAGGCGCAGTTGCAGCGGAGTGTCCAGACCGGGCAGGGCGACGACCACCGAGTAGCGGTTGCCGGCCGGGTCGTGGTGGTCGAGGCCGGGGATGCGGGTGGCTCCCAGCGCCGTGGCGTACCAGGCGGCGCTGGTTTCCAGGTCGGACACGGGCAGGGTCACGTGGTGCAGGCCGGTCAGGCGAGGAGGGGACATGGCACTCCCAAAGAGAAACGAACGTTTCCGTATGTGGCGACGGTAGGTCCGCCGGACCTCATAGCGCAAGAGATCGTTTCCGTTACGATGAGAAAATGCCTCGTCTCAGCGAAGACACCCGCGCAAGACGGCGCGAACACATCCTCAGGAGCGCGTGGGCCTGCTTCTCGCGGGACGGCTTCCACGCCGCCTCCATGGACGACGTGATCGCCGCGACAGGCGTCTCGTCCAGTGCGGTCTACCGCTACTTCCGCAGCAAGGAAGAGCTGATCG
The DNA here is from genome assembly GCF_010548245.1 of Streptomyces sp. SID11385. Lineage (GTDB taxonomy): Bacteria > Actinomycetota > Actinomycetes > Streptomycetales > Streptomycetaceae > Streptomyces. Next base: position 10,666 of record NZ_JAAGLR010000181.1, read on the forward strand.
ACGCCACTGTGGAGGTCGGCCTGGGGCTGGTGCGGGACATCTTCGACCGCATTCTGGAGGCGCGGCCGACCCCTGGCCCGGCCGAGACCCTCGCCACGATCGTCGACGAACTGCGCGACCGGACCGAGCACCCGGACTACGACCTGTCCAAGATCGCGATGCAGACCTGGGCCGAAGCGCTGCGTCGCCCCCCACTGCGCGAACGGACCCGAGCGCTCTACGCCGAGACGCAGGAGCGTCTCGCCGAACTCGCCGCCCGCTGGAAGGACGACGGACGCCTCCCGGCGCACGCGGAGCCGGAGGCCGCGGCGGCGGTGATCTTCGCGCTGATGCACGGCCTCATCGTCTGCCGTCACATGGCCGACGACGTCTCCGCCGATACGCTCGTGCGGGGCCTGTCCGCGCTCGGCGCCGGCGTGGCGGGGGAGCGCCCGGCGAAGGACTGAGCGGGGCGTACCGGCGGACCGTCCGCTGTCCCGTCGTCACCGCACCGTGCGTCGGCCCGCGGCGGACCGGGCGGTTGGTGGGGGCGCCCCGGCGGTTGTCGCTTCAGGTGGCCCCGTACTCCCTGGCTTCGCGGGCCGCAGCGGCGGCGCTCCGGGTGAGCGGCTCGCCGTGCCCCGGGAGCGTCAGCGGGTGGTCCAGCGCGGCGAGCCGGTCCAGGGAGGCGAGGGCGGCGGCGCTGTCGCTGGTGAACGCCCGGCAGACGGTGGCCGGCCCGCGGTGTCCGGTGATGCCGTCGTGCGTGACCAGGGCGTCGCCGGTGAAGACGGCCCCCTCCTCGGGGAAGGCGTAGGCGACGCTTCCGGGGGTGTGGCCGGGGAGGCTCAGCGCCGTCGGCCGGCCGGGAAGCGAGTCGAAGGCCGTGTCTCCGCCGAACGGGCGGGCATGGGCGAACCGGGGTGCGGTGAAGCCGCCGAGCAGGGCCATGCGCAGAGGGGTGCCGAGGGCGGCCGGGCGCCGCAGGAGGTACGGCGCCATGGAGCGCTCGGGCTTCGCGTGCCGCATCGAGCTGCGCGGTCCGTCGAGGAGGGTCGCGGCATCCTCCTGGTGGACGTGGATCTCGGCGCCGGCCCGGTGCAGCGCGGTGACGAGGCCGGTGTGGTCGGGGTGGGAGTGGGTGAGCAGGACGGCCGAGATGTCGGACAGGTGGTGACCGGTGCTCGACAGGTGCGCGCGCAGGTGGTCCAGGTGCCGGGGCAGGCCGGCGTCCACGAGGACGAGCCCGTCGCGATGGCGGACCAGGTAGAAGTTGACGACGTCGTCGCCGAGTCGGTCGATGCCGGGGGCGACGGTGCGGGCTGCGGTGGTGCGCATCGGGGGCTCCGGTGAGCGGGAGAATGGTGAGGCGGGGCGTGGCGGGCTCGGTGGCGGGCTTGCGCCGCGCATTGGATACAAGCCACTGTAATCAATATGGGAGGTCTCGGCGGTGCCGTCCAGTGATCCGGCGGAACGCAGGCCGTACGACGCCAGTGGGCGCCAGGCCGCCGCCCGGCGCAAACGCGCCGCCGTCCTGCGGGCGTGCCGGGAACTCCTGCTGTCCGAGGGGTACCAGGCCACGACGATGCGCGCGGTCGCGCAGCGGGCCGGAGTCTCCCCGGAGACCGTGTACAAGACGTACGGCAGCAAGCCCGGCCTGATGAAGGCGGTGTGGGACACGACGCTGGCTGGAGACGACGAGCCGGTGCCGATGTCCGAGCGCCCCGCCCTCCGGCAGGTGTGGGCCGAAGAGAACCCGGACGCCAAGCTGCGCGGCTACGCGGCCTTCGTCTGCGGCGTACACACCCGGACCGCCTCGTTGTTCGCCCTGCTCAGCGAGGCGGGCCCCGAGGTGGCGCAACTCCTCGCAGTGACCGAGAGGGAGCGCCTGACCGGAGTCGCCGCCTTCGTGGAGCACCTGTCCGGACTGGGCATGCTCCGCCCCGGCGTCGACCCCGCCGGAGAGACCGACGCCTGCTGGGTCCTCACCGGCCCCCACATCTACACCCGCCTGACCGGCGACCGGCACTGGGACGGAGAGGCATACCGGCAGTGGCTGCACCGCATGCTCGCAGCCTGCCTCCTGCCGTGAGACCGCGCGGCGCACCGGGCTCCGTCGCTGTCAGACGGCTCCCAGGTCGACAGCGACGGAGAAGGGCGCAGCGGTCTTGATCGCGCCGGTGAACATGGCGCCGTCCCTGTACGCCTTGGTGGCGGGGTCGAGGACGTACGTGTACACGATCGGGACCCCAGTGGCGCCCTGCTCGACCCGCCACCGAAGCCGCCCACCGAGTCGTGGCACACCGGTCGCGCCAGGCGCTGTGAGAGGCTGGGCCGTATGAACCGGTTGGCTGGTGCGACCTCGCCTTATTTGCTGCAACATGCCGATAATCCGGTCGACTGGTGGCCGTGGGGGCCGGAGGCGTTCGCGGAAGCGGAACGACGGGACGTGCCCGTCCTGCTGTCGGTCGGTTACTCGGCCTGTCACTGGTGCCACGTCATGGCGCACGAGTCCTTCGAGGACGTTGAGACCGCCGCGTACATGAACGAGCACTTCGTCAGTGTCAAGGTGGACCGGGAGGAACGGCCCGACGTCGATGCCGTGTACATGGAGGCCGTGCAGGCGGCCACCGGGCACGGGGGGTGGCCCATGACGGTGTTTCTGACGCCGGAGGCGGAGCCGTTCTACTTCGGTACGTACTTCCCGCCGCGTCCGCTGCACGGCACGCCCGCCTTCCGGCAGGTACTCGAAGGGGTGCGGGCCGCGTGGGCCGATCGCCGTGCGGAGGTCGCCGATGTGGCCGCGCGGGTCACGGCCGACCTCACGGGGCGTGGGCTGGGGTTGCCCGCGGACGCCGAGCCGCCCGGTGCCGACGCGCTCGGCGCGGCCCTGCTCGGCCTGACCCGTGACTACGACTCCCGCCACGGCGGTTTCGGGGGCGCGCCCAAGTTCCCGCCGTCCATGGTCCTGGAGTTCCTGCTCCGCCACTACGCCCGCACCGGCGCCGAGGGCGCCCTCCAGATGGCCGCCGACACCGCCGAGCACATGGCCCGCGGCGGCATCTACGACCAGCTCGGCGGCGGCTTCGCCCGCTACGCGGTCGACCGCGAGTGGATCGTGCCCCACTTCGAGAAGATGCTCTCGGACAACGCCCTCCTGTGCCGCTTCTACGCCCACCTGTGGCGGGCCACCGGATCGGCCCTCGCCCGGCGGGTCGCTCTGGAGACCGCCGACTTCCTCGTCCGCGAACTGCGCACCGCCGAAGGCGGTTTCGCCTCCGCGCTCGACGCCGACAGCGACGACGGCACGGGCCGTCACGTCGAAGGCGCCTACTACGTGTGGACGCCGCAGCAACTGCGCGAGGTGCTCGGGGACGCGGACGCGGCCCTCGCCGCCGCCCACTTCGGCGTCACCGACGACGGCACCTTCGAGCACGGCAGCTCCGTGCTCAGGCTGCCCCGCACGGACGGCTACGACAGCCCGCCCGTCGACGCCGCCCGGCTCGACCGCATCCGGCGCGCACTGCTCGCCGCGCGCGACACCCGGCCCGCCCCGGGCAGGGACGACAAGGTCGTCGCCGCCTGGAACGGCCTCGCCGTCGCCGCTCTCGCCGAGACCGGGGCCTACTTCGACCGCCCCGACCTCGTCGAAGCCGCGCTCGGCGCCGCCGACCTCCTCGTCCGCGTCCACCTCGACACCCACGGCCGCCTGAGCCGCACGTCCCGCGACGGCCTGCCCGGCACCAACGCCGGTGTCCTGGAGGACTACGCCGACATCGCCGAAGGCTTCCTCACGCTCGCCTCCGTGACCGGCGAGGGCGTGTGGACGGACTTCGCCGGGCTGCTGCTCGACCACGTCCTCGGCCGCTTCCGCGACGAGAGCGGAGCGCTGTACGACACCGCGGCCGACGCCGAAACCCTCATCCACCGCCCCCAGGACCCCACCGACAACGCGACCCCCTCCGGCTGGAACGCCGCCGCCGGCGCCCTCCTCACCTACGCCGCCCTCACCGGTTCCACCCCCCACCGCGCCGCCGCCGAACAAGCCCTCTCCGTCGTCCGCGCCCTGGCCCCCCGCGCCCCCCGCTTCGTCGGCCACGGCCTCGCGGTCGCCGAAGCCCTCCTCGCGGGCCCCTACGAGGTCGCCGTCGTCGGCGCCCCCGACGACCCGCGCACCCGCGGTCTCCACCGCACCGCCCTCCTCGCCACCTCCCCCGGCATGGTCGTCGCCGCGGGCCCGCCCTCCGCCGACCCCGAATTCCCGCTCCTCGCCGACCGCCCCCTGGTCGACGGCGCCCCGGCCGCCTACCTGTGCCGAGGCTTCGTCTGCGACCGACCCGAAACGGACCCGGCCCGGGTGGCGGAGCGGCTGGGCGCCCGCGAGGCGTAGCCCTGGGGCGCGACGGCCGCAGGGGGGGCTGGGGCTCGGAACGGGGCGCCAAGCCGGGCCGAGCCCGGGGCCGGGGCCGGCCGCGCCGCTCAGCGAGTCCGCCACATCCGGGGCGGACACCCCGCTCGGCGAGTCCGGGGCCGCTGCGCCTCGTCGCGGGTCAGTTCTCCTCCCTTGCGCCCCACCCCCACACCCGCAGCGCGCCGATCTTGGCGAAGCCCGCCCTCTCCGCCAGGGCGAGAGCGGGGCCGCGCTCGTAGCCCACCAGGGGGAGGCCCGTCGTGGCCGCGTGCGCCACCGCCGTGTCGCGGACCGCCGCTTCCCCCGTGCTCGCCCACACGTGGGAGATCCCGACGGCTTCGGCTCCCCTGTGGAGGACCGCTCCGCCGCGCGGGGTGCCCGTCTCGTCGCGGATCTCCAGGACGCGTACCGCTCCGTCCCCCAGGAGCGCGGGCCGGAGCAGGCCGCTCGGCGACCCGGTCCACGCCCTCTCCCAGTTCTCCAGCGCCGCCCCGGTGGTGACGGCTCTCGCCTCCCAGCCCGCCGGAGGGGCGTGGGGCCAGGTGGCCGGTACAGCCAGCTCGCCGTGAAGAGCCGGGAGAAGCCGTGCGGCGCGAGGTCGAGCACGGCGTAGCTGTCCTTCACCGCGGCCCCGGGCGCGGAGGTGTCGATCGCCGCGAGGACCGCGGCGGGGGAGACCTGGGGGCTCAGCGTCACCGCGTCGGGGTAGTACGGCGGCGCGCGGCGCGGCACGGACCACAGGGCGGGGGCGAGCACACCCGTGACGCTGTGCGTGGCGCACACCCTCGCGCACCATGTGGCGTTGTCGCGGACGGCGAGAGCGAGCGGGCCGGACGTCAGGGGGCCACCTCCGTCTCCGCGGCCTGGCCGACGGTCGCGAGGGCGTCGGCCACGACGCGGGCCAGACGGTCGTGGTGGGCGCCGCGCCAGTAGACCCGGCCGCAGTCGGGGCATTCCGCGTAGACGTCGTACGTGGTGCGGGTGCCGGCGTCGATGCGGTCGGCCACCTCCGCCAGGGTGGCGGGGCGGAGGGGGGCGTTGCACGCGGTGCAGCGGGTCCACGGGCGCAGGCGGGGGCGGAACCGGTCGAGGACGTCGGGGAGTTGTTCCTCGGGGCGGTGGCTGTACACGTACGCCCCTGCCCACAGCTCGCGACGGCGCAGCAGTCCCCGGTCGCGGCTGAGCAGCACCCTGCGTTCGGCGGCCGACCGGGTGGCGAGTGCCGCGTCGCCCGGGTCCTCCTGCTGGTAGGCGGTGTCCACTCCGAGCAGGCGCAGGCGGCGGGCGAGCGTGCCGAGGTGGACGTCGAGCAGGAAGCGGAGCGGCGCGCCCGGTACCCGCTGGGGACGCTCGACGGGAGCGACGGCGACGCGCTCACCGCCGGCCGGTATGAAGGAGACCGGCACCGGTGTGCCGTCCCGGGTGAGGCCGCCCACCTCGGTGAGCGGCACGCCGAGCGACTCCACGAGGTGGCCCAGCGTGGAGACGCCGTCCGCGCGCGCGGTCAGGGTCAGGCGGCCCTGGGGCAGGAAGGTCTCCATGCCGGGCGCGAAGGTGAGGACGAGGTCGGTTCCGTTCACGTCCACAGACTTGCACGGGCGCCGTGCAGGCCGCCGCACTTTATCCACAGGCGCTGTGGATCGTCAGCTCATCACACCGCGCGCCGAACGACCCGGCCCTCGCCCGGACCCCGTTTCCCCACCCGCCCCCGCCTCGGCCCCGCCTCTCACCCGTGCTGATAAGCCACCAGCGAGATCCCCACGTAGTGCACGACGAACGCCGCGAGCGTGAGGGAGTGGAAGACCTCGTGGAACCCGAACCAGCGCGGCGACGGGTTGGGCCGCTTGATCCCGTAGATCACACCGCCCGCGCTGTAGAGCAGGCCGCCGACGAGCACGAGGACGAACACCGCGACGCCGCCCGCGCGCATGAAGTCCGGCAGGAAGAAGACCGCCGCCCAGCCCATCGCGATGTAGCAGGGCGTGTAGAGCCAGCGCGGGGCGCCCACCCAGAAGACCCGGAAGGCGATGCCCGCCGCGGCGGCGGCCCAGATCGCCCACAGCAGCCACGTGCCCTTGCCGCTCGGCAGGAGGAGCAGCGTCAGCGGCGTGTAGGTGCCCGCGATGATCAGGAAGATGTTGGCGTGGTCCAGCCTGCGCAGCACCGCCTCGCCGCGCGGGCCCCAGTTCCCCCGGTGGTACAGCGCGCTCACGCCGAAGAGCAGGCACGCCGTCAGGACGTAGATCGCGCAGGCGACGCGCCCTCGGCCCGAGTCCGCGAACGCGGTCAGGACGAGACCGGCCGCCACCACCGCGGGGAACATCCCCGCGTGCAGCCAGCCGCGCATCCGTGGCTTGACCACGGCCGGGAGGGCGAGAGCGAGGGGCGTGGAGGCCGCCTCCGCCGTCGTCCCGGAGGGGTCGGGAGCGGTCGTGGAGTCGTGCGTCGTGGTCATCTGCCGCGTGTCCTTCGAGCCGGTGTCCGGTAGAGGGGTGGGTGCGCGTGTCCGCCCCGCGTGCGCGAAGCGGGGGCCTGGGGGAGTCGGGGACGTGGAGGAGTGGCGGGCGAGGGCCGGAGCGGCCCGCCCGGCCGGTCGGGCGAAGCCCGCGTCCCGTCGAACGGGCGCGGTCGTACCGGCATCGTAGCGAGGCCGGTTGAACACTCCGCCGCCCCGCCCCCCGCCTCCCCCGCCCCCGTCCCGCGCCTCCCCGCCGCCGTCCCCTCCGCCCCCGCCGTGTCCCGCGTCACCCCGCTCACATGGGCGGCCCCCTGGACAGATGCGCGGGAAAGGCGCAGGATCATATGAGTGCGGTCGGCACCGGATGAGCGGCTACGAGAGCGTCCGGGTCGCGGCCCCCACGGGGCAGACGGCAATCACACCCTCGTTTAGGAGCAATTCGTGGCGCGCGACATCGCGGCTCCCCTGTCCTCCGACACTCTCGGCACGACCAACGGCATCCCCCACCCCGGAACCGCTGCCGACACCCCGCCGACCAGGCACGCGGAGCTGCGCGCCTGGGTCGCGAAGATCGCCGCCCTCACCGAGCCGGACCAGGTGGTGTGGTGCGACGGCTCCGAGGCGGAGTACGACCGGCTCGCCGCCGGACTCGTGCGCCAGGGCACCTTCCGCAAGCTCGACGCGACGCTCCGCCCGAACTCGTACTACGCCGCCTCGGACCCCTCCGACGTCGCGCGCGTCGAGGACCGGACCTTCATCTGCTCCGAGAAGGAGGCGGACGCGGGTCCCACGAACCACTGGCAGGACCCGGCCGTCATGCGCGAGACCTTCCAGGGCGAGAACGGCGTCTTCCGCGGCGCGATGCGCGGGCGCACGATGTACGTCGTGCCGTTCTGCATGGGGCCGCTCGGCTCGCCGCTCTCCGCGATCGGCGTGGAGCTGACCGACTCCGCGTACGTCGCCGTGTCGATGCGCACCATGACGCGCATGGGGCGGGCCGTGCTCGACGAACTGGGCGAGGACGGCTTCTTCGTCAAGGCCGTGCACAGCGTCGGCGCCCCGCTCCGGGAGGGCGAGGCCGACGTGCCATGGCCCTGCAACCCCACCAAGTACATCTCGCACTTCCCCGAGGACCGCGAGATCTGGTCCTACGGCTCCGGCTACGGCGGCAACGCGCTGCTCGGCAAGAAGTGCTACGCGCTGCGCATCGCCTCGGTCATGGCGCGCGACGAGGGCTGGCTCGCCGAGCACATGCTCATCCTCAAGCTGACGCCGCCGCGCGGTGCGTCGAAGTACGTCGCCGCCGCCTTCCCGAGCGCCTGCGGGAAGACGAACCTCGCGATGCTGGAGCCGACCGTCAAGGGCTGGACCGTCGAGACCATCGGCGACGACATCGCCTGGATGCGCTTCGGCGAGGACGGCAGGCTCTACGCGATCAACCCCGAGGCCGGTTTCTTCGGCGTCGCCCCCGGCACGGGCGAGCACACCAACGCCAACGCGATGAAGACCCTGTGGGGCAACGCCGTCTTCACCAACGTCGCGCTCACCGACGACGGCGACGTGTGGTGGGAGGGCATGACCGAGGAGCCGCCCGCGCACCTCACCGACTGGCGCGGCAACGACTGGACGCCCGCGAGCGACACGCCCGCCGCGCACCCCAACGCGCGCTTCACGGTGCCCGCCGCGCAGTGCCCGATCATCGCGCCGGAGTGGGAGGACCCGAAGGGCGTGCCGATCTCGGCGATCCTCTTCGGCGGGCGCCGCGCGAGCGCCGTACCGCTCGTCACCGAGTCCTTCGACTGGAACCACGGCGTCTTCCTCGGCGCCAACGTCGCGAGCGAGAAGACCGCCGCGGCCGAGGGCAAGGTCGGCGAGCTGCGCCGCGACCCCTTCGCCATGCTGCCCTTCTGCGGCTACAACATGGGCGACTACATGGGGCACTGGATCGACGTCGCCAAGGGCAAGGACCCGGCGAAGCTGCCGAAGATCTACTACGTGAACTGGTTCCGCAAGGACGGGACGGGGCGCTTCGTGTGGCCCGGCTTCGGCGAGAACAGTCGCGTCCTGAAGTGGATCGTGGACCGGCTCGACGGCCGTGCCGAGGGCGTCGAGAGCCCCATCGGCGTCCTCCCGGCGAAGGGCGCGCTCGACACCGAGGGTCTCGATCTCTCCGCCTCCGACCTCGACCACCTGCTCACGGTCGACAGGGACGTGTGGCGCGAGGAGGCCGCGCTCGTCCCCGAGCACCTCAACACCTTCGGCGACCACACCCCGAAGGAGCTGTGGGACGAGTACCGCGCGCTGGTGCGGCGCCTCGGCTGACGGCGCCGGTCCGCCGGTGAACCCCAAGGGGCGGGGCCCCTCGCACAAAGGCGTGCGAGGGGCCCCGCCCCCTGCTGTCGGCTCTGGTCGGTCCTGGCCCCGCTTCGTCGCACGTGCGGTGCGTACGGTGCGCGCGCTGCGTGCGTACGGCTCAGGCCGCGAGGGCCGCGGGCCGCACGGAGCCGGTGGGGCCGGCCGCCGCCGCGTGGGCCTCCATGCGGCGGGCGGCGAGGATCGCGGCGCCCGTGTCGGCGCGCGAGGCGGCGACGACGAGGGCGCGCCCGGCGAGCGCGT
>NZ_JAAGLR010000212.1 GCF_010548245.1 Streptomyces sp. SID11385
GCGAGACCGAGCCCCGTCCCCTCGCCGTGCCCCGTACCGGCGCGGTAGAAGCGCTCGAAGACCCGGCGCGCGGCGGCCGGCGGCACGCCGGGACCCTCGTCGCCGACGCCGAGCACGACGCTCCCGCCCTGTCGCCGCACGGTGACGTGCGCGGCCGTCCCCCGCGGTGTGTGCCGGCGGACGTTGGCGAGCAGGTTGTCCACGACCCGGCGCAATTGCTCGGCGTCCCCGTCCACGAGGGCGCCGTCCTCGGCCTCCACGGTGAGCGGGCGTTCGGGGGCGACGACGCGGCCCGCCGCGACGGCCTCGCGCACGGTCACGGCGAGGTCCAGCCGCGTGTGCGCCCGGGCCGGCACGGCGTCGAGCCGGGCGAGCAGCAGCAGGTCGTCCACGAGACGCTGCATCCGCAGGGCCTCCGTCGTGATGCCCCGCATCGCGCGCTCACGGTGCGCGGGCTCGTCCAGCACGCCCTGGTGGTGCAGATCCGCGTAGCCGAGCACGGCCGTCACCGGGGTGCGCAGTTCGTGCGAGGCGTCCGCGACGAACCGGCGCAGCCGCTCCTGCGCCGCCCGCTGGCCGGCGAGCATCGCGTTCAGCGCCGCACCGAGCCGCCCCACCTCCGTGTCCTCGTCCGCCGGCGCGACGTCGCCGCTCGCCCGCCCGGAGGTGATGGCGTCGGCGTCAGCGGCCATGACCTCCAGCGGGCGCAGCCCGCGCCGCAGCACCACGAGGCCGGCCCCGCCGAGCAGGACCAGCACCCCGCCCGTGGCCGCCGCCTCCACCACGAGCAGACGGCGCAGGGTCTCCCGCACGTCCGTGAGCGGTACGGCGGCGACGAGCACGCCGCGCCCCACGACCCGCTGCGTCAGCACCCGGAACTCCGGCCCGCCCTCCCGCTCCGCGGGTGCGGTGACCGGTTCCCGCGTGCCCGGGCGGGGCAGCGGATCGGGCAGCCGTGGCGCGTCACCGGCCGTGCGCAGTCCCGGCGCCAGCTCGCGCACCGAGCCGTCGGGCCTGCGCAGTCGCAGGAAGAACTCCGAGGCGCCGAGGAGCCGTACGTCATTGCCCAGGGTCTGTCCCCGGGGTGCCTCGGTGAGCTGCTGGGAGACGCGCTGCCGGACCGCCCGCAGCGTGGTGTCCGTACGGTCCATGAGGTAGCCGCGCAGCGCCCCGTAGACGACGGCGTCGAGGACGAGCAGCGCGAGCGCGGCCGAGGCGAGCAGCGCGAGGAGCAGCCGTCCGCGCAGCGAGCGGGGCCGCGGCGGGCGCACTCTCACGGCGCGTCCGGCGCGCGCAGTGTGTAGCCGATGCCGCGCCGCGTCTCGATGAGCGAGGGTCGCGGGCCGTCGAGCTTGTGCCGCAGATAGGAGATGTACGTCTTCACCACACCCGGGTCACCGCCCTCCTGCCCCCACACGTGCTCCAGGAGTTGCCCGTGCGTCAGCACCCGGCCCTGGTGGGCCAGGAGGTGCCGCAGCAGCCGGTACTCGGTGGGGGAGAGGTCGACGAGCCGTCCGCCCCTGCGCACCTCGTACGTGGCGGTGTCGAGTTCGAGGTCCGCGCAGCTCAGCACCCGGGCCGCGGTGGGGGCCTCGCGGCGGCGCAGCACGGCCCGCACGCGGGCGGCGACCTCGGCGAGCCGGAACGGCTTGGTGATGTAGTCGTCGGCGCCGAGGTCGAGCCCGGCGACGATGTCCTCGGGGCTCTCCCGCGCGGTCAGGAAGACCACAGGGACCCGGCCGCCGCCCTCCCGCAGGCGGCGCACCACGGCGAAGCCGTCCAGGTCGGGTAGCACGACGTCGAGCAGGACGAGGTGGAAGCCGCCCTCCCGCGCCGCGGTCAGGGCGGCCCGTCCGGTCGTCGCCTCGGCCACCTCGTAGCCCAAGAAGCGCAGCGAGGTGGCCAGCACGTCGAGGATGGCCGGTTCGTCGTCCACCACGAGCAGCCGGGTGCCCGGGGATATGTCGTCCCGCACAGTCATGACAGCCATCCTGGCACCGCCCGGTGCCGGGCGGACCGTTCCTGCCCGCGTCCCGCCGCTCAGCCCGTCGGCCGCTGGAACTCCGGCTGGTCGATCACGCGCAGCCAGCTGCCGTCCGGCTGGCGCCGCACGACCTGGGCCCGCGCGCCCGCGCCGTCCTTCGGCGGGGTCGAGGTGAGTGCCAGGTCGCCGTGGACGAGGGTCGGCAGCGGCTCCTCCGGCGTGAAACGCGGTGCGGCGGCGAGCATCCTGCCGATCAGCTCGCGGATCGCCGCGCGCCCCACGGTGACGTTCCCCGGCGGGTACGCCATCACCGCGTCCTCCGCGTACAGCGCGGCGACCCCGTCCGCGTCGCCCGCGTTGGCGCGCTCCACGAAGAGCCGGGTCAGATCCTCCGGCCGCAGGGCCTTCTCGTACTCCGTCATGCTCGGTGCCTCCAGTTCGGGATTGTCCGCACGACGAGTCTCGGGCGCCGCCCGTTCAGAAGTCCAAGCAATGTTTTCGATCCGGCCTATCATCCACACTTATGGAGCTGCGTCACCTGCGGTACTTCCTCGCCGTCGCCGACGAGGGCGGATTCACGCGTGCCGCCGCGCGCCTGCACGTGAGCCAGCCCGGGATCAGCGCGCAGATAGCCCAGTTGGAGCGGGAGTTGGGCACGGTGCTCTTCGACCGTTCGGGGCGTGCGGTGCGGCTCACGGAGGCGGGCGAGGTGGTGCGGCGGCACGCGCGGCAGGTGCTCGCGGCGGAGCGCGGGCTGCGCGAGGCCGTCGACGAACTCCACGCGCTCGTCCGGGGCAGCCTCGTCGTCGGCATGATCATGGCGTGCACCGTCGAGCCGTTCTTCGCCGCGCTCGCCGCCTTCCACCGCGCCCACCCCGGGGTCGCGCTGCGCCTCGCCGAGGACGACTCGGACCGCCTCGCCGCGCACGTGCGCGAGGGCACGGTGGACCTCGCGCTGATCGGCGCCGCGCACCGTGCCCCCGAGGACCTTGCGGCGCGCGAGGTGGTGAACGAACCACTCGCCGTCGCCGTACCGCCCGGACATCCCCTGGCGGCACGGGACTCCGTGACGCTCGACGCGCTCCTCGCGCACCCGCTGCTGTGCCTGCCGCACGGCACGGGCATCCGCGCGAGCCTGGAGGCGGCGTGCGCGGAACGCGGTCTCGTCCCGGCCGTCGCGATGGAGGCGAACGCACCGGGGGCGGTCCTGCACCTCGCCGCGCGCGGCCTCGGAGCGGCCGTGCTCTCGGCCTCGATGGTGGAGGGCGCGCCGGAGCTGCGCGCGTTGCGGCTCGAAGGAACCTCGGTACGGGGGGTGTTGGCGCTCGTCACCCGCAAGGCGCCGCCCTCCCCGGCCCTCGCCGCGCTCCTCGCGCACTGCGAGAAAGCCTTCGGCACGGCCGGAGGCCCGCCGCACCCGCGACGGGCCCCCGGAGCGCGCGTGTCGCCCTAACCGTTCAGCGTCCACTTCTGGTTGGACGCGCCCGTGCATGTCCAGATCTGCGCTCTCGCGCCGTTCGCGGTCGAACGGTCGGTCACATCAAGGCACTTGTCCGCCGCCGTGTTCACCACGTCGTGGCTCGTCGCGTCGTACGTCCACCGCTGGGCGCCGGTGCCGTTGCAGTCGTAGAGCTGCACCTTCGCGCCGTCCGCCGTCGAACCCCCGGTCACGTCCAGGCACTTGCCGTTGGTCCTGACCGTGCCGTCGGTGCCGAGCGTCCAGCGCTGGTTGGCGGCCCCCGTGCACGACCAGGTCTGCACGGCCGAGCCGTTCGCCGTTCCCGAGGCGTCCAGGCACTTGCCGCCGAGCCCGGTGAGCGTCCCCGCGCGTTCGGTGCCGCCACCCGGGTTGCCGCTCTGCGTCCCGTCCCACGTGAAGGTCGCGGACGTCTTGCCGGGGAGCTGGTAAGTGAAGTGCTGGCCACCCCAGTTGACGGTGAAGGCGCGCGCCGACGACGACTCGTTGTAGGCGAGGAGCGCCTTCGAGCCGTCCGTGTTGCGCCATGCCACGTTCGGCACGTCACCGCTCGCCGTGGACGCGATGCGGCTCGCGCCCGGGTGCACGAACTTGGTGAGGTGGCCCATCGTGTAGTACTCGATGGTGTAGTCGACCTGACCGCTGCGCCCGTCCCCGTCGTGCACGGTGATCAGCCCGTCGCAGGTGCCGCAACCGCCGTTGTGGGGGCCTCTGTTCTGGTCGACGGCGAGGGACCACTTCGTCACCGACTTCGCCCAGTTGCGGGTGTAGTCGATGATGTTGCGCATGTCCTCGGTCTGCTGGTTGGCGATCCAGGTGCCGCCGGAGTGCTCGGTCTGGAAGGCGTCCAGTTGCGGGTACTTGTCGTGGATCTGCGACTGCTTGGTCACGTCGCCGCCGTAGCCGTGCCAGGCGATGCCGCCGAAGTTCGGGTGGCTGCGGACGGCCGCGTCGTCCACGGTGGGCGCCGCGTAGGCGTCGTACGTGTCCCAGTTCCAGTCGTGCGCGAGCACCTTCGTCTTCAGCCCGGCCGAGGCGAGCTTCGGCAGCAACTCGCCCTTCGTGAAGTAGGCGAGCCCGGAGCCGTTCCAGCTCATCGAGGGGTAACTGTCGCAGCACGTCGGCTCGTTCTGCGCGGTCACGTAGTCGATGGGCACCCCGGCGGCCTGGTACGCCTGGATGTACTTCACGAAGTAGTTCGCGTACGTCCCGTAGTTCTCGGCCTTGAGCCAGCCGCCGTTGAGCTGCCCGTTGTCCTTCATCCAGGCGGGCGCGGTCCATGGCGAAGCGACCGTGGTGAGCTGCGGGTTGAGGCGCTTGGCCTGCTGCGTGAGCGGCAGGACGCCCGCCTGGTCGTGGGCGATCGAGAACTTCGCGAGTGAGGCATCGGTCTGCCCGGCGGGCACGTCGTCGTACGTGTAGCCGAAGCGCGCGAGGTCGGAGCCGCCCATCGGGTTGCGCAGGAACGAGAGCCCGATGCCGTCCGTCGGCGAGAAGAGCTTCGTCATGGTCTGGTCGAGGGTGGCCTGCGAGAGCGCGCCGCTCTCCTTCATGAGGTAGGCGGCGGTGTCGGTGAAGGAGGCGCCGCCGCCCGTGAAGGTCTGGTAGCGCGTGTTCTCGTCCACGGAGACGGTCGTGCCGCTGTTCGCCGTACCGGACTGGAAGGCGAACGGGGCCTGTTGCTGGAGGCCGCGCGTGACGTGCCGGCCTCCCGAGTCGTCGGTCGTCGTGAGGTACGCGGTGACCTGCTCGCCCGCCGCGTGCACGGGCGCGGTCCCCGCCGCGCCGAGACCGGCGGCGGCGAGCGCGCCGGTCAGCAGGAGGCGGACGAGGCGGCGCGGGGAAGGGGCCGGGATGCCGGGAGCGGACCGGCGCCGGGGTCTGGGAGACATGCGGGTGCCCTCCGAGGTGGGGGTGGGGTGGGGATGGAGCGGCGGGGCGGCCTCGCCCGGGCGAGGCCGCCCCGCTCTCGTACGAACCGGGCGCTGTTTAGGGGTAGTTGGTCAGGTAGGCGACGTTGCTGCTCGGCGTCACCTTGGCGCCCGCGTCGTTGATGATGTGGTTGATGGTGCCCTTGCCGCCGAGGACGGTGGTCACCATGTCGTGGAAGCGGACGCCGCTCGTCCGCGGGACCTCGAAGGAGTGGTCCTCGACGACGGACGGGTTCACCTGGGCGTAGGCGTAGCTGCCCAGGCCCCACGCCTCGTGGCTCGTCACGCTGTTCGCGACCTTGTAGGCGGGGTAGCCCTGCGTCGAGCCGTTCGTCCAGGAGCCCTGGTCCGGCGGGTCGTAGGGCAGCTCGTTCTGGAAGAAGTACGTGCGTCCGCCGTTGCCGTTCCAGACGACCTGCGTCTTCTTGTAGTGCTCGACGAAGAGGCCGTAGGCGGTGACGTCCTGCCCGTTGACGACGAGGCCCGTGTCGGCGGTGTTGGTGTTCCAGCCGACCGTGCCGTCGTTGCCGTGGTCGGCGCGCCAGGCCCACGTGTGGTCGATGACCGTGTGGTCGCTGTTGACCACGAGGGAGGTGGTCGCCTTGCCGGGCGTCGCGCCGCCGATCCGCAGGAACACGTCGTTGAGGACGGTCGGGTTCGCGGCGTGGCTCGCGGAAGCGCCGCTCGGTCCGACCTCCATGAGGGTCTGCGAGGTGGTCGTGCCCGCGTCGATGAGCAGTCCGGCGACGCGGATGCCGTCCACGTCGGCCGTGGTGAGCGCGGTGATGCCGTTGTCGGGGACGAGTGTCGCGAGGCCCATGCCGAGGACGACCTGACCGGGCTTCGTCACCTTCAGCGTCTGGTTCAGGTGGTAGACGCCCGGCGTGACGAGCAGGTTCTTGCCGGCCGCGAGCGCCGCGTTCATGTCGGCGGCCGAGGCGCCCGGCTTGGCCACGTAGAAGTCGTCCAGGGACAGGTCCCTGCCGGTCTGCGTCTTGCCGTTCCAGGTGGTCGCCGCCGCGTTCGTCTGGAGGCCCGGCACGAAGACCTTCCAGTCGCCCGCGCCGGTCACGTGCAGGAAGGGCTTCTCGGCGTTGACCGGGGCGGCGCCGACCGTGGTGTACGTGGGGAAGTTCTGTGCGGGCGCGCCCTGGTCGCCGACGAAGACCATGTTCCAGTTCGAGCCGGACCACGAGCCCATCGTGGAGTTCTTGGTGAGGAACTGCTGCTGCGAGCCGGACTGGATCTGCCCGTCGATCCTGCTGTCCGAGATGAACCCGCCGCTGGACCAGCCGCCGTCGTCCAGCTTGAGGTTCCCGCGCACGTGCATCCGCCGGTACGGGGCGGCCTGCGAGACCGCCCAGCGGTCCGAGCCGCCCGTGGGGTTGACCGACATGTTGTCGGCCTCGCGCCAGAAGTTCTGCGTCGCGTTGCCCTGGAACCAGTCGGCCTCGGCGTGCACGGCCCCGTTGATCGTCACGTCGTCGGGGCTCATACCGAGCCCCGCTGCCTGCGTGTAGAAGCCGACGTTGACGTCCGCGCTGTACGTCCCCGGCTTGAAGAGGACCGCGTACCTCTGGCCGCCGAACTGGTTGCTCTGCTGCTGGTTGAAGATCGAGTTGAGGCGGGACTGGATCGTCGCGGCCGGCATTGACGGGTCGAAGACGACCACGTTGGGTCCGAGGTCCGGGTGCTTGCCGTTCGGCGGCGTCGTCGTGCCGCCCGCGTAGTCCCACTTCTGGTTCGGCGTCCCGGCGCAGTCCCAGATCTGGAGCGCGGCGCCGTTCGCGGTGCTGTTGTCCTTGATGTCGAGGCACTTCCCGGCGGCCTGGTTCACGAACTGCCCGCCCGCGTACTGCCACTTCTGCGAGGCGAGCGAGTCGTAGCACGTCCACAGGTGCGCCGCGGTGCCGTTGGCGGTGCCGCCGTTCACGAGGTCGAGACACTTGCCCTTGGCGGTGAGCGCGCCGTTGTCGTTCAGCGTCCAGGTCTGGTTGGGGCCGGGGGAACACGTCCACATCTGGGCCGGGGTGCCGTCGGCGGTCGAACCGTCCTTCACGTCCAGGCACTTGCCGTTGCCCTGGCTGACGATCGGCCCGGGCGTCGCCGCGCTCGCGGCGGTGCCGTTCACGGCGACGAGGGTCCCGGCCCCGAGCAGCACGACGGTCGCGGCCGTCGCGAGCGTCCTGGGACGCCGTCTCGGGCGGGTCCGGGGGCGGGTGCGGGCAGGAGGCATGCGGGTGTCCTTCCTGGGGCGGTGGGGGTGGGGAAGGAGGACCGGCCGGGGCACCGGCCGTGAAACATTTACATGAGTGGTGCGGACCGCTGCGTACAACCGGTGAAGTTAGAGGGGTGCCGGGGGAGCGTCAAGAGTAATGACGTGTACGCGCAAGGGAATTGAGGACAGCGCAGGTCAGTCGGGCGGCCTGGTTGCCGGGGCGGGCCGTGCGGCGTCCGTCCGGCCCGTTCCCGCGTGCAAGGGATGGAATCGGGAGGGGCGGTGAAGGCCCGTCCGCCGACGTTTCTTGTTTCAAACGCGACTTGACGCCGAAGGCGGCGCCGTCGAGTCCCGTACGACCAGCGGCGTCGCGAGTTCGACGTGCAGGGTGTCGACGGCGTGGCCCGCGACGAGGCGGACGAGGAGCGAGACCGCCATGCGGCCCATCTCCTCCAGCGGCTGGCGGACCGTGGTGAGCGCGGGCGTGATGCTCTGGCCCAGCTCGCTGTCGTCGAAGCCCGTGACCGAGAGATCCCCGGGAACCGTGAGGCCCGCCTCGCGCGCCGCGCGGATCGCGCCCGCCGCCGTCTTGTCGTTGAAGGCGACGAGCGCGGTCGGGCGGGGGGCACGGGAGAGGAGCAGCCGGGCCGCCGTGTGGCCCTCGTGGGTCGTGGGCTCGGCGATCTCGGCCAGGAGCGCCGGATCGGGCAGGAGCCCGCTCTCGCCGAGCGCGGCGGTGTGGCCCACGAGGCGGTTGCGGCTCGCGAGCCAGTCCCGCGGCCCGCCGATGAAGCCGATCCTGCGATGGCCGAGGCCGAGCAGGTGCCGTGTCACGCGCCGTGCCCCGGCCGCGTGCGCGGCGGACACGGAGGCGACCGTCTCGGGCAGTTCGGCACGCGGGTCCACCACGACGAGCGGGTAGCGGCGCGCGTGCAGCGCCTCCAGGTCGCGCGTCGAGCCGGGCGGCAGGACGAGCACGGCACCCGCGATCCCCTGCTGCCCGGGCAGCGCGAGCAGCGCCGAGGTGTCGTCCTGCGCGCTCTCGCCCGCGAGCACGAGGGCACGGCGGCCGTGCAGCGCCAGGGTCTCCACGACGGACGTGACGATCGTGCCGAAGTAGTCGGTCAGCGCGTACGGGCAGTACACGAGCACGGGCGGCGCGCCGCCCCGCGTCCGCGCGAACCCGCTCCCGAGCCGCTGCGCCGCCTCGCGCACCGCCCGCTGCGTCCCCTCCGAGACCCGCGTGCTCCCGTTGACCACACGCGACACCGTCGCGATCGAGACGCCCGCCTCGTCCGCGATGGCCCGGAACGTCACCCGCCCACCCGGCCGCCTGCCCATACGCCTCCCCGTTCGCCGAGGCCCACCCTCCGTCAGGGGCGGGGGAGGGGGCAAGGCGGGGCGGCGTGGAACCTCCTCGGGGCCGCGCGGAACCGCTCGGAACCGCTCGGGTTCTCATGGGCGCCGCACGGCATCGCGGCCACGGAACCCTGCGGGCTGCCACGCGCCCCCGGCGTGGCAGCCCGCCCCCGTACCTCAGACCGTCGCCGTCGCCTTCCGCCCGTCGAGGAGCGAGCGGTGGATCTCCTCCGCCCGGACCGCCACGGTGGACAGGAGGGTGCTCGTGAGGCCGTGGGTGTGTTCGGTGCCGCCCTGGAGGTAGATGCCGGCCGTGACCTCGGGGGCCGTCTCCACGCGGTGGTCGCGGTCCACGCGCAGCGCGTCGCCGTCGTCGCGCAGGCACAGCTTCGCCGCGTCGCCGAGGAGCGTGCCGAGGTCGCGCGGGCGGTAGCCGGTGGCGAGGACGAGGATGTCCGCGGCGAGCACCTCGCGCTCGCCCGTGGGCAGGAACTCCACCGTGACGTCCAGCGGGGCGCCCGGGGAAACCTCCCTGATCCGGGAGACGTTGAGGAAGCGCAGGCGCTCGCGCCCCGCGACCTTCTCGCGGTACGCGGTCGCGTAGAGCGACTCGATGAGGTCCATGTCGACGACCGAGTAGTTGGTCGAGCGGTGGTAGTCGAGCAGGGACTGCTTCACCTGGGAGGGCGCCGAGAAGTACACGTCCACCGCGTCGGGGTCGAAGACACGGTTCGCGAAGGGGCTGTCGTCGGCGGGCGTGTAGCCGTACTTGGCGAACACCGAGCAGACCTCGGCGTCCGGGAACGTACGGTGCAGGTAGTCGACCGACTCGGCCGCGCTCTGCCCCGCGCCGAGCACGACCGCGCGCCGCACCGGGGCGCCGGAGCGCGCCAGTTCCTCGGCGCGCGGGATCAACGCGCTGTTGTGCCAGACCCGTTCGCCCAGGCTCAGGCCCGGCGGCACGTGCGCCTCCAGGCCCAGTGCGACGCTGATGTTGCGCGCCCGGTGCGTCGTGCGCGCGCCCCCGGCGTCCCGGCTCGTGACGTCGAAGCACGTCACCTCGCCGTCGTCGGCGCGCACCGGGTCGACGGCCACGACCTCGCTCCCGTACGAGACCTGGTGCGCGACTCGTGCCGCCGCCCACTCGAAGTACTCGTGGAACTCCGCCCGCAGCGGGAAGAGCGTCTTCTGGTTCAGGAAGTCGATCAGCCGCCCTCGCTCGCGCAGGAAGCAGAGGAAGCTGTAGTCGCTGGTCGGATTGCGCAGCGTGACGAGGTCCTTGAGGAAGGACACCTGCATCGTCGCGTCGTCGATCAGCATCCCCCGGTGCCAGCCGAAGCGGGGCTGGCGCTCCAGGAACAGCGCGTCGAGGCGGTCGTCCGCCGCGAGGTGCGCGTTGTGTTCCTCAACGGCTATGGACAGAGCGAGATTCGACGGGCCGAAACCGATCCCGACAAGGTCGTGGACGGGCCCGGAACCCGTAACAGGTGCATTCACCTTTGCATCGCCTCCTCAGGCAACGCCATGTTAGATAAGGTAAGGCTTACCTAGCAATGCGGTCGTGAAGGGATGCACATATGCGGGTCGTCATGCTCGGCTACCAGACCTGGGGTCATCGCACGCTGCGGGCGCTGCTCGACTCCGGGCACGAGGTGGCGCTCGTCGTCACGCACCCGAAGAGCGAGCACGCCTACGAGAAGATCTGGGACGACAACGTCGCCGAACTGGCGGAGAAGAACGGCGTGCCCGTCCTGCTGCGCAACCGGCCCGACGACGACGAACTCCTCGACGCCGTACGGGAGGCGCGCCCGGACATCATCGTCGCCAACAACTGGCGCACGTGGCTGCCGCCCGAGCTGTTCGACCTGCCCCCGCACGGCACCCTCAACATCCACGACTCGCTGCTCCCGGCCTACGCGGGCTTCTCGCCGATCATCTGGGCGCTCATCAACGGCGAGGAGCGCGTCGGCGTCACGGCCCACCGCATGAACGCCGAACTCGACGCGGGCGACGTGCTCGTGCAGCGCTCGGTCCCGGTCGGGCCCACCGACACGGCGACGGACCTCTTCCACCGCACGGTCGACCTCATCGAGCCCCTCGTGCGCGAATCGCTCGACCTCATCGCCTCCGGACGTGACGCGGGTCAGTGGGTGCCGCAGGACCGTTCCCGCGCGAGCTTCTTCCACAAGCGCGCGGACGAGGACAGCCGCATCGACTTCCACTGGCCGGCCGAGCGCCTGGAACGCCTGATACGGGCCCAGTCGGACCCGTACCCGAACGCCTACGCCTTCCACCGGGGCAAGCGCCTGCGCATCGTCTCCGCGGGCGTCTCCGAGGGCCGCTACGGCGGCACCCCGGGCCGGATCTTCATCCGCGAGGGCGACGGCGTGGTGGTCGTCGCGGGGCCCGAGGCGCACACGGGGCGGCACCCCGGGCTGCTCGTGCGGCGGGTGCGGACGGAGGACGGCACGGAGTACGCCGCGCGGGACTACTTCCGCACGATGGGCGGTTACTTGACCTCGCGGCCCTGAGACGCGGCGGTCCCGGCGGGCACGGGCACGGGCACGGGGACCGGGGCCGGGGCCACCAGGGCGTCCCGGCCCGTCTCGTCCTCGTCCCGGCCCGTGCCGTCGCCGCTCGGCCCCGTGCCGTCCCCGCCCCGCCCCGCCGGCCCTTCGGCCGCCGTGTGGTGCCTGCTCAGCGGGATGACCAGCGGGGTGCGGCTGACCGGGTCCGTCGTGATGCGGCAGCGCAGCCCGAAGACGTCCTCCACGATCGCCTCCGTGACGACCTCGGCGGGCGCGCCCTGCGCGACGATCCGGCCGGCCTTCATCGCGATGACGTGATCGGCGTACCGGCACGCCTGGTCGAGGTCGTGCAGGACCATCACGATCGTGCGGCCCTCGCGCCTGTTGAGGTCCGTGACGAGATCGAGGACGTCGACCTGGTGGGCGAGGTCGAGGTACGTCGTGGGCTCGTCCAGGAGCAGGACGGGGGTGCCCTGCGCGACGGCCATCGCGATCCACGCGCGCTGCCGCTGGCCGCCCGACAGCTCGTCCACGGCGCGGTCGGCCAGCTCGGTGAGCCCGGTCGCCGCGAGCGCCGCGTCCACCGCCTCCTCGTCCGCCTTCGACCACTGCCGCCACCACGTCTGGTGCGGCGCCCGGCCCCGGCCCACGAGGTCCCCGACGGTGAGGCCCTCGGGCGCGACGGGGGACTGCGGCAGGATGCCGAGCTTGCGGGCGAGCTCCCTCGTGGGCACCGAGTGCAGTGCCGCGCCGTCGAGTTCGACGACGCCCTCGCGCGGGGCGAGGAGACGGGCGAGGGCGCGCAGCAGCGTGGACTTGCCGCAGGCGTTGGCGCCCACGATGGCCGTGACCCGGCCCGTCGGCACGGTGAGGTCGAGATCGGTGACGACCGGGCGGCCGTCGTAGGCGAGGTGCAGGCCCCGGGCGCGCAGCTCGGGTCCCTTCTGCTCGGTGAGCGACATGGGTTCAGCCTCCAGAGCCGGCGCGGTTGACGCGGATGAGCAGCCACAGCAGGACGGGGGCGCCGAGGGCGCCGGTGACGACCCCGACCGGCAGCTCGGTCCCCGGGATCGCCTCGCGCGCGAGGAGATCGGCGCCGAGGACGACGAAGGCGCCGGTGAGACCGGAGACGAGCGGGGGCGGTGCCGAGGTGCCCGCGAGCCGCAGGGCGATCTGCGGGCAGGCGAGCGCGACGAAGGCGACCGGGCCGGCCGCCGCCGTACCGAAGGCGACGAGGCCGACGCCGGTCAGGAGCAGCGCGAGCCGCACCGGTTGCACGGGGGTGCCGAGCCCGGCGGCGACGTCGTCGCCGAGCTGGAGCGTGCGCATCCAGCGGCCGAGGCCGAGCGAGAGCGGCAGCAGCACGACGAGGGCGATCGCGAGCGTGTCGACCTGGCCCCACGTACGGCCGTTGAGGTTGCCGACGAGCCAGCCGAGCGCGGCCTGCGCCTCGAAGCGGTTGCCGCGCGCGACGAGGAAGTCCGTCGCGCTCGTGCAGATCCAGGAGACGCCGATGCCGACGAGGATGATGCGGTAGCCGGTCGCCCCGCCCTTCCACGCCAGCGCGTAGACGAGGAGCGCGGTCGCGAGCGCGCCGAGCAGGCCGAGCGTCGAGAGCCCGAGGCCGCCGGTCCAGCCGAGGACGACGGCGGCGACGACGGCGGTGCCCGCGCCCTCGGTCAGGCCGATCATGTCGGGGCTCGCGAGGGGATTGCGCGTCATCGTCTGGAAGACGGCGCCGGAGACGCCGAAGGCGAGCCCGACGAGGAGGCCGGTGAGCGCGCGCGGCAGGCGCAACTCCCGCACGATGCTGAGCGTTCCCTCGTCGCCCGCGCCGAACAGGGCCTTGACGACCCCGGTGAGGCTCACGGGGTAGTCGCCGAGCGCGAGCCCCCAGCAGAAGAGCGCGAACGTGCCGACGGCGAGGGCGAGTCCGGTGAGCAGCAGGCGGGGGCGCAGGACGCCGGAGACCGGGGGAGTGCGCAGCCGGAAGGGGCGGTCGCGCAGGAAGGGGCGCTTCGCGGCGGCCGTCGCGGGGGCGGTGGTCCCGGGGGCGGTCTTCCCGGGGGCGGTCGTCCCGGACGCGGGGGACGAGGACGCGACGGACGAGGACGCGGCGTGCGGGGGCGGGGCGGACACGGGCTATACCTCCGCGAGCTTCCGGCGGCGGACCAGGGCGATGAAGAACGGCCCGCCGATGAAGGCGACGAGTACCCCGGCCTGTATCTCCGAGGGCCGGTCCACCATCCGTCCCACGATGTCGGCGGACAGGAGCAGGACGGGGGCGAGCGCTGCCGACAGCGGGAGCAGCCACCGGTGGTCGGGCCCGATCCCGGCCCACTGCGCGAGGACCCGCGCGAGGTGCGGGACGACGAGGCCGAGGAAGACCACCGGGCCGATGACGGCGACCGAGGCGCCGGTGAGCAGGACGATCGCGGTCACCCCCTGGAGCCGTACGAGACCGAGCCGGCGGCCGAGCGAGGCGGCCACCTCGTCGCCGAGCGCGAGGCTGTTGAGCGCGGGAGCGCACGCGAGGGCGAGCAGCGCGCCGACCGCGAGGAACGGCAGGACGCGCGTCAGGTCGCCCGCGTCGCGGTCGGCGAGCGTGCCCGCCGACCAGAAGCGGTAGCGGTCCAGGGCGTCCTCGTCGGTGAGCACGACGGCGCTCGTGAGCGAGGAGAGCAGCGAGGTGACGGCGACCCCGGCGAGGGCCAGCTTGACCGGGGTCGCCCCCGATCGTCCCAGGCGCCCGAGGAGGAAGACCACGACGCTGGCGACGAGGGCGCCGCCGAAGGCGAACCACACGTAGCCGTACAGCGACGCGACCCCGAAGACGGCGACCGAGACGACGATCGCGAACGAGGCGCCCGCGCTCACCCCGAGAATCCCGGGGTCGGCGAGCGGATTGCGGGTCAGGGCCTGCATGAGCGCGCCCGCCATGCCGAGCGCCGCGCCCGTCGTGAGGCCGAGCAGGGTGCGGGGCACGCGCACCGACCAGATCACGTTGTCCGTGAGCCGGTCCGGGGGCTGCCCGAAGAGGGTGCGCACGACGTCGCCGAGCGGGATGCTCAGCGCCCCGAGCGCCACGGAGAGCAGGGACAGGACCACGAGCAGGGCGACAAGGAGTGCCACCAGAGCCGTGGTGCGACGTCTTCCGCCTGAGGTCACGTGCCGGTCTCCATGCCGTAGTTCCCCTTGTCCGAGGGCAGGTTAGGCAAGCGTAACCTCAGCCGCCGGAAGTGCGCCGTCGCCCTGATGCCCTATCGGGTTAGGCAACCCTTACCTTACTATGCGGGTGATCGCGGTTCCGCAGGGGCCGCTCCGTACCGATCGGGAGGCGGGCACAGCTGTGTCGGGCACCACGCGTCACACCGCGCACACCACGGCTTCGGCTCACTGGACGGCGGCCTTCGCCGACGAGGTCCCCCACGTCGCACTGCCCCAGGACTTCCCGCACCCGCGCGAGAGCGGCCCGCGCGCGAGCCGCGCCCGGGCCCTGGAGGCGGGCGGTACGGACGAGCCGACCCGCCTCGCCGCCTTCGTCGCCCTGCTCCACCGGTACGGGGGCGGCGCCGAGGACCTGACGCTCGCGTACGAGGGGCTGCCGCTGCGCCTCACCCTCCACGCGGCCCTGACCTTCGCCGAGTTGCGCGACCACGTCGCCGAAGTGCGCGCGCGGGCCGAGGCGCACCGGCTGCCCACCGCCGAACTCCTCGCCCTGCTCGCCCCCGAGACGGGCCGCGGCGGCACCGTGCTGTGCGCCACCGGGTTCGGCCCCGCCGCGTGGGACGAGGGCGGCCCGCTCGACCTCGCCCTCACCGTGACGGACGAGGAGGTCCGCGCCGAGTACGCCGCCGCGCTCTTCACGCCCGCCACCGCCGACCGCGTCCTCGGCCACTACGCGACCCTCCTCGCCGACGCGAGCGCCCGCCCGGACACCCCGCTCGCCGCCCTCGCGCTCCTCGACGAGGCCGAGCGCCACCGCGTCCTCGTCGAGTGGAACGACACCGCCCACGACGTGCCCGCGCTCACCTGGCCGCGCCTGTTCGCCGCGCAAGTCGCCGCGCGCCCCGATGAGATCGCCCTCGTCCACGAGGACGAACAGCTCACCTACGCGGAACTCGACGCCCGCGCGGCACGCCTCGCCCACGCCCTCGTGGCCCGGGGCGCGGGCCCCGAACGGGTCGTCGCCCTCGCCGTACCGCGCTCGGCGGACATGATCGTCGCCGAGGTCGCGGTGCTGAAGGCGGGCGCCGCGTACCTGCCCGTCGACACCGACTACCCGGCGGACCGCGTCGCGTACATGCTCGAAGACGCCGAGCCGGTGTGCCTCGTCACGACGGCCGACGTGCTGCCCGACCTGCCTCCCGGCACCGTGGGCACCCTCGTGCTCGACGCCCCGGAGACCGTCGCCGAACTCGCCGCGCACCCCGCGCACGACCCGGCCTCCGCCGCCGGGCCCACCGTCGCGCACGCCGCCTACGTCATCTACACCTCCGGTTCGACCGGGCGCCCCAAGGGGGTCGTCCTCTCGCACGGCGGGGTCGCGAAGCTCCTCGCGACGCAGCGCGAACGCTTCGGGATCGGGCCGCACAGCCGCGTCCTCCAATTCGCCTCGCCCAGCTTCGACGTGGCCTTCTGGGACCTGTGCCTCGGCCTGCTCTCCGGCGGCCGGCTCGTCGTCGTCCCCGCCGACCGCCGCGTGCCCGGGGCACCGCTCGCCGACTACGCGCACGCGCACGGCATCACCTTCATGATCCTGCCGCCCGCGCTCCTCGCCGCGATGCCCGAGGACGTCGAACTCCCGCCCACCGCCACGCTCCTGGCGGGCACCGAGCGCGTCTCGCCCGAACTCGTGGGGCGTTACGCGCGCGGCCGGATGATGTTCAACGCCTACGGCCCCACCGAGGCGACGACCAACTCGACCCTCGGCCTGTGCGACCCGGACACGCCCGCGGGCACGATCGTGCCCATCGGCGTCCCCGACCCGGGCACCCGCGCCTACGTCCTGGACGCCGCGCTGCGCCCCGTGCCCGCCGGTGTCGTGGGCGAGTTGTACCTCGGCGGCGCCGGGCTCGCGCGCGGCTACCTCGGCCGCCCCGCGCTCACCGCCGAACGCTTCATCGCCGACCCCTTCGGCGCCCCCGGCGAACGCCTCTACCGCACCGGTGACCTGGTGCGCTGGAAGGCGGACGGACGCCTGGAGTTCCACGGCCGCGCCGACAGCCAGACGAAGATCCGGGGCTTCCGCATCGAGCCCAGCGAGATCGAGTCGGTGCTCCGCGCCCACCCCGCCGTCGGCCAGGCCGCCGTCGTCGTCCGCGAGGACCGCCCCGGCGAGCGCCGCCTCGCCGCGTACGTCGTCCCCTCGCTCGCGGCGGAGGCGCACGAGTCCGTCGCCGAGTGGAAGGACGTCCACGAACTCCTGTACTCCGCCGCCGGATCGGACGGCTTCGAGGAGAACTTCGCAGGCTGGAACAGCATGTACGACGGCAAGCCGCTGCCACTCGCCGACCTGCGCGAATGGCGGGACGCGACCGTCGCCCGCATCCAGGAGCTGCGTCCCCGCCGGGTGCTGGAGATCGGCGTGGGCAGCGGGCTGCTCCTCTCCCGCCTCGCGCCCGGCTGCGCCGAGTACTGGGGCACGGACCTCTCCGAGGAGGCGGTACGGGCCCTGCGCGCCCAGGTCGACGCAGTGCCCGCGCTCGCGGGCAGGGTCCGGCTCGACGCCCGGCCCGCGCACGAGCTGGGCGGGCTGCCCGAGGGCCACTTCGACACGATCGTCGTCAACTCCGTCGTCCAGTACTTCCCCGACGCCGACTACCTGACAGGCGTGCTCCGTTCGGCCGCGGCCCTCCTCGCCCCCGGTGGCGCCCTCTTCGTCGGCGACGTCCGCAACCTGCGCCTGCACCGCACCCTCGCCGCCGCCGTCGAAGCGGGCCGCACGCCCGCCGACGACAAGGAGGCGCTGCGCGCCGCCGTCGACCGCGCCGTGGCCTGGGAGGGCGAACTCCTCCTCGACCCCGACTACTTCGCGGCGCTCGACGGCTTCACCGCCGACATACGCCTCAAGCGCGGCACCCACCACAACGAGCTGACACGCTACCGCTACGACGTCGTCCTCAGGCCCGGCGCCGTCGCGTCCCCCGCCGTCCCCGAGACGCTGCCCTGGTCCGCGCTCGGCACCCCCGAAGCCCTCGGCGCGGCCCTCGCCGCCCGCACCACGCCCCTGCGCGTCACCGGCATCCCCAACGCGCGCCTCGCGCCCGACCTCGCCGCGCTCGGCAGGCTCGACGGCAGCAGCCGCACGGGCGGCCCCGGCATCGACCCCGAGACCCTCCACGAGACCGCGACCCGCCACGGCCACCGCGCCGCCCTCACCTGGGCGGCGGACGCGGAGGACGGCAGCGTGGACGCGGTGTTCGCGGCGGGGACGGCCGAAGACGGCGCGCCCGGCGGGCAGTTCACGGAACCCGGGGACATCCCCCTGCCCGTCACGGAGCCCCCGACCGGCCCGCTCTACCTCCCCGGCCGCCCCCACCCGCACGCCAACCGCCCCGCCCCCTTCCGCAACGTCACCGCGCTCATGACCGCGCTCCGCGCCCACGCCGCCGAGGCCCTGCCCGCCTCCATGGTGCCCGCGGCGTTCGTCCCCCTCGACCGCCTCCCCGTCACCCCGAGCGGCAAGCTCGACGCCGCCGCGCTGCCCGTCCCCGACTACGGGCTCCTCAGCACCGGCCGCGCGCCGCGCACCGCGCGCGAGCGCCTTCTGTGCCGCCTGTACGCGGAGACGCTCGGCGTCGCCTCGGTCACCGCCGACGACGACTTCTTCGCGCTCGGCGGGGACAGCATCGTCGCCATCCAGCTCCTCGTCCGCGCCCGCCGCGCCGGGCTCGAACTGACACCGCGCGACGTCTTCCGGCACCGTACGGCCGCACAGCTCGCCACCGCCGCCCGCACCGCCCCCGGCACCTCGCAGGACCCCGGGGACCTGCCCTGGGACCCGCCGGCCCCGGACGAACTCGCCGCACTCCAGCACCCCGGCCCGCTGGACATCGCCGAGGTACTGCCGCTCGGCCCGCTCCAGGAGGGCTTCTACTTCCACGCCGTGCTCGACGGCGCCGCGCACGACGCCTACGTCGTCCAGCAGGTCATCGACCTCGCGGGCCCCGTCGACGCGCGCCTCCTGCACCATGCGGCGCAGCGCCTCATCGACCGCCACGCCCCGCTGCGCGCCTGCTTCCGCCCGCTTCCGGACGGCCGCCCCGCGCAGGTGATCGCGACCGGCCTCGACCTCCCGTGGAGCGAGACCGACCTCACCGGGCAGGACCCGGCCCTCGCCGACTCCGTCGCCGCCGCCGAACGCGCCCACCGCTTCGACCTCGCCCGCCCGCCGCTCCTTCGCTGCGCCCTGATCCGCCTCGACGACACGCACAGCCAACTGGTGCTCACCTTCCACCACATCGTCGCCGACGGCTGGTCGCTGCCCGTCCTGCACCGCGAACTCCTCGCGCTGTACGGGCAGGAGCCCGCGCCGCTGCCCGAAGTCGCCCCGTACCGCGCCCACCTGGCCCACCTCGCGCGCGCCGACCGCGAGGCCGCGCGCGAGGCGTGGCGCGCC
>NZ_JAAGLR010000249.1 GCF_010548245.1 Streptomyces sp. SID11385
CACACCCTCGGCCCCCGCGCTCCTCAGCTCCCGCCCCCGCCGCCACCCCCCGCCCCCAGCACCGCCAGCACCGCCACCCGCACCCGTTCCGCCACCGCTTCCCGCCCCTGCTGCCCGAACTCCCCCTCCAGGTGCAGGAAGGCGAGTCCCTGGACCAGGCCGATGACGCCCCACGACAGGGCGCCGGGGTCCGCCTCGGGGAAGGCCCGGCCGATGCTGTCCGTGAGGTACGCGTGCACCGCCGCCGTCGCTTCGGCGCGCTCCTGCCCCGCGGGCGCGCAGGGGTCGGCGAACATCAGCCGGAACAGCGCCGGGTGGTCCCGCGCGAAGGCGACGTGCGCGACCGCGACCGCCGCGAGGTCGGCAGGCGTCGCGGGCGCGGGGTCCGCCGCCACCAGCGCGTCCGCCAGCTCCCGGTACCCCTGCGCCGCGACGGCGTTCACCAGCGCGTCGCGGTCGGGGTAGTGCCGGTACGGGGCCGCGGGCGAGACCCCGGCGCGACGCGCGACCGCGCGGATCGACAGCGCTCCGCCGCCGTCCTCCTCCAGGAGTTCCCGTGCGGCCCGCAGGCAGGCCGCACGGAGATCACCGTGGTGGTACGCGTCCTTCCCGGCCATCTCGCTCCTCGGTCGTGGCGGCCTCCCGCCTCGTACGGGGCCGCTCACATCGTAGGACCCCGGCGAAGTTGACGCTGTTTACATCCGCACCCTAATGTAATCGCCGATTACATCCCGGGGCGCGGCGCGCCCGGAAGCGGAAGGACACCCATGTCCCGCACTGACGGCGGCCCCGCCCGCGCGGTCCACCCCGACGCACCCGCCACCTCGCGGCGGTGGTGGATTCTCGGCCTGATCGGGCTCGCGCAGCTCATGGTGATGCTGGACAGCACGATCGTGAACATCGCGCTCCCCTCCGCGCAGGCGGACCTCGGCTTCGCCGACGGCGACCGGCAGTGGGTCATCACGGCCTACGCGCTGGCCTTCGGCGGCCTCCTCCTGCTCGGCGGCCGGATATCCGACATGTTCGGCCGCCGCCGGGTCTTCCTGACCGGCCTCGTCGGCTTCGCGCTCGCGTCCGCGCTGGGCGGCGCGGCGCCCTCGTTCGGCCTGCTGCTCACGGCGCGCGCCCTCCAGGGAGCGTTCGCCGCGCTCCTCGCGCCCTCGGCCCGCTCGCTGCTCGTCACGACGTTCACCGAGCCCCGCGAGCGCGCGAAGGCGTTCGGCGTGTTCGGTGGCATCGCGGGCGCGGGCGGGGCGATCGGGTTGCTGCTCGGGGGCGTCCTCACGCAGGGGTTCAGCTGGCGGTGGACGCTGTACGTCAACGTGGCGCTCGCGCTCGTCGCGCTGGCCGGCGCCGTCCGCCTGCTCCCGCGCGAGGGCCGCGACCGCGCGGTGCGGCTCGACGTGCCGGGGGTGCTGCTCGTCTCGTCGGCGCTGTTCGGGCTCGTGTACGGGCTGAGCGACGCCACCACGCACACGTGGGGCGCCCCGGCCACGTGGGGACCGCTGACGGCGGGTGCGCTGCTCCTCGTCGCGTTCACCTGGTGGCAGACCCGGGCCGCGCAGCCCCTGCTCCCGCTCGGCATCCTCCTCGACCGGACCCGTGCGGCCTCCTACCTCACGGTCCTGGTCTCGGGCGCGGGCGTCTTCGGCGTCTTCCTCTTCGTGACGTACTACCTCCAGGGCACGCTGGGCTACAGCCCCACGCGCACGGGGCTCGCGTTCCTGCCGATGGTCGCCGTCACGATGGTCGTGTCCGTCGTCGCCTCGACCTCGCTCCTCGCGCGCTTCGGACCCCGGCCCGTCGTCCCGCTGGGGCTGGCCGTGTCGGCCGGGGGCATGGCGTGGATGACCGCGCTGGGCACGGGCAGCACGTACGCCGCGCACCTCCTGCCCCCGCTCCTCCTCGCGGGCGTCGGCATGGGGCTGTCCACGGCGCCCGCGATCAGCCTGGCCACGTACGGGGTCGCGCCGCGCGACGCGGGGGTCTCGTCGGCCGCCGTGAGCACCATGCAGCAGATCGGTGGTTCGGTGGGGACGGCGCTCTTCAACACGATGGCGACGACGGCCGTCACGCACTACCTGACGTCCCACCCCGCGCACACCCCCACCACCCTCGCGCGGGCCAACATCCACGGCTACGCGACGGCCTACTGGTGGGCGGCGGGCGTCTTCGCCCTCGGCGCGATCCTGACCTTCGCCCTCCACCGCCCGGGCCGCCTCCGCGCGCCGGAAGGGGAACGCGACGCGCAGCACTCGGGGGCGCACTAGCCTCGTCCCCATGCTGACCCTGGGAATTCCCGTCATCGGCGTCACCGACCTCGCCCGCGCGGTCGCGTTCTGGACGAGCGCGCTCCCGCTCGTCGAGAGCGCGGAGTGGCGCAGCGACACGTGGAGCACGCTCCATCACGCGGACGGCTCGGGCCGCGCCCTGGGCCTGATGCTCAGCCAGTCCCCGCCGGAGCCCCGCCCCCGTGTCCACCTGGACCTCTTCGCGGAATTCCCCGAGGAACAGTCCACCGAGGTCGCCCGCCTCCTCGCCCTCGGCGCCCGCCGCGTCGACTGGCCCCTCTACCCGGAGAACCCCGACTTCGTCGTCCTGGCCGACCCGGACGACAACCTCTTCTGCGTGGTCGACCTGAGCCGGGCCCCGAGCGGATCACGGTTGGCAGGATAAACCCCGGGGCTCCCGGCGCGAATTACACAAAAAGACGCATACACAACGAAACGATCACCCACCTTTACACCACCTCCTCACCCCCGTCTTTGCCGTTGCTAAACTCCGCCGATCAAGCTGGAGAAGACCGGCGAGCGAAACAACAACTACCTGGGAACGGCGGGCAAGGGCGGAATGAGTGCGGCGCCGGAGGGCACGGTCGAAGCTCTCGTCATGGCGCCGATCGCGATGCTCGTTGGGCTCGGATTGCTGCGCTCGGTCAAGAAGAAGTCGTACACGATGGCCGACCGGGCACGCGAGCAATACGGCCTGAAGCCCATGGACCCGGCGGCCGCGCGCGTCATCACGCTGCTTTGCGGGCTGCTCTTCACCATCGTCGGCACCGCGCTTCTCCTCTTCGCGGGATTGCTCCCGCTGATCCTTTGAGCAGGAAAGCCGCGTGAAGGGATGGCCGCGCGGGGGAAGCCTGACCGGCGTTTCCCCTTCCAGCCACCATGAAACGGCGAACGCTGCGGCCCTCGGAGGCCGTCGCGGACGCGCACACCTCCACGGACGCGCGCGCCACCACCGCCCACGCCCCTCCTCGCCAGTCCCGCCCGCAGGACACGCCGGACAGCCGCCCCGCCCCGCAGCACTCGCCGCGCCCCGACACAGCGCCCCCACCCAAAAGCCCCCCGAATTTCGCTGATCTGCGCCACCATGGACACCGAGCGTCACCGGCCGGCGCCAGCCCGGCAGCGGTCCGGTGTCTTGCCCCCGTCCTCCCCCGACCAAGGAGATCCGGTGCAGTTCTCAGTGTGGGCCCCGCAGGCGAAGCGACTCGCGCTCCAGGTGGAGGAGTCGGCGCACGGGATGGAGCGCGACCCCACCCGCCCCGGCTGGTGGACGGCCGAGGCGGAGGCCGGGCAGGGCGCGCGGTACGGGTACGTGGTGGACGGCGCGGGCCCGTATCCCGATCCGCGCGCGCGGCGGCAGCCGGACGGGCCCGACGGGCTCAGCGCCGTCGTCGACCAGGGCGCGTACGAGTGGCGGCACCCGGAGTGGACCGGGCGCGGGCTGCCGGGCGCGGTGCTCTACGAGTTGCACGTCGGCACGTACACACGCGAAGGCACCTTCGACGCGGCGGCCGAACGGCTCCCGCACCTCGCCGAGCTGGGGGTCACACACGTCGAGTTGATGCCCGTGTGCCCCTTTCCGGGGAGGTGGGGATGGGGGTACGAGGGCGTGTCGCTGTGGGCGGTGCACGAGCCGTACGGCGGCCCGGAGGGGCTCAAGCGGTTCGTGGACTCCGCGCACGGGCTCGGCCTCGGCGTCGTGCTCGACGTCGTGCACAACCACTTCGGCCCCTCCGGGAACTACCTCCCCCTCTTCGGCCCGTACCTGACGGACCGGCACAGCACCCCCTGGGGCGCGGCCGTCAATCTCGACGCGCCCGGCTCGGACGAGGTCCGCGCGTACCTGCGCGGGAGCGCGCTCGCCTGGCTGCGGGACTACCGGATCGACGGGCTGCGCCTCGACGCCGTGCACGCGCTGCGCGACGAGCGCGCGCTGAGCTTCCTGGAGGAGCTGTCGGGCGCGGTCGCGGAGCTGGCCGAGTCCACGGGCCGCCCGCTCTTCCTCGTCGCCGAGTCCGACCTCAACGACCCGCGCGTCATCACGCCGCGTACGGAACACGGCCTCGGCGTCGACGCGCAGTGGAACGACGACTTCCACCACGCGCTGCACACGACGCTCACCGGCGAGGCGCAGGGCTACTACGCGGACTTCGCGCGCGAGCCCTACGCGGCTCTCGCCAAGACGCTGACCGGCGCGTACTTCCACGACGGCACGTACTCGTCCTTCCGGGGCCGCCACCACGGCCGCCCCGTGGACCGCGCGCACGCCTCCGCGCACCGCTTCCTCGGCTACTCCCAGACGCACGACCAAGTCGGCAACCGGG
Source organism: Streptomyces sp. SID11385 (assembly GCF_010548245.1). Classification (GTDB taxonomy): domain Bacteria; phylum Actinomycetota; class Actinomycetes; order Streptomycetales; family Streptomycetaceae; genus Streptomyces. The sequence continues at coordinate 4,616 of NZ_JAAGLR010000249.1, forward strand.
CGCGCGGCGACCGCCTGAGCGCCCAGCTGGAGCCGGGCGTGCTGGCCTGCGCGGCGGCGCTCGTCCTCACGTCCCCCTTCACGCCGATGCTGTTCATGGGCGAGGAGTGGGGCGCGTCGACGCCGTGGCAGTTCTTCACGGACCACACCGATCCGGAGCTGGCGGAGGCGGTGCGGCGCGGGCGGCGGCGCGAGTTCGCGGAGCACGGCTGGGCCGAGGAGGACATCCCCGATCCGCAGGACCACGCGACGCGCGACGCCTCGTGCCTCGACTGGGCGGAGCTGGCCGAGGAGCCGCACGCGCGCCTCTTCGCCTGGTACCGCACGCTCATCGACCTGCGCCGCACCCGCCCCGACCTCCAGTCCCCCGACCTGACGGCCGTGAAGACGGCGTACGACGCGGAGGCGGGCTGGTTCGCGGTGCGGCGCGGGGACGTGCGGCTCGCGGTGAACCTCGGCGCGGAGCCGGTGGACGTGCCGGTGGAGCCGGGCCCGGTGAAGGTGCTCGCGGCGTGGGAGGACGTCGCGGAGCCGGACGGCGGCGGCACGGTGACGGTGCCGGGATGCTCGTGCGTCGTGCTCGCGGAGGACGCCTGAGCGGCGGGACCGGGCGGAGTACCCCTCCGCGAGGTGGGTGAGTGCTCACTCACCTCGCGGAGGGGGCGAGTGGGCGGCTCAGTGGACGACGGCGAGGTCCCGTGACGTCTTGTTGAGGCGCTCGCCACCCGTCTCCGTCACCGTCACGATGTCCTCGATGCGGACGCCGAAGCGGCCCGGGAGGTAGATCCCGGGCTCGACGGAGAAGCACATGCCCGGCACGAGTTCCTGGGTCTCGCCCTCGATCATGTACGGCGGTTCGTGCGTCGTGACGCCGATGCCGTGCCCGGTGCGGTGGATGAAGTACTCGCCGTACCCGGCCTCGTCGATGACGGCGCGCGCGGCGCGGTCGATGTCCTGGCACGTCGCCCCGGGGCGTACGGCCGCGCACCCGGCCTCCTGCGCGCGCCGCACGACCTCGTGCACCTCGCGGACCTCGGCGGAGGGCTCGCCGACGCTGACGGTACGGGTCGTGTCGGACCCGTACCCGTGCTTGAGCCCCCCGAAGTCGAGGACGACCGTGTCGCCCTCCTCGATGACCCGCTCCCCCGCCTCGTGGTGCGGGTTCGCGCCGTTGGGGCCCGAGCCGACGACTGTGAAGTCGACCTGCGAGTGCCCGTGACCGAGGAGCAGCGCGGCGAGGTCGGCCGCCACCTCGTTCTCGCGGCGCCCGGCGAAACGGACGCCCTTGATCTCCTCGTACGTCGCGTCGGCGGCCTCCGCCGCGGCGGCGAGCCGGGCCAGTTCGGCCTGGTCCTTCACCGCGCGCAGCATCGGCAGCGCTTCGGTCAGCGGGTCGAACGCGGAACCGCGCAGGGTGCGCTGGAGGTTGAGGAGGTGCAGCGCCCAGGCGTTGTCGCTGACGCCGAGCCGGCCGCCGAGCGGGAGGAGCGGGATCACGAGCTGGTAGGGGTCCTGCCCGTCGCGCCAGCCCTCGAACGTGAGCGCCGCCGCGCCCGGGGCCTCCTCGGCGTCCGGCGCCTCCAGAGCGGGCACGACGAGGACGGGTTCGCGCCCGGCGGCCAGGACGAGCAGCGTCGCGCGCTCGGTCACGGCGGGCACCCGGTAGCCCGTCAGCCACTCCATGTCGGGGCCGGGCGTCACGATGAGCCCGTCGAGCCCGGCCGCCTGCGCGTTCCCCGCCGCCCGTCGCATCCGGCTCTCGTACTCGGCGGAGGTGAAGGGGTCGGGGGTCTCGGTCGCCATGGGCTCGCCTTTCGCGGTACGGGTACGGCGAGCGCCAGCGTACGGGCGATGCGGGGCCGCGTCCGCTCAGAGCACGCCGTCCACGGCGAACTCGGCCCGTACGGTCTTGCCGACCGGCCCCCGGTCCACGACCTCCCACCGGTCCGCGCACGCGTCCACGAGGACGAGCCCGTACCCGCCCTCCGCGAGCGACGCGCGCGGCCCGGGACGCCGTGGCGGCCGGCGCTCCCCGCGCGCGTCGGCGACATCGACCCGCAACACGCCCTCGGTCACGCGCAGTTCCGCCCGCACCTCGAAATCCCGCCCCGGAACCTTGCCGTGAGTGACGGCGTTGGCCGCCAACTCCCCCACGACGATCTCGACCCGCCCCACGAGAGCGCTCCCCCTCCCGAACCCCCACGTGTCGAGTTCGTGCACGACGAGAAGCCGCGCGAGACGGGCCCCGAGCAGCGTGGAACTGAACCGCTGGACGAAGGGGGCGGGGATGGACGGACGGGGCGTGCGAGTGGTCGTCATGGCGGCAAGGCTGGACCGCTGACCTGGGCGGGGCCACACTTCGGGCTCGTACGGTGGGTGAGCGTACGAGTGCGGGGAGTGGACAGTACGAGCGGTACCACCGCACCATGGGTGGCGAACGAACAGTGACGAAAGGGCCCTTAGATGCCCAAGATGATGACGGCGGGCGAGCCGGAGCGTTCGGAGGTGCTGCTGGCCTTCGGGGCGGTGCTCAAGAGGTTGCGTGTACTGCGGGGACTCACGCAGCAGGAGTTCGCGGACCTGGTGCGCTTCTCGCCCGCTACGGTTTCCTCGATCGAACAGGGACGACGCATGCCGCCGGAGGACTTCATCGGCCAGTCCGAAGAGGTACTGGAGGCACGCGGGATTCTGGAGGCTTTCGTCCCCTACCTTTCGCGCCGACGAGGGCTGCCGAACTGGTACCAGGAGTGGGCGGTGATGGAGCGGACCGCTCTCGGCGTCTACACGTACGAGTCCCGCCTGCTGCCGGGAATCCTCCAGACGCCCGCCTACATTCGCGCGCTGCTTCGTGCTGTCCCGCCGACGCCCCGCCAAGAGGTCATCGAGGAGCGCGTCGAGAGTCGCCTCGCACGGCAGGAACTGCTCAGCACGAAGCGCGACCCACCCACCACCTACGGCTTCGTGATCGAGCAGAGCGTGCTCGATCGCGGCTTCGGTGGAGTACACGTCGCGCAAGAGCAGTTGACCCACCTGCTCGACGTCATCCGGGACAACTGGAATGTGTCCGTGCAGATCATCCCGCGCTACCAGCCCGAGCATGCCGGCCTTGACGGGCCCGTACACCTCATGGAAACCGCGGACCACCGCTGGCACGCCTACACGGAGGGCCAGTTGAGCGGCGCGCTCATCTCCGACCCCGACCCGGTCAGCCGTCTCAAGCAGCGCTACGCGAAGGTGTCCGCGCAGGCCCTCAGCGAGTCCGACTCCAAACTGCTGATCGAAGAAATGCGAGACGCGACATGAGCACTCTGACCTGGTTCAAGAGCACCCACAGCAGCTCGGAGGGCGACAGTTGCGTGGAGGTCGCCCTCACCCCTGCCGCCATCCACATCCGCGACTCCAAGGACACCAGGCGCCCCAGCTTCACCGCGAGCCCGACGGCGTGGACCGGCTTCCTCAGCGAGGTCGCGACGAGGCGCTGACAGATGGCCCCGGAACCGGCAGGCTTGAGGAAGTCTGCCGGTTTCCACCGCCGGGGAGGAAGATGCCGTGGAACTGTCCTGGTTCAAGAGCAGCTAGAGCGGCTCCGGTGGAAGCGACTGCGTAGAGGTCGCCTCACCCCCCTCGCCATCCACGTCCGCGACTCCAAGGACGCCGCGCTCCCCCACTTCACCGCCAGCCCCACCGCGTGGACCGGCTTCCTGGAGAATTTGCCGCGCTGATCGCGCCCCCGCACCTGCCGCCGTGTGGGAGATGCGGCCCGGGGAGCCGTGATCGTTCTCCACGCTGGATGGCGTGGGACCGCTTGGTCGCCGTCCACCCCACCGGAGCCTTCGTGAACCGTGCCGCCTACTGGGACCTCTGCAAACCCTCCTCCCCCCACGGCGCCCCGCCCGGCCCCCTGCCGGTCGGATGGACGCCCTACGAAGGGCACGGGCCCGGCGTGGAGTTGCTCGGCGAGCCGCGTACCGCTCTCGAACTCGGGGCCGGGGAAGGGCGGGAGGCTGCGTGGCTCGCGCGAAGCGGGGTGCGGGTGACGGGAGTTGACGTGTCGGCCGTGCAGGTCGCGCGGGCGCGGCGGTGGTGGGCGGACGTCCGGGGGCTTGACTTCGTGTGCGCGGACGTGGAGACGTATTTGGCGGGGACGGGGCGGGTGTGGGATGTCGTGTACTCCATTTGGGGGGCCGCCTGGTTCTGTGACCCCGAGTCGCTCTTCCCCTTGGTCCGCCGACGGTTCGTGCCCGGCGGGCGGTTCGTGTTCTCGCACGGCGAGACGGCGCCGGAGCGGTCCGGGCCGGAGTTCCTGCGCCCCCGCGCTGACGTGCCCGGCGTGCCGCGCTGGTGTTATCCGCCGCAGGAGTGGGCCGCCCGGCTGAAGGCCGCCGGGTTCGTGTCCGCCGAGGTGTCGGTCGTGCCGGGGACGGAGGGCGGGCGCGCGACCGTCGTCGGCGTGGGACGGACCGGCCCGTAAGGCCGTCCGGGCGGGGTACCCGGCGGGCATGACGACGACACAGCATGGACCGCACAAGGACCCCACCGCTCTCGGCCCCTTGGAGCCCGGGACGCCCCAACGCGTCGCGGCAAGGCGCCGGATCTGGGATGTGGCCTGGACCGCGACGTGCGTGCTGCTCGCCCTGTGGTCGGTGCTGTGGGCGGTGGGGGCGCTGCGCGGGGCGGCCGACGCGTGGCTGCGGAGCGGGTGCGGGATCGTGCTGCTGGGATGCGCGTGGTGGGCGCGGCGCTCGGCGCGGAAGAACGCCTTGCGGCCGATGCGCTGATCCCTTGCTTCGTGCGCGGGCCCGGGGTGCCCGCCCCGCGTCCGCGCTCAGGGGTTGGAGTGCATCTGGACGACGACCCTGTCGAAGCGGCCGGCCGCGAGGTCCTGGCGCGGGATGGTCCAGTACAGGATCGCCATGGGGAAGCCTGCCCATTGGGCGAGCAGGACCCAGTCCGCGGGGTCCGCGGGGCCCTTTCCCGCCTCGGCGTACGCCGAGGCGGCCACTGGGTCGCCGTAGTCGTCGAAGTTGTCCGCGTGGCCGCCGAGTTGCCACTCGCCGCCGCCGTCCGTCTGCTCGGACCAGATCTCCCGCAGTGCCTCCGCGTGGGGGTGGCGGGCGAGCATCTCGTCCTCGGGCGGTGTGGTCGGCAGCGAGACTCCCGGTACGAGCCGGAGGTCGCCGGTCCGGCGCAGGTCGGCGTCCAGTTTCTCCGGGGTGCCGTACTCGTAGACGTAGTGGTTCAAGGACACCTCCCGCTCCTCGACCGGGGCCCCGGCGGGCGCGTACACCGCGCCACCCTCGGGCTCGGGTTCAAGGTCGGCGTTGGCGAAGAGGAGCACTTTGCCGTCGGGCGGGAGCGGCAGGTCGGTCGCTCCCTCGGGGACGGTGGCGAAGTCGAGCGTCACGATGAGCTGCTCGTCCCAGGCGGATGCGCCGCCGGGGGCCGGGACGTCCGGCGGGAGCATGAGTGGCCCGCCGAGCCTGCCCCGTACCGGTCCGCCCCCGTCCGGAGCCGTCCGCAGCATCGGGCGCGCGAGCCCGAGCCACCGGTCCACGTCCGGCGCCGGCACGCCTTGCGCGAGCGCCTCCTCCTTGAAACGGTCGAGCCACCACAGCGTGGGGGCGGGCAGGACGCGGGTCGCCGGGGACAGGACGTCCTCACCGAACTCCCAGCCCGGCGGCGGTGCCTGGACATCCGGCTCTCCCAGGCCCGCGAGCCATTCCGCCGCCGACGCGCGTACCGTCGCCTCCGCCGTCGTCCCGGTGCCATTCAGCGCCGCCCGCGCGGCGGCCAGGGCCTCCGCGTCGTCGCGGAGCACCCGCCGCGCGTTCAGGCGGTGTCGCGAGGTGCCGAGGGCCAGCGCCGTCAGGCGTGCGCGCAGGGGACCCGGAGCGACAGGGAAGCGAGCGAGAATCGTGAGTGTCATGTCGGTCGTGTCGACGGTCTCGTCGTGGGCGTCCCCCTTCCGGTACCCGCCGTCCAGGTACTCGTCCACCAGGTCCAGCCGCTCCGCGAAGAGCGGCCACCACCGCTCGGCGTCCTCCGGCGTCAGGACCGCCCCCAGCAACCGGTTGCGGCCCACAGCGTTGCGGGTCGTCAGGAGTGACGCCACCCGGCGGTCGGCGTCGGTCATCCCCGCCTCGCGCAGCGCGTCGCGCACCGCTCGGACATCCGGGATCAGCGGCAGCCGCTCCTCGATGCGCGGCCAGAAGTAGCTCCCCTCCCGGCGGCCGGCGGCGGGCCGACTGCCCAGTTCCGCGAGGACGTCGGCGTCGGTCGGCCGGTTCACCGGCGGTACGGGGACGACGGGGCCGGGTCCCCGCGTGAGCGAGGCGCGCTCCACGGTCCGGCGCAGCGCTTGGGCGCGCTCCGCGTCCAGCGGTTCGCCGCCCCGCGCGTTCAGCACGTCCTCGATCGCCGCGTCACCGCCCTCGATGTCGGCCAGGCGCCGCAGGACAGCGGCCAGTTCCTCCGGTCCGGCGGTCCGCAGGTGCGGGACGAGCAGTTCCACCTGCCGGCCGGGGGCGAGCCAGCCCAGCGCGGCCAGTGCCTCGGCCCGCACGAAGCGGTCCTCGTCGACGGCCAGCGCGGCGAGGAGGGCGGCGTGCTCCTCGGGGGTACGGGCGCACCGGAGGGCCACGGCCCTGCGCGCACCGGCCCGCGCCGTGACGGTGATCTCGCCGAGGGCGTCGGCGTGCCGGGCGAGGAAGGTCGCGGCGGCATCGCTCCCCAGAAGGTGGAGCCGGGAGTTCCAGTACTCACCGGGTCTCTCGTCGAGCACGGCCGCCAAGGCGGCACGCGCGGCGGTGCGGACCGGCACGCCCCCGGCCCGGGCGATCTCGCTCAGGAGGTCGAGGTCCCAGCGCGCGCCCACCCGGCGGGACGCCTCGGACCGGGGACCGGCCGTCGTCAGGGCGCTGTCGGTCAGCGTGGCGAGCCACGCGCCGGAATCCAACCGGCCCGGCTGCGCGCGGGTGATCGCGTCCAGCACGTGCCCGAACCGCGCCAGAACGCCGACGGGAGCGTCACCGTAGACGGTCAACCGAGCGGCATCGGCGGCGTCCGGGCTCCACCCCGGGTGCACGTCCGCGACGGGGCTGACATCAGCGGCCGCCCACACGCCGCCCCCCGCCACCATCTTGGCGACCTTCGGGGACCCGGGCGCGTACAGGGGAGCCAGGGCCTCCGGCCCCGTACCGCGCAGGACGTACTCGACGACGCCTTCGCAGAGGTGCTCCAGCGCCAGCGGCGCGAGGCAGACGCGCACAGCGGACCCGAGGGCACCTGGATCGGCTGGAGCGGTTGACGGGGTCTGCGTGTCTTCGGTGTTTCCAGTCTCGTCCTGTGGCATGTCGGGGATCCTATGGGGCGCTCGAACACCCTGTCGAAGCAGGGGACTTGCCCTACTGGACGTCTCCGCGGCGCCTCTCCGCGCCCACCCCGCGCTCCCACGCGGCCCGTGTCAGCTCGTACTCCACATCCCCGTGCTCCGAGCCCTCGATCACGTCCGGCCAGTCCTCGGTGTAGTGGCGGAGGAAGGTGAGGCCGCACTTCTCCATCACGCGGCGCGAGGCCGTGTTGACCGTCATCGTGTTGGCGGTGACGCGGTGGACGCCGAGGCTCGTGAAGCCCTTGCGGATCAGGGCGCGGGAGCCCTCCGTCGCATAGCCCCTCCCCCACGCCTCTTGGCGCAGGCGGTAGCCGAGTTCGACCTCGTCGGGGCTCTGTTCGAGGAGGGGGCGGAAGGCGAACCAGCCGAGGAACGCGCCCGATTCCCGCTCCTGGGCGGCCCAGTAGCCGCGCGTGCCGAGGCCCGGGTAGTGGTGGAGGAGACGGGGCAGCGGCCCGGTCCGGATCTCCTCGCGGCTCGTGGGACGGCCGCCGTTGATGAAGCGCGTCACGGCCGGATCGTTGTCCAGGGCGAGAAGGTCGTCCGTGTCGGCCTCGGTGAAGGCGCGGAGGGTGAGGCGGTCGGTCTCCAGGAGAACGTGCATGCCCCGATCCTCGTCAACGACGGCCGGGGTCCACCACGGGATTTCGGACCCGATGGCCGGCCGGACCCGGGCGCGAGGACGGCCGGACCACGCGGGCCGCGCGCGAGGCGCGGCCCGTACGCGGTCCGGCCGGACCGGGGCGAGGACGCGGGTCAGTTCGTCCAGACCTCCGCCCTGTCCACGCTCACGAAGGACGCGCCGGACTGCCCGTCGTGGTCACCGGTGACCCGCACGCGCAGGGTGTGCTTGCCGCTGGGCAGGCGGGGGCTCAGGTACTGGAGGTTCTCGCCGGTGCGCGGCGTGCCGTAGTAGTCGAGGCGCTGTTCGGCGCCGCCGTCGATGCTCACCGCCGCGTAGCCGTTGCCGGTGTCCCGTACGGAGAGCAGGGCGATCCTCGTGCCGGTGAAGGTGTACGTGGCGGTGTTGCCCGTCGTCGCGCTCCAGTGGTCGTCACCCCAGAAGCACTGCACGCCGCAGCCGGTGCCGGAGTTCCAGGTGCCGGTGTAGGCGAGGGAGCCCGCGCCGCTGGAGCGGCCGTCGTCGTTGATCCAGTAGGCGCTGGGGCCGGGGTCGCCCGAGGGCAGGTCCTGGGTCGCGCCGGTCGCGAGCGGGACGCCGAAGTCCGGGCTGCCGTCCGCCTTCCAGCCGATGCGCTGGGCGCGCGTGGTGCGGTTGCTGTAGGTGTTCACGGACGTGGACTTGGCGTGGTAGACGATCCAGTCCTCCTTGCCGTCCGGGGACTTGAAGAGCGCGTGGTGACCCGGCCCGTAGACGCCGTGGTCGTCGGCGCGCGAGAAGACGGCTCCCTGGTGCTGCTGCCAGTTGCCGGGCACGAGCGGGTCGGCGCCGTCCGGGAGGGACATCATCCAGAGCTGGTAGTCCGGCTTCCCCGTGTCGCAGGTGGAGTACGTCATCCACGTGCGGCCGTTGCGGTAGAGGAACTCCGGGCCCTCACGGACCTCGGGGCAGCCGCCTGCCCCGTCGAGCGCGACGGCGTTGCCGGAGACGGTGTACGGGTTCGACATCGGGGCGAGGTTGAGGCCGTTGTGCTGGTACTGGTTGATGCCGCTGTAGGCGAGGTAGAGGCGTCCGTTGAGCTGGAGGATGCCGGGGTCGATGGCGAAGTCGTTCGCGTGGTTGGGCGGGGCGAGCTTCGCCTTGAAGTGGTACGGGCCGGTCGGGTCGTCCCGGTCGGACTCGGCGACGAAGACGCGGTGGTGGTCGTCGGTGCCGTCGTCTGCCGTGTAGTAGAGGTACCAGCGGTTGTTGAAGCGGTAGAACTCGGGCGCCCAGATGTGCTGGTTCCGGCTCGCGTCGGTGTCGGTCCACACGGTGACGGGATCGGCCGTCAGGAGCGTGCTCAGCGACGGGGAGCGCCACATCTTGACGCTGTCGCCCTGCGTGGTGGTCAGGTAGTAGTTGCCGTTCCAGTACGTCATGTACGGGTCCGGGCCGGTGTTGAGCGGGTTGCGGAACGTCCCGGCGGCGGCTGCCCGCGCGGCGGGCGCGGCGGCGGCCGGAGCGGCGGCGGCCTCGTCGG
>NZ_JAAGLR010000280.1 GCF_010548245.1 Streptomyces sp. SID11385
AGCGGCGCCCGGCTCCCCTGGCCGGCGCCCTCGCACCATCGCACGGCCACGCCCTGCCCGTGGCCGTGCGCTCCGCCCCGCCGCCCCGCCGGGACCCGCCCGAGCCGGAGCGGCCGAACGTCCCTACCTGGAGCACACCTTGTCCGCATCAGGAACGAAGCCGGCAAGCCCGTTCAAGCAACCGAAGGCCGTCTGGGCCGTCGCGTTCGCCTGCGTCATCTCCTTCATGGGGATCGGTCTCGTCGACCCGATCCTTCCCGCCCTGTCCACCAGCCTCAAGGCGACGCCGAGCCAGGTCTCGCTGCTCTTCACGAGCTACCTCGTGGTCACGGCCGTCGCGATGCTCTTCTCCGGCTTCGTCTCCAGCCGGATCGGGGCCAAGCGCACCCTCGTCGCCGGACTCGTCGTCATCGTCGTCTTCAGCGCCCTCGCCGGAGCGAGCGGCAGCATCAACGGCATCGTCGGCTTCCGGGCCGGCTGGGGCCTCGGGAACGCGCTCTTCATCGCGACCTCGCTCGCCGTCATCGTCGGCTCGGCGAGCGGCGGATTCGCCGGCGCCATCATCCTGTACGAGACCGCCCTCGGCATCGGCATCGCGATAGGCCCCCTCCTCGGCGGCGAACTCGGCGCCATCAGCTGGCGCGGCCCGTTCTTCGGCGTCGCCGTGCTCATGGCCATCGCGCTCATCGCCACGATCGTCCTCGTCCAGCCCACACCCAAGCCCGCGCGCAAGGCGTCCGTCCTCGACCCGCTGAAGGCCCTGCGCCACCGCGGCCTGCTCACGATGGGCCTCATGGCGCTCTGCTACAACTGGGGCTTCTTCACCGTCCTCGGCTACGCGCCCTACCCCATGGAGCTGGACACCCACCAGCTCGGGTACGTCTTCACCGGCTGGGGCCTGCTCGTCGCCTTCTTCTCCGTCTTCGGCGCGCCCTGGCTCCAGGCGAAGCTGGGCGTCGCGAAGGCGCTCTACCTCAACCTGACCCTCTTCGCCGCCGACGTCCTCGTCATCGGCCTCAACACCGAGCACCGGACGACCCTCATCGTGGCCGTCATCGTCACCGGCTGCTTCATCGGCATCAACAACACCGTCACGACGCAGGCCGTCATGACCGTCTCGCCGGTCGACCGGCCCACGGCCTCCGCCTCGTACGGATTCGTCCGCTTCATCGGCGGCGGCCTCGCCCCGTACTTCGCGGGCAAGCTCGCCGACCACTGGAACCTGCACGTCCCCTTCTACGTCGGCGCCGGGGTCGTCGTCCTCGGCATCGTGATCCTCTCCACGGGCCACCGCCTCCTCGCCGACGCCGAGCGCGCCCAGGCCGCCGACGCCGCGCACCACAGCGCGAGCGCGAACAAGGAGGAGGAGCTCGTCCGGCAGGCCGAGGCCGAGGACCTGGGCTCGGCGACCTGAGGCCACCGGGGGCCACCTGGGCCACCGGAGCCGAGGGAGCCGAGGGGGCCGCCGGAGCCGAGCGGGGCCACCCCGAGCCGACCGGTCCAAGACACCGGAAAGCCGGAAACCCGGACCCGGACACCGCGCGTTCCCGCGCCCGGTGTCCGGGTATTTCCCTTTTCGTACGGGCGTTTCGGGCGTTTCGTGGGGCGCTGCTCCGTGCCCCGGGCGGCCGGAAAGGGCCCCCGGCTGTACGCGGCCCGGTGCGGACGGGTAGACAGGAGTCGTGGACACCGAGGCGAAGGCCCCGTGAGCGGGGCGGCGGAAGCCGCCCGGAAATTTACGCGAACGGCTGAGTATGACGGCCGGAAGCCGGGGTACACGGGCCGCAGCGCGCCGCGCGGTGCGGCGCAGGACCGAGGAGGTTTTCATGGGTGCGGTAAGGACCGTCACGACCGCGGGAGAACGGACCGAAGCTGCCCCCGCCCTGCCCGAGATCGCGGAGCCGCACAAGGTGGCCCCCCGGGACGCACGGGAGCTGACCCGGCTCTTCTTCGACCGGCTCGACGTGCTGGAGGAGGGGACGCGGGAGTTCCAGGACGCGCGCAACACGCTCATCGAGATGAACATGTCGCTCGTGCGCTTCGCCGCTCGTCGCTTCCGCAGCCGCGGCGACGACATGGAAGACGTCGTGCAGGTGGGCACCATCGGTCTCATCAAGGCGATCGACCGCTTCGAGCTGAGCCGCGAGGTGGAGTTCACGACCTTCGCCGTGCCGTACATCGTCGGTGAGATCAAGCGTTTCTTCCGCGACACCACCTGGGCCGTGCATGTACCGCGCCGCCTCCAGGAGGCCCGTGTCGAACTGGCCAAGGCGAACGAAGAGCTTTCCACGCGCCTCGGCCGGGCGCCGAAGGTCTCGGAGCTCGCGGCCCTCATGAACCTCAGCGAGCAGCAGGTCGTCGAGGCCCAGATCGCGGCCAACGGCTACTCCTCCTCCTCGCTCGACGCGACCATCGGCGGCGAGGACAGCGGCGAGGGCGAGGCCGTCCTCTCCGACTTCATCGGCGCCGAGGACCCGGGCATGGAGCTCGTCGAGGACCTCCACGCGCTGGCCCCGCTCCTCGCGGGCCTGGAGCCGCGCGACCGGCAGATCCTGGAGCTGCGCTTCGGCCAGGAGCTGACGCAGGCGCAGATCGGCGAGCGCCTGGGCGTCTCGCAGATGCACGTCTCGCGCCTGCTCAACCGCACCCTCGGCACCCTGCGCGCCGGACTGATGTCGGAGCGCTGAGCCCCCGCGGCAGCTGAGCCCTTCCCCGCGACGGGGACTTGCGGCACCCCAGCGCCCCCGCCCGTACGGCCCCCTCACCGGCCGGACGCGCGGGGGCGCTTCGCGTACTCCCTCCACGCCACACACGAGCCCCCGCGAGGCCACACGGACCGGAAAACCGCAACGTCGACAGGGCCCGCGGCAAGGGCTACCTTCACCTGGCCCCGTGCGACTGTCCACCGCCGCACGGGAGTTGCCCCGGCCGCGCCGCGCCACGTCACCCGCTCCGCGCCCGGCCCCCGGACCATGGAGAGACGCATGCCCCGTGCCGCGCTGTACACCTTCGGCGTCCTGAGATCGCCGCTCGCCGACCCCGGGCCGCTCACCCGGGCCTTCCAGGACAGCGGCGAGCCCGTCTACGACGCGGTCGCCCGGCACCCCGGATACCTCGCACGCGCCGAATCGACCGGCGGCTCCGGCACCCCCTTCGACGCGGACTGGGGCGCCTGGGGCGAGTTCGCCGTACCGGCCTGGTACGACAAGGGCCGCACGGCGGACACCGTCGCCCTCGCCGCGACGCTCTCGCTCTGGACCGACCCGCGCGCCGCCTTCGACGCCGTCTACAGCGGCGCGCACCGCGAGGCGTTGAACAGGCGCGCCGACTGGTTCGAGCGGACGGGGCGCCCCGGCCACGTGTGCTGGTGGGTCGCGGAGGACGCGATACCCGGCTGGCGGGACGGGGTGGCCGCACTGGAGCACCTCGACGCGCACGGCCCCGCGCCGCACGCCTTCACCTTCCCGCACGCCTTCACCCCGGAGGGAGCCCCGGCCGGGCGCGAGGGCGCCGGGCACACGAAAAGCCCCGGCGCCTGAGCCCGCTTCACGCGGGACCCGGTCCACCGGGGCCACTCACGCCGGTGTGCGCTCCCGCCGCGTGAGCGCGGCGCACACCGGAATGCGCTCACGTCTCCCGGTACCGCGCGCTCGCGAAGGAGAAGCAGCCGAAGGCGAGCAGCCCGATCGCGATCACGACGAGCAGCCACGGACCCGCGGGCGTCTCCGTGAAGGAGCGCAGCGTGTCGTCCATGCCCTTCGCCTTCTTCGGCTCGAACTGGACCGCCGCGACGACGGCGAAGACGCCCGCCGTGCCGAAGAGGATGCCGCGCGACAGGTTCCCCGCGATCCCGAGCACGTCCACGACGCGCTCCGTGCGGCGGCTCATCTCGCCGGTCTTGAGGTGCTTGCGGAACTTCCGCAGGACGGCGCGGACGACGAGACCCACGCCGACCCCGACCACGACCGCCCCGGCCACCGCGACGAGCCACCGGCCGCCCGGCCAGCCGAGCGCCGTGGCCGTGATGTCCTTCGATTTCTTGTCCGAGGAACCCCCGCCGCCACTGCCCATCGCGAAGGACAGCACGGAGTAGGAGACGAAACCGTAGAAGACCGCCCGGCCGAGGGATATGAGCCGCTTGCCGGCCTTGTCGCCGTCCGGGCCCGAGCGGCCGAACGCGGCCTCGGAGAGGCGCCACAGCGCCATGCCCGCCGTCGCGATGCCGAGCGCCCACAACAGGAAGAGGCCGAAGGGCTTCTCGGCGATCTCCGCGAGCGCCCCGGAACGGTCCGCCTGCTTGCCGTTGCCGGGGTGGAAGGCGAGCCTGATCGCGATGATCCCGATCAGCACGTAGATGATCCCCCGGGCGACGAACCCGGCACGTGCGGCGCGGTCCACCGCTTTGCTGTCTGCCGCGCGCTCGGCCTTCTGGTGCGCGCGCCGCGTCGTCGATTCGCTAGTCATGCGGCCCGGTTGCCCCCGCCCGCCGTACGGAAACGGGGGACGCGCCGACAGCGAACACCGTCCGCGTCCAGGCGTGCGCCGCCCGCGAGGGGGCACTCGCACACCGGTCCCGCCGGGACCACGGGCCCGCGCGGCCCGCCGTACTCCCCCGGGAGACACCGTGCTCGCCTACGTCGCCGCGGTCTTCTTCGCGATCGCCTACCTGCTGCTCGCCACCGACACCCACACCGAGACGTGGTACTCGCCGACCGCGCTCGGCTTCGTCGGCCTCGCCCTCCTCGCCGCCCACCTCGGCGGCGCCTCCTCGCGCCTCGGCGCTCGCCGCCATCGCTAGTCCGCGGCCCGCACGCGACCGCCCGGGATACCGACGGCGCCGTCCGGGCGCGGGCGGCAGCAGCGGGGCCACCCGCGCCCACAAGGCGTCAGCACGCACCCGGCCTCACATGAGGAAAACGGACGGCATCAACTACGCCGAAGTCCTGCGTCCGGACGTTCCTCCGCTTGCGTACTACCGCATCTGACGCCGCCCGTTGATCCACCACGGATCACGTGACAGCCCTTAGCCTTCGCCCATGGCATGGCGCATCCCCGCACTAGGCGCCTGGTGGGCGCGGAGGCCGCCGGCGGCCGGAGCCGCTGTGATGGCGACCGGCATCATCTCCGTCGGCCTGAACCTCGTCGGCCACGAGGGCCTGTCCCTCGCGGCGCTGGCCCTGGCATGCGCGGCCTGGATCGGGCTGGCCGCCGACTTCGGCGTCCTGCTGGTACGCGACCGGACGAAGTGGGTGGCGCAGGCGGGAAGTCCGGGCGCACTCACCGCCGTCGCCGCGACGACCGTGGTCGGCACCCGGTTCGCGCTCCTGGGTGCCACACCCGTGGCGGCGGCGCTGCTGGCGCTCGCCGCGCTGCTGTGGCCGGTGCTGCTGGTTCCGGTCGTCCGCGGCTGGGGGCCGCGGATGCCGGGGGCGGTCTTCCTGGGATGCGTGGCCACCGAGGGACTCAGCGTGCTCGGTGCCACCCTGTCCGCGACCACATCGACGGCCTGGCCGGCGCAAGCGGCCCTGGTGCTGTTCTGGTGCGGACTCGCGCTCTACGCGGCCGCCCTCTTCCGCTTCGACCCGCGCGAGGTGGCCAGGGGCGCCGGGGACCAGTGGGTGGCCGGCGGCGCGCTCGCCATCTCGGCGCTGGCCGGGGCGAAGCTGCTCACGGCAGCCCGGTCCGGGCCGTACCTGTGGACCCACGCGACGGACACGGCGCTGCGGTACGCCACGGTCGCCGTGCTCGCCCTCGCCCTCGTCTGGTACGCGGTGCTCCTCGTCTTCGAGGTGGTGCGGCCCCGATTCCGCTACGACGTCCGCCGCTGGTCGACGGTGTTCCCGCTCGGCATGACGGCGGCGGCGACGCTGTCGGTGGCCACCGCCGTCTCCGCGTCCTGGCTGACGCACCCGGGCCGGGTGCTGGTGTGGGTGGCGGTGGCCGGCTGGCTGACCGTCGCCGCGGGAGCAGTCGCCGCGGCCCGCACCGACCTGCGGTCCCTCTCCGCCGAAGGGGGAACCGGGCCCACGGCACCGCGCTGAAGACGGACGCCCCCTCGGCCCGGCAGGTACGGTGCGGCATCGCGGTTCTTCGGACGTGCGGGCGAGCCCGTCCGGCCGTCCGGGGGCCGCCCGCCGCCCGCCTCAGACGCGGCTGCGCCGCCGGACGTGCCGGTCCAGGGCCGGGTCGGGGGACGTGTCATCGCGGCTGCGGTACACGATGTACGGCCTGAACAGGTACTGGACAGGCGCGCTGAACATGTGGATGAGCCGGGTGTAAGGGACGAGCGCGATCAGCGCCATACCCACCACCGCGTGCACCTGGAACAGAAGCGGCACCCCGGTCATGAGGCCGGTGTCCGGCTGAAGCCTGAAGAGGCTGCGCGCCCAGGGAGCGATGGTGTCGCGATAGTTGTAGCCGCTGTCGAGCGCGGAGTGCGCCAGTTTCGCCCACATACCGAGCACGATCGCCGATACCAGCGCGAGGTACATGAGCTTGTCGTTCGCAGTGGTCGCCCGGAAGACCGGCGCCCTGAACCGCCGCCGGTACAGCAGCATCGCGATCCCGGCCACGGCGACGGCTCCCGCGACGGTCCCGCCGTACAGGGAGAACAACTGGTAGACGTGCTCGTCCACCCCGATCGCGTCCGTCCAGGCGGCCGGCACGAACAGGCCCAGCAGATGTCCGGCCAGGACGAACAGAATGCCGTAGTGGAACATCGGCGAGGCGATCTTCAGGATCTTCGACTCGTAGATCTCCGAGGAGCGGGTCGTCCAGCCGAACTGGTCGTAGCGCCACCGCCATACCGTGCCGGAGACCAGCAGAGCGAACATCACGTACGGCAGGACGCCCCACAGCAGTGTTCTCATCCTGTTCCTCCTGGCATTCGGGTGCCGTCTTCCGTGTCCGCCCTGTCGCCGACCCCCGTGTCGAGCAGGGGCAGCAGCGGCCGGCCGACGCCGTAGGCCGCCAGGCCCACCTGTTCGCGGGGCGGCGCGGCGCGGGCCATCCTCCGGGCCTCGGCGAGGTCCTGCGGCGAGGGCCCCGGCAGCGTTCCGCAGACCGCGTCCAGGAGCCGGGCGTAGGGAGTGTCCGCCTCGGTGAGGGAAAGCCGCAGCAGTTCGATGCCCGGCCTGTGTTCCAGCAGCAGCTGAGGCCCGGCCTGGGCGCTGAACTCCAGGACCGCGGGGAGGAAATCGGGCAGTTCCTCACTCGTGAAGTCGAGCCCGTGCGCCCGGTAGACCTCCTTGAACCGCACGAGCGACATCCCGCGCCGCCGGGTGTCCCCGTCGCTCCACCAGCTCAGGTAGAGGCTGTGCCGGTTCTTGAAGTCGAAGGTCCGCACGTAGTGGGCGGCCAGTTCCGCCCGATCGGTGGCACGGGCGTACGTCAGGAAGGCGACGATGTCAGGGTCCTGGCAGCCCGATGCGATCAGGGGCAGCCGCTCGTGAAACATGGCGTCGGGGTAGACGAGGCACATACCGGCTGCCTGGTACACCAGGGCCGCCGCCCGCCGTGATCCGGTGACCGCACTCATCGCTGGCCCTTGATGTCCTCGACCGCAGGTTCTTCGTCGGCGTTCTGCCGCCGGGAGCGCAGATGAAAATCCTCCAGCGTCACCAGGGGCAGGCGCTTGCGGCCCGAGTCCTGGCCGAAGGGGCCGTCCGTCGCCGGCCCGTGGCCGCCCATCCCGGGACCGTCCGCGTGGTCGAGGCTGCACTCCTGGGGCACGGCTGCCTCCTCCAGCCGGCGCGCGTCAGCCTCCGCCGCCGTAGGGATGACGTAGCGCTCGTCGTACTTGGCGAGGGCGAGCAGCCGGTACATGTCCTGGATGCCGGCTTCGTCCATGTGCACTCGGGCGGCGATGCCGGGGTCCGGTTCCTGCCCGAGGTTGACGGCGCGCATGTGCGCACGCATCGCGGCCAGCTTCTCCAGCGAGTTGCGTACCGGTGCCACGTCCCCGGCGGTGAAGATCTCCGCCAGGTATTCCAGCGGGATGCGCAGCGTGTCGATCGCGCCGAACAGGTTGCCGGCGTCCTCGCCGTCGAAACCCGTCTCGGTCAGCACTTCCGTGATCGGCGAAAGCGGCGGGATGTACCAGACCATCGGCATCGTCCGGTACTCCGGATGGAGCGGCAGTGCGAGCTTGTGGCGCCGGATCAGGGAGTACACGGGGGAGCGGCGGGCCGCTTCGACCCACTCCTCAGGAATGCCCGCGAGCCCGGCCGCCCTGCGCACCGCCGGTTCCTCGGGGTCGAGGAACAGCTGCAACTGGGCCTCGTACAGGTCGGTGTCGTCCTTCGTCTCGGCGGCCGCGGTGACCTTCTCCGCGTCGTAAAGGAGGACGCCGAGGTATCGCAGCCGCCCGACGCAGGTCTCCGAGCACACGGTGGGCTGTCCCACTTCGAGCCTCGGGTAACACAGAGTGCACTTCTCCGCCTTACCGGTGCGATGGTTGAAGTACACCTTCTTGTACGGGCAGGCTGTCACACACTGCCGCCAGCCTCGGCAGCGGTCCTGGTCCACCAGCACGATGCCGTCTTCGCTGCGCTTGTACATCGCGCCCGAAGGGCAGGAGGCCACGCAGGAAGGGTTGAGGCAGTGCTCGCAAATTCGTGGCAGATAGAACATGAACGTCTGCTCGAAGGCGAACTTGACCTTTTCCGAGGCCTTCTGCCGGGTTTTCTGCACCATGGGGTCGAGTTCGCCGTAGCGCGTGGAGCCACCCAAGTTGTCGTCCCAGTTGGAGGACCACTCGATCTTCATGGGCTTGCCCGTGATCAGGGATTTCGGCTCCGCCACCGGATAATCGTCGCCCAACGGCGCGTCAGTGAGGTTCTTGTACTCGTAGGTCCACGGCTCGTAGTAGTCCTTGATCTCCGGTAGTACGGGATTGGAGAAGATGGACGCAAGCCGCCGGAAACGCCCTCCGGACCTGAGCTTGAGCTGGCCCCGTCTGTTCAGCTCCCAGCCGCCGCGCCACCGCTGCTGGTCCTCGTACCGACGGGGATATCCCTGACCCGGCCGGGTCTCGACATTGTTGAACCAGACGTACTCCATACCCTTCCGGTTGGTCCACACTTCCTTGCAGGTGACCGAGCACGTGTGGCAACCGATGCACTTGTCGAGATTCATCACCATCGCGATCTGCGCCATGATCTTCATCAGTAGATGACTTCCTGGGAGCGGCGGCGGATGACGGTCACTTCGTCGCGCTGGTTGCCGGTGGGCCCCAGGTAGTTGAAGGCCCAGGTCAACTGGGCGTAACCGCCGATGAGATGACTCGGCTTGAGAATCAGCCGGGTGAGTGAGTTGTGGGTGCCGCCCCGTTTGCCCGTGGCCTCGGTCTTCGGCACCGCCACCGTGCGTTCCTGTGCGTGATGCATGTAGACGGTGCCCTCGGGCATCCGGTGCGAGACCACGGCCCGGGCCACCACCACGCCGTTGCGGTTGACGGCCTCGACCCAGTCGTTGTCCAGGACGCCGATGGCCTCCGCGTCCTGCGGAGCCATCCAGATGACCTGGCCGCCGCGTGACAGGGACAGCATGAACAAGTTGTCCTGGTACTCGGAGTGGATGGACCACTTGTTGTGAGGAGTGAGGTAGCGCACCGTCACTTCTCGCTGACCGTCACTGCCGAGACGGGGTTCGCCGAACAGCCGGTTCATGTCCAGGGGCGGACGGTAGATGGGCAGCGCCTCGCCCAGTTCATGCATCCAGTCATGGTCGAGGAAGAAGTGCTGCCGCCCCGTCAGGGTGTGCCACGGCTTGAGCTGTTCGACGTTCTGCGTGAAGGCGGTGTAGCGCCGGCCCCCGCTCTCGCTGCCCGACCACTCCGGAGAGGTGATGACCGGCACCGGGGCCGCCTGCGTGTCGGCGTAGCTGACGCGCCTGCCTTCGCTGTCGGCGGCCAGAAAGGCCATGGGCCTGCCGGTCCGTGCCTGGAGGGTGGTGAATCCCTGGGCGGCGAGCCGCCCGTTCGTCGTGGCGGACAGCGCCAGGATCGTATCGGCGGCCTTCACCGCCGTGTCCAGAAGGGGCCTGTCCCGGGCCACACCGTCTCGGGCGAGCCCGTTGCGCCGGCCGAGATCGACGACCTCCTCGTCGGGACGCAGCGTCACCCCCTTGGCAGGCAGTCCCAGCTTCTCGACGAGCGGCCCGAGCGCCGCGAACTTGGCCGCGACGGCAGGGTAGTCGCGCTCCACCACCGTGATACCCGGCATGGTTTTGCCGGGAACCGGTTCGCACTCCCCGCTCCGCCAGTCGAGAGCCACTCCGCCGGGCTGCGCGGTCTCTCCCGGGGTGTCGTGCTGGACGGCGGTGGCCACCACGTCCTGGCGCACGCCCAGATGATCCACGGCGAGTTCACTGAACCGGCGGGCGAGCTGGTGGAAGATGTCGAAGTCCGTACGGGCCTGCCAGGGCGGATCGATGGCCGGTGCAAACGCGTGGACATAGGGGTGCATGTCCGTCGAGGACAGGTCGTGCTTCTCGTACCACGTCGCCGCGGGCAGCACGATGTCGGACAGCAGTGTCGCAGAGGTCTGCCGGAAGTCCAGGGACAGCAGCAGGTCGAGCTTTCCCTCGGGTGCCCGCTCGTGCCAGACCACGTCCCGCGGACGCTGTTCCGGCCCGGCCTCCTCGGCGCGCAACGAGGACTGGGTGCCCAGCAGGTGCTTGGTGAAGTACTCGGCGCCCTTGGCGGAGGAGCCCAGCAGATTGGCACGCCACACCGTCAGCACCCGGGGCCAGTTCCGCGGTGCGTCGGGGTCCTCGCAGGCGAACGCGAGCCGTCCGGCCCTGAGTTCCTCCACGATCCGGCCGGCCGGGTCGTCTCCGGCGACCTCGTCCGCGAGGTCCAGCGGATTCCGGTCGAAGGTGGGGTAAGAGGGCATCCACCCCGAACGGGCCGAGAAGGCGAGGCAGTCCGCGCCTGTCATCCCGGTGAACCGCCCGGTGCCCAGGGGGGAGGACAGGACGTCGGCGCCGAAGGTGTCGTAGCGCCACTGATCGGCGTTGAGGAACCAGTACGCGGTGCTGATCATCTGACGGGGCGGGCGTCCCCAGTCGAGCCCGCCCGCGAGTGTGGCCCAGCCGGTGGTGGGCTGGCATTTCTCCTGGCCCACGTAGTGGGCCCAGCCGCCACCGTTGCGTCCCTGGCAGCCGGTGAGCTGGAGCAGGGCCAGGAAGGCGCGGTAGATCGTTTCCGAATGGAACCAGTGGTTCGTCCCCGCGCCCATCAGGATCATGCACCGGCCCCTGGACTGCTCGGCGGTCCGAGCGAACTCCCGGGCGATCCTGACGCAGCTCGCCGCCGGTACCGAGGTGTGTTCCTCCTGCCAGGCCGGCGTGCCCGGCTGCGAGGCGTCCTCGTACCCGGCCGGCCACCGGCCCGGCAGATCCGCCCGGCCAACCCCGTACTGGGCGAGCAGCAGATCGAAAACAGTGGTCACCACCTGCTCCCCGGGGCCCGCGAGCCGGATCGCCGGCACGCCGCGGCGCAACACTTCACCACGGCCCTGGCCGTGTTCGCTGCCGTCGGTGTCGAAGCGCGGCAGCAGCACCTCGACACCGGCGGCGTCCGGCTGCCCGTACAGACTCAGCCGGGGGCTGATGTTCTCCAGGTCCAGATTCCACTTGCCCTGTCCGGAGCCGGTCCAGCGAAATCCGAGCGATCCGTTCGGTACGGCGGGACAGCCGGTGACGTCGTCCAGTACGACGGTCTTCCATTCGGCTCCCTCCACGTCCTCTTGCAGGTCGGACGCGCGGAGGAACTTTCCCGGGACGTAGGCACCGTCCCGCTGCGTCAGGGTGACGAGGAAAGGCAGATCGGTGAATTGAGTCACGTAATCGACGAAGAAAGGGGTTGAGCGGTCGACGAAGAACTCTTTGAGCAGGACGTGGCCCATGGCGAGTGCGAGCGCCGCGTCGGTACCCGGATGCGGGTGCAGCCACTCGTCCGCGAACTTCGCGTTGTCCGCGTAATCCGGGGCCACCACCACGACCTTCTGGCCCCGGTACCGGGCTTCGGCCATCCAGTGTGCGTCCGGCGTCCTGGTGACCGGCACATTGGAACCCCACATCAGCAGATACGCCGCGTCCCACCAGTCGCCCGACTCCGGCACGTCCGTCTGGTCGCCGAAAGCCTGCGGAGACGCGACGGGAAGGTCCGCGTACCAGTCGTAGAAGGACAGCATCGGCGCCCCGATGAGACTCATGAACCGGGACCCCGCCGCGTGCGAGACCATCGACATCGCGGGGATGGGAGAGAAGCCCGCCACCCGGTCGGGCCCGTATTGCTTGATGGTGTGCACATGGGCGGCCGCGACGATCTCCGTCGACTCCTCCCACGTGGCGCGGACCAGACCGCCCTTACCGCGTGCCTGCTGGTAGCGCCGTCGGCGTTCCGGGTCGGCCTGCACATCGGCCCAGGCCAGTACCGGGTCGCCCAGCCGCTCCCGGGCCTCGCGGTACATCTCCAGCAACACGCCCCGGACGTAGGGATACCGGATGCGTGTGGGCGAGTAGGTGTACCAGGAGAAGGCGGCCCCGCGCGGGCAGCCGCGCGGCTCGTACTCGGGACGGTCGGGGCCCACCGAGGGATAGTCGGTGTCCTGGGTCTCCCAGGTGATGATGCCGTCCTTGACGTACACCTTCCACCGGCAGGAGCCGGTGCAGTTCACCCCATGCGTCGAGTTGACCACCTTGTCGTGCGCCCACCGGTCCCGGTAGTAGACCTCGCTGTCCCGGCCGCCCTTGAGCGTGACGCTGTGCAGGTCGGCCGCCGGCGTTCCCTGCCGGAAGAACCGTCCCGCGCGAAGCAGAGTCGCATCAGGCTCCCTGGGCACGGTGTTGTCCGTATCAGCCACCTTGTGCGCTCCCTAGGTCCGCGTCAGAGCGACCGTAGGGGCCTTCGCGGATATGCACTTACGCGACACCCGTAACGCGGCGAAGTACCACCATCCGGGTACGGGCAGAGCCGAGCTCTCGTGGCCGAGTGACGAGTCGCCCGCAGTCGTGGTCGACCGGATCGGCCGCCGACGGCTGGTGCTCACCATGCTGCCCGGCTCGGCGGTCTCGATCGCGCTGTTCGGTATGCCGTTCATCGTCTCCGGCGACCAGCCCAACCGAGCCTGGCCCTGGCCATGTTGGCGGCGTTCATGTTCTTCCGGACCGGAGGCGTGCGGGTCATCGGCTGGCCGATCGGGTCGGAGGTGTACCCGTTGAGGATCGATCCGCCCCGCAGCCACCGGCAAGGGGCGCGCTCCCTGGAGGCCATCGCGCCGGGGCTGTACCGCCGATGGGGCCGGCAGGCAGGGAAAGCGGGTGGAAGACCCCGGGGGCGGCGGAGCCCGCCGACCAGGTGTGGGCCAAGGGGATGAATCCGTCCCGGCGTGCACCGCGCGTGATGTCCGGCGGGCAGCGTTCATGTACGAGGACCATCCCGCCTCAGATGCCGACGGCTTCCTCTTCGCCGGGTAGAGAGACCGTCGCCGGAACCAAGTGAGGTTGACGCATGCTCGGCCTGGCACCCAGGAAGCTCCACCCCAAGGTCCCGCAATTCCACGGAGAGGGCGGCAAATACCGTCTCACAGCCGCCGGAGGTCTGGCCGCTCTGTCCCTGGACGCCCTCACCTCGGTCGTCTACGGCCCCGAGGCGATCGTCCTCGCACTCGTCGCCGCAGGGGCCTCGGCGATCAGTGCGGCCCTGCCCATCGCGTTGGTCATCGCCGGCCTGCTCGGTGTACTCGTCATCTCCTACCGCCAGGTGATCGCGGTGCACCCGAACGGCGGCGGCTCCTATGCGGTGGCGAAGGAGGACCTCGGCCGCCGGACCAGCCTCCTGGCAGCGGCGAGCCTGGTGGTGGACTACATCCTCACCGTCGCGGTCAGTCTCGCCGCCGGGGCCGCGAGCCTTGCCTCGGCGTTCCCCTCCCTCGGCGATCACCTGCTCGCCGTGTGTCTGACCGGACTGGCTGTGCTCACCGCCGTCAACCTGCGGGGCATCGCGGACAGTGCCCGAGTGCTGATGGCACCCATGGCACTCTTCGCCGCGGGCGTTCTGGCGGTCGTCGTCGTGGGACTCTTCCGGTCCCATCCCGCCGCGGTGGTCGGTACGACGCAGACTTTTCACATCAGCGAGGCGTTCGGCGTACTGCTGCTGTTGAAGGCGTTCTCGGCGGGATGCACTGCCCTGACCGGCATCGAGGCCATCGCCAACGCCGTACCCATGTTCCGCGAACCACGTGTGCGGCGGGCACAGCACACGGAAGTACTGCTCGGAGTCCTTCTCGCCACCATGGTGCTCGGCCTGGTGCTCCTGATCCGACGGCACCACGTCGTCCCCCGCGAGGGGGTCACCATTCTGGCCCAGCTGGCCGCTGGTGCTTTCGGAACCGGCTGGGTCTACTACGCCTTCACCCTGATCACGACTCTCGCGCTCGCTCTCGCCGCGAACACCAGTTTCGGCAGCCTGCCGGTACTGATGAGCCTGCTCGCCAAGGACAACCGGCTGCCCCATTTCTTCGCTCTGCGCGCCGAGCGGCCCGTTCACCGCTTCGGCGTCGTGGCCCTGGCTCTGGTCGCCTGCGTGCTGCTGGTCGCAGTCGACGCGCAGCTCCACCGGCTCCTTCCCCTCTTCGCGATCGGAGTCTTCGTCGGCTTCACGATCAGTCAGATCGGTCTCGTGCGGTACTGGAGGACCCGACGTCCCGACGGGTGGGTTCCGCGGGTGGCCGTCAGCGCCTTCGGAGCCGCCCTCACGGCTGTGGCCGGCGTCGTCCTCCTGACGACGAAGTTCGTCTCGGGCGCCTGGTTCGTCGCCCTCGTCGTCCCCTTGTGCATGCTCCTGTTCGCCAGGATCGAGCACTACTACACCTCGGTCACCGACGCACTCAACCGCAAGCGGACCCTGCGCCCACCCGTCCCTGTCCCCACCACGGTCATCGTTCCGCTCGGCGAGGTCGACGAGATCGCCGAACGAGCCCTCACCGCCGCCTGCTCTCTGGCGAGCGACGTCGTCGTCGTCACGGCACAGGACGAGCAGCAGAAGGCGGAGGAGATGCGCGAGAAGTGGGCGCAGTGGAACCCCGGCGTCCGGCTCGACGTCATCAGCAGCCCGGAGCACACCCTCGTCCGCCCGGTCATGAACTACGTGGAGCGGACCGTCGACGACGGCAAGCACGTGGCGGTCCTCATCCCGCAGGTGGAACCCCAGCACCGTCGCTACCGGATTCTGCAGAACCAGCGCGGACTGCTGTTGGCAGGCCTTCTCAGCACGCGTGGGCAAGTCATCGTGTGTCTCCTGCCCGTGCGGGTGGGTCCGGCGGATCTCGTGTCCGAATCGGATCGAAACACCACCTGATCACCGGCGAGCACGGCGCACCGCTCGCTGTGATGCCGACCGGCGGCAACCGCCTCGCGGGGTTGCATGAGCGCTTTGCTCGCCGGTGCTCGTGCGGCGACGGCGCCCACGGCGCCCACGGCGCCCACGGCCCTCGGATCTACGACTGAGCCCGCGTCGAGGTCCGCCCCCCACGTACGTTGCAGTACTGGGCCCGGCGGGGGAAGAGCGACAGGGGCACGGCACGAAGGAGCGCGCGGCCCTCGTGACCGCGCGCCCCCCTTCCCGTATCCGGACGCCGTCTCAGTAGCGCAGCACCGCGGCGATCCTGCCGTGCTCCGCGAGCGCGTCGTCCGGCACGAAGACGACGTCCGCGCCCGTCCCCAGCGCCGTCTCGACGAGGGTGTCGACGATGTCGTCCTCCACGTCCGGGTCCTCGGGCGATGCCGCGGGGCGCAGGTGGGTGGCCTCCGGGATCGCCGAGACCTGGAAACCGTCCTCCACGAGGAGCAGGTGGACGCGGCCCTCCTGCACGTTCTGCCAGATCTCGTCGGTGCCGGCGGCGAAGCGCCGCTGCCCGATCCCCTCGCCGAGCCGGTCGAGCGCCGCGCGCTGCTGCTCGGCCGTGTACTTCTCGCGCGCCGGGCGGATGACGTCGAGCAGGACGTGCCCGGTCAGCTTGTCCGCCCCGGCCCGCTCCACGCGTTCGCCGACACGCTCCTTGCTGCGGCTGCGCTCGACGAGCGTGTTGATCTGGTTCGCCGTGCCCACGAGGTGCACAGGGCCCTTGCCCGTGCGCAGCGCCTCGGCGAGCTTGTCGTCCACGTCCCGCAGGTACTGGCGCAGCCGCTCCTCGCGGTACGGGGACGGCTGGAGGCCGAAGTTCGCGCCCGGCTCGGCATCCTCGTGGTCGGGCAGCTCGGGCTTCGCGGGGAAGCCGAAGGCGGTCACCTCGGTGAGCGACTCGCCGGCCCCGTGCCACAGCCTGCTGCCCTCCTCGGAGAGGACCAGGACCCAGTACGGACGCTCGTGCAGCCACGAGGAGACGAGGTTCCGGGTCAGGTACGTGTCCGCGACGACGACGCGCTCGGACGGCGTGACCGGGAGTTTCCACACCTCCCAGTCGTTCGCCGAGGCGAGCAGGAGCGTCCCGTCGGTGATCTCCGAGGAGTCCACCGAAGCCGCCGCCTCGTCGATCCGCGCCTCGACGGCCTGGAGCGCCGCCCTGTCCACGCCCGGGTCCTCCGCGAGCCGCTTCTTCGCCTCGCTGACGAGGTTGCGCAACCGGATCGCGTCCTCCGCGCCGTCCGGCGACGCGGGGTGCGTGGGCAGCAGCAGCGACACCGCCGGGTACGGGCGCGGGGCGCGCAGCTCGGCAAGGGTGTCCGGGTTCAGCTCGAAGGTGTCTCGCACAAGGGGCTCCCACGTGGTCGGTCCTTGTTGGCCAGGGTGGCACCGCCCGCCCTGCCACGCAGCCCGGAAGGGGCCGGGAGGGCGGGGTGCGCGCTCCCTGGTGTTCCCGATCGGCGGCCGCCTATGATCCCCGGTCATGAGCTCTTCACCGCTTCCCGGCCGTTTCCCCGGGGAATTCCCCTACGAGGACGGGCAGCGCGCCTCGGACGCCGACAGGGACGCGGTCGCCGAGCGGCTCCGGGAGGCCGCGGCCGAGGGCCGCATCGACTTCGAGGAGCTGGACGAGCGCCTGGGCGCCGCGCTGAGCGCGCGCACGTACGGGGAGCTGCGACCGCTCCTCGCGGACCTGCCCGCCGCACCGGGGCTCGTCCCGCCGCCCGCGCCGCCCGCCGGTGAACCGCTGGAGCTGCGCGGCGGCATGCACGGGGTCCGCCGTTCGGGTGACTGGGCGGTGCCCGCGCGGCTCGTGGTGCGCGGGGGCATGGGCGGGGTGGTGCTCGACTTCACGCGCGTACGGACACGGCTCGCCGAGATCCAGGTCGAGGTGCACGGCGAGATGGCGGGCGTGCGGATCGTGGTGCCGGAGTCCTGGCGGGTCGAGACGGGCGGCGTCGACCCGGGCATGGGCGGCGTACGGGACCGTACGACACCGGGCGACGGAAAGGGCGCGCCCCTGGTGCGGCTCACGGGGGAGGCGGGCATGGGCGGCGTCCGGGTCAGGAACCCGGGCCGCGTCGAGCGCGCCCGCCTCCGCAAGAACCCCCCGCCCGCCTGACGGCCCGCAGACCCCCGCCCGCTTGACGGCCCGCAGACCCCCCGCCCGCCTGACGGCCCGCAGACCCCCCGCCCGCCTGACGGCGCGGAGCGCCCGCGAGGCGTCAGCCTCCCGCTCCCCGGGGCCGCAGCATCCCCAGCAGCGCCCGCACCGACTTCCCGGCCTGCCCCGACACCGCCTCGCCGCGCGTCATCCGTTCCGCCGCCCGCCCGATGTTCCGCGCCATCCCGCCGAAGATGACGGCGTGGAAGGGCGACACACTCCACCAGTACGCCTGCCCCGCGAGCCCGCGCGGGTGGA
>NZ_JAAGLR010000309.1 GCF_010548245.1 Streptomyces sp. SID11385
AGGTCGGGGTCGTGCGGGGCGGTCGCCGTCCAGTGCGCGTACCACTCGGGGCGGCGCGCGGCGAACGAGGCGAGCCGCCGCACCGCGCGGTCCCGTACCTCCCACTGCCCGCGCTCCCGCGTCGTCGCGAGCAGCTTCGCCGCCGCCTCGTGGTCACCCGCGCCCGCCGCGACGAGCGCGGGCGCGAGCCAGGGCTCCGGCGCGTCGAGCAGCAGCTCCTCGTCGGCGGGCAGCCCGTCGGAGAGCGGGGAGGTGTGCCTGGCCATCCGGGCGGCGCGGCGCAGGGCGAGCAGGGGTCGCATGGTGCGGACCATTGAAAACCGCAGGTGGGAGCGCGTCCAGAGGGCGCCGGGTGTCGCTTTGGCATCGGGACTTACGTTGTACGGGCACGCGCAAAGTCCTGGCAAAGCATGACGCGCCGTCGCACCGGCCGGGCGAGCCCGCTCACCCCTTCCGCAGCGCCCGCGTCGCCCCCGCCGCCACCGTCGTCGCGAGCATCCAGCCGAGCGCCACGAGCCCCGCCGCCGCCCACTGCGCGGCCCCCTGCATCCGCCAGAAACCGTCCTGCCCCAGGTCCACGACCGGGATGAGCAGGTCGAGCGCGAAGAGCACCGGGTTCCACTGCGGGTGCTCGCCCGCGCGCAGCGGCGAGGGCGGCTCCCAGGAGAAGAACAGACTGCTCGCCGCCCACAGCACCCCCATCCACAGCGCCGCCCGCCCCGGCCGGTACCCGTACGCCACCGTGACGTCCTGCACGTACCCCCACAGCCGTACGGCGGGCGGCAGCGTCGCGCGCCGCGCCCGCTCCTTGGCGAGCAGCACCTCGCGCGCCTCCGGGTCCTCGCCGCCCGCGCGCAGCACCGCCGCGAGCCGCTCGTACCCCTCGGGCCGGTACTCCGGCTCGGCCGCCGCGACCCACCTGAGCCGCGCCGAGAGCGGGAACGCCCCGACGGGCACGAGGTTCTCGTAGCTGAAACCGCCCATCGCGAGCAGCCCCGCGCGCGGCCAGCTCGCCGCCCGGTCCACGAGCGTGCCCACCCGCGCCCCCGAGAGCACGACCCGCCCCCGCTCGACCCGCCGCGCCAGGAACCGCAGCTCGGGCACCTGGATGCGGCGCAGCGACACCTCCTGGTCGTTGTCGAGCACGAACTCCGCCTGCTCCAGGTCGACCGCGTCCCCGAATCTCCCGTCGTCCAGCCGCACCCCGCCCCGGCACTCGAAGCCCCGCACCCGTGCCCCGCGCGGCGGGGTGCGCCCGCCCGTCACCGGCGGGTCGACCACCGCCGCCGGGGTCAGGTAGAGGGTGCGCTCGACGGTGAGCTGCGGCGCGTTGAGCGCGCGGCGCCCGTACGGGTGACTGAGCCGGGCCCCGCGCAGGCTCAGCGAGACCCCGATCTGCGCCCCGCGCAGGCTCACCTCGCCCTCCGCCTCAAGCAGCTCCGCCTGGAGGTCCTGGCCCACGCTCAGCCCGTCGCCCAGCAGACAGCTCCCGCGCCGGTCCGCGCGCAGCACCGCCTGGTTCAGGAGCAGGTCCGTGCCGATGTGCGCGTCCGTGAGCCGGACCCCGTGCGCGACCTGGCAGCGCGGGAGGTGGAAATCGCCCTCGGTGTGCAGCCGCGCCGCCTCCAGGCGCGGCAGCGCGCAGTCCACGAGCCGCAGCGTCGAGAACCGGGTCTCGGGCAGCAGCACTTCCTGCTCGAAGCGGCAGCCCACGAGTTCGACGTACGGGGCGACCGTGCCGCCCGCGAGGTCGAGCAGTCCCGTCACGCGCGCCCCGGCGAGCTTGAGCGAGGCGACCCGCCCGCGCAGCGGGGGCGGACAGCTCAGCAGCAGGACGCACACGACGCGCGCCCGCACCTCCCTGTCGTGCCCCCACGGCTCGGTGCCGTGCGGATCGTCCCTGACCGGGTCCCCGGTGCGCAGGTCGAACATGCTGCCGTTGCGGAACGCCAGCCACAGCCCGGCCTCCGCCGGGCTCAACCACTCCGGTGGCTCGCCGCTCAGTTCCTCGTCCACGGCCGGCCTCCCCTCAAGGAGTCGTCGGCGCGCACCGCCGTGCGCGGTGCGCACACACCGTCAGGGATCACATGCCCGCTGCGTGACACCGTGAACGCGGACGGTGAGACGAATCGCGTGGTGGGGAGGTGTTCTTTTGTTCGGACGGCCTGCCCCGGGGTGACGCAGGGTGGCAGCCCCCGTCTCCCGCGGCACCCACGGCCGCGGCCCCCTCCACCGCGGCGCGCCGTCCCGTATCACCGAGTGATACGCGCCCGCGTCCCCCGCGCGGCGTCTGCGAGACTTGACCCCGTGATCTCTCGAATCGACCTGCGTGGTGCCGCCCTCCCCGAGGGCTCCGCACTGCGCGACCTGCTGCCCCGAGCCGAGTTCGACGTCGAGGCCGCCCTGGAGAAGGTGCGGCCCGTCTGCGAGGACGTACGCCATCGTGGCTCGGCGGCGGTCATCGAGTGGGGAGAACGCTTCGGCGACGGCACACCGGCCCACCTGCGGGTGCCGAAGGCCGAGATCGAGAAGGCCCGCGCCGCGCTCGACCCCGAGGTCGAGGCCGCGCTCGTCGAGTCGATCCGCCGCGCCCGCCTCGTCCACCGCGAGCAGCGCCGCACCGACGTCACCACCCAGGTCGTCCCCGGCGGCACCGTCACCGAGAAGTGGGTCCCCGTCGAGCGCGTCGGGCTCTACGTGCCCGGCGGACGCTCGGTCTACCCCTCCTCCGTCGTCATGAACGTCGTGCCCGCCCAGGAGGCCGGGGTCGAGGGCATCGCCGTCGCCTCGCCCGCGCAGCCCGAGTTCGGCGGACTGCCGCACCCGACGATCCTCGCCGCCTGCGCCCTCCTCGGCGTCGACGAGGTGTACGCGGCCGGCGGCGCCCAGGCCATCGCGATGTTCGCCTACGGCACGTACGGCCCCGGGGACCCCGAGGGCTGCCGCCCCGTCAACCTCGTCACGGGCCCCGGCAACATCTACGTCGCCGCCGCGAAGCGCCTGCTCAAGGGCCGGATCGGGATCGACGCCGAAGCCGGGCCGACCGAGATCGCGATCCTCGCCGACGCGAGCGCCGACCCCGTGCACGTCGCCGCCGACCTCATCAGCCAGGCCGAGCACGACCCCATGGCCGCCTCCGTCCTCGTCACCGACTCGCCCGTGCTCGCCGAGGCCACCGAGCTGGAGCTGTCCCGCCAGGTCGCCGCGACCAAGCACCGCGCCGAGCGCGTCGAACCCGCCCTCGCCGGACGCCAGTCCGCGATCGTCCTCGTCAACGACCTGGACGACGGACTCACCGTCGTCGACGCCTACGCCGCCGAGCACCTGGAGATCCAGACCGCCGACGCCGCCGCCGTCGCCGCCCGGGTCCGCAACGCGGGCGCGATCTTCGTGGGGCCTTGGGCGCCCGTCTCGCTCGGCGACTACTGCGCCGGCTCCAACCACGTCCTGCCCACCGGCGGCTGCGCCTGCCACTCCTCCGGCCTGAGCGTCCAGTCCTTCCTGCGCGGCATCCACATCGTCGACTACAGCCGGGACGCGCTCGCCGAGGTCGCCCACCACGTCGTCACCCTCGCCGAGGCCGAGGACCTCCCCGCGCACGGCGCCGCCGTGACCGCCCGCTTCGAGGGGCGGGTGCCGCGCGCATGAGCACCGCCCAGGACCGTATCGACGCCCTCCCGCTCCGCCCCGAACTGCGCGGCAAGAGCCCCTACGGCGCACCCCAGCTCGACGTGCCCGTACGCCTCAACACCAACGAGAACCCGTACCCGCTGCCCGAACCCCTCGTCGCGCGCATCGCCGAGCGCGTCCGCGAGGCCGCCCGCGACCTCAACCGCTACCCGGACCGCGACGCCGTCGAGCTGCGCACCGCGCTCGCCGCCTACCTCTCCCGCGACGGCTACGAGGTCGGCGCCGGGCAGGTGTGGGCCGCGAACGGTTCCAACGAGGTCATCCAGCAGCTCCTCCAGGTCTTCGGCGGCCCGGGACGGCTCGCGATCGGCTTCGAGCCCTCCTACTCGATGCACGGCCTCATCGCCCGCGGCACCAGCACCGAGTGGGTCTCCGGGCCGCGCCGCGCCGACTTCACCATCGACACCGAGGCCGCCGTCGCCGCCCTCGCGACGCACCGCCCCGATGTCGTCTTCATCACCTCGCCCAACAACCCGACCGGCACCGCCGTCGACCGCGAGACCGTCCTCGCGCTCTACGACGCGGCGCGGGCCGTCAAGCCCACGGTCGTCGTCGTCGACGAGGCGTACGTCGAGTTCAGCCACGCCGCCTCGCTGCTCCCGCTGCTCGAAGACCGCCCGCTGCTCGTGATCTCACGCACGATGTCGAAGGCGTTCGGCGCCGCCGGGCTCCGCCTCGGCTACCTCGCCGCCGACCCCGCGGTCGTCGACGCCGTCCAGCTCGTCCGCCTCCCGTACCACCTCTCCGCCGTCACCCAGGCCACCGCGCTCGCCGCGCTGGAGCACACCGATACGCTGCTCGGGTACGTCGAGCAGCTCAAGGCGGAGCGCGACCGGCTCGTCAGCGAGCTGACCGCGCTCGGCTTCGAGGTGACCCCCTCCGACGCGAACTTCGTGCAGTTCGGGGTCTTCGACGGGCCCGGCGGGGCGCACGCCGCCTGGCGGTACATCCTCGACCGGGGCGTCCTGGTCAGGGACAACGGCGTACCGGGGCGGCTGCGGGTCTCGACCGGGACCCCCGCCGAGAACGACGCGTTCCTCGAAGCGGTACGCGGACTGAAGAAGGAGCACAGCGCATGAGCCGCACGGGCCGGGTGGAGCGCACCACCAAGGAGACCTCCGTGCTGGTCGAGATCGACCTCGACGGAACCGGGAAGACGGACATCTCCACAGGTGTCGGCTTCTACGACCACATGCTCGACCAGCTCGGCAGGCACGGCCTGTTCGACCTCGTCGTACGCACCGAGGGCGATCTGCACATCGACACGCACCACACCATCGAGGACACCGCCCTCGCCCTCGGCGCCGCCTTCCGGCAGGCGCTCGGCGACAAGGTCGGCATCTACCGCTTCGGCAACTGCACGGTGCCCCTCGACGAATCCCTCGCCCAGGTCACCGTCGACCTCTCGGGCCGCCCCTACCTCGTGCACACCGAGCCCGAGGGCATGGCCCCGATGATCGGCGCCTACGACACGACGATGACCCGGCACATCCTGGAGTCCTTCGTCGCGCAGGCCCAGCTCGCCCTGCACGTGCACGTGCCCTACGGGCGCAACGCGCACCACATCGTCGAGTGCCAGTTCAAGGCACTCGCCCGCGCCCTGCGCTACGCCAGCGAACCCGACCCGCGCGCCGCGGGCATCCTCCCCTCCACGAAGGGCGCCCTGTGAACGGCACCTCCACGCTTCTGATCATCATCGGCCTGTTCCTCGCCGGGGGCGTCTGGTCGTTCGTCAAGCAGGGCATGCCGAAGAGCCTGCTCGCGATGCTG
Source organism: Streptomyces sp. SID11385 (assembly GCF_010548245.1). Lineage (GTDB taxonomy): Bacteria > Actinomycetota > Actinomycetes > Streptomycetales > Streptomycetaceae > Streptomyces. Next base: position 5,461 of record NZ_JAAGLR010000309.1, read on the forward strand.
TCGGTCGGCGCCGGGGTCTTCCTGATCGCGGGCGTCCTCAACCTCACGGTGTGAGCGCCCCGGACCGGAGGAAGAGCGCCCCATGACCACGAAGAAGAAGGTCGTCGTCCTCGACTACGGCTTCGGCAACGTCCGCTCCGCCGAGCGCGCCGTCGCCCGCGCCGGCGCCGAGGTCGAGATCACCCGCGACTACGACGCCGCGATGGCAGCCGACGGCCTCCTCGTCCCCGGCGTCGGCGCCTTCGCCGCCTGCATGGCCGGGCTCAAGGCCGCGCGCGGCGACTGGATCGTCGACCGCCGCCTCACCGGAGGCCGCCCCGTCCTCGGCATCTGCGTCGGCATGCAGGTCCTCTTCGGGCGCGGCATCGAGCACGGCGTCGAGACCGAAGGGCTCGACGAATGGCCCGGCACGGTCGGCCCGCTCAAGGCCGACGTCGTCCCGCACATGGGCTGGAACACCGTCGAGGCCCCTGCCGACAGCGCGATGTTCGCCGGGCTGAGCCCCGAGGAGCGCTACTACTTCGTGCACTCCTACGCGGTCCACGACTGGACCCTGGAGGTCACCAACCCGGCGCTCCGCGCCCCGCTCGTGACCTGGACCACGCACGGCGAACGCTTCGTCTCCGCCGTCGAGAACGGCCCCCTGTGGGCCACCCAGTTCCACCCCGAGAAGTCCGGCGACGCCGGAGCCCAGCTCCTCACCAACTGGATCGAGACCCTCTGACCATGGCCCAGCAGCTCGCACTCCTCCCCGCCGTCGACGTCCGCGACGGCCAGGCCGTGCGCCTCGTGCACGGCGAGTCCGGTACGGAGACCTCCTACGGCTCCCCCCTGGAGGCCGCCCTCGCCTGGCAGTCCGCGGGCGCCGAGTGGCTGCATCTCGTCGACCTCGACGCCGCCTTCGGCACCGGCGACAACCGCGCGCTCGTCGCCGAGGTCACCGCCGCCATGGACATCAAGGTCGAGCTCTCCGGCGGCATCCGCGACGACGACACCCTCGCCGCCGCGCTCGCCACCGGCTGCACCCGCGTCAACCTCGGCACCGCCGCCCTGGAGACCCCCGAGTGGGTCGCCAAGGTCATCGCCGAGCACGGCGAGCGCATCGCGGTCGGTCTCGACGTCCGCGGCACGACGCTGCGCGGACGCGGCTGGACCCGCGACGGCGGCGACCTCTACGAGACCCTCGCGCGCCTCGACGCCGAGGGCTGCGCCCGCTACGTCGTCACCGACATCGCCAAGGACGGCACCCTCAAGGGCCCCAACCTCGACCTCCTGCGCGGCGTCTGCGCCGCCACCGACCGCCCGGTCGTCGCCTCCGGCGGCGTCGCGACCCTCGACGACCTGCGCGCGCTCAGCACGCTCGTCCCCGAGGGTGTCGAAGGCGCGATCGTCGGCAAGGCGCTCTACGCGAAGGCGTTCACGCTGGAGGAAGCGCTCGACGTGGTGAGGCAGCCGTGAGCGGCGCGGTACGCAGGATCTCCTCGGGCGGCCCCTGGGAGGAACGCTTCGGCTACGCGCGCGCCGTCGCCCTCCCGGGCGGCCTCGCCCTCGTCTCCGGCTGCACCGGGATACAGGCGAGCGGCAGTCTCGTCGCCGGCGGCCCCTACGAGCAGGCCCGCGCCGCGCTCGCGACGGCGCTCGACGCGCTCGGCCGCCTCGGCCTCAGCGCCGCCGACGTCGTCCGCACCCGGATGTACGTCGTCCACGCCCGTGACGTGGACGAGGTCGGACGCGCGCACGCCGACGTCCTCGGCGAGGTCCGCCCCGCGGCGACCCTCGTCCTCGTCGCCGGGCTCATCGACCCCGAGATGCTGGTCGAGATCGAGGTCGAGGCGTACGGGAACCCGGAGGCCACCGCATGAGCCTCGCCGTCCGCGTGATCCCCTGCCTCGACGTCGACGCGGGCCGCGTCGTCAAGGGCGTCAACTTCGAGAACCTGCGCGACGCGGGCGACCCCGTCGAACTCGCCAAGCTCTACGACGCGCAGGGCGCCGACGAGCTGACCTTCCTCGACATCACCGCCTCGTCCGGCTCGCGCGAGACGACGTACGACGTCGTGCGCCGCACCGCCGAACAGGTCTTCATCCCGCTCACGGTCGGCGGCGGGGTCCGCACCGCCGAGGACGTGGACCGGCTGCTGCGCGCGGGCGCCGACAAGGTCGGCGTCAACACGGCGGCGATCAGCCGTCCCGAGCTGATCCGCGAGATCGCCGAGCGCTTCGGCCGCCAGGTCCTCGTCCTCTCCGTCGACGCGCGCCGCCGCACCGACGGCACGCCCGGCTACGAGGTGACGACCCACGGCGGACGCACGGGCACCGGGCTGGACGCCGTGGCGTGGGCCGAGCGGGCCGCGGAGCTGGGCGCGGGCGAGATCCTGCTCAACTCCATGGACGCGGACGGCACCAAGGACGGCTACGACCTGGAGATGATCACCGAGGTCCGCCGCCACGTCGACGTCCCCGTCATCGCGAGCGGCGGCGCCGGCAAACTCGCCGACTTCGTCCCCGCCGTCGAAGCGGGCGCCGACGCGGTCCTCGCGGCCTCGGTCTTCCACTTCGGAGACCTGGCCATCGGCGAGGTCAAGGCCGCGATGCGGGGCGCGGGACTGCCGGTGCGCTGAGCCGCCGGGCGGAAACGGCGTGCGGGGCGACGGCGGAGCGGGCCACCGCCCGTGTCCGCGCGCCGCCCCGCGGGCCCGCTCAGAACCCCAGCTTGTCCGTCCCCGACACCGCCGTGACCGCCGCCTTCTCGCCCTCCAGCTGCACGTCCGCGTGCGCCTGGCGGCCGAAGAGGAAGAGGGTCAGTTCGCCCGGCTCGCCCGTCGCCGTCACGACCGGGGTCTCGCGGTTGGCGACCGCCGTGCGGCCGTCGGGCAGGCGCAGGACGAGGCCGACCGGGGAACGGCGGGCGAGCGGGCGCGCCATCTTCTCCAGGCGCGTCCACAACGTCCCCGCGAAGACCGGGTCGAGGGTGCGCGGCGCCCAGTCCGGCTGGGCCCGGCGCACGTCCTCGGCGTGGACGAAGAACTCGACGGCGTTCGCCAGCTCGTCGACCTGCTTGAGCTTGAACGGCGAGTACTTCTGCGGGCCCGTACGGATGAGCTGGAGCAGCTCCTCGTACGGCTTCGCGGCGAACTCCGCCTGCACCCGCTCCAGGCGCGGGGCGAGCGCCTTGACGAACATGCCCCCCGCCGCGTCCGGGCGCCGCTCGCGGACCACCACGTGCGCGGCGAGATCCCGCGTCAGCCACCCCTCGCACAGGGTCGGCGCGGTGGGACCCGACGCCTCCAACAGATCGGCCAGAAGCAGCCGTTCACGCTTCGCATGACTGGACATACAGGTCAGCCTAGCCCCGCGACCGGCAGGTGAAACGTCCCGCGCCCGGGGCGTGCCGCGCTGCGCGACAATGGCCCTATGAACAGTACGGCCGACAGCCCCCTCGACCCGGACCTCGCCCGGCGCCTCAAGCGCACGGCGGACGGCCTCGTGCCCGCCGTCGCCCAGCAGTACGACACCGGCGAGGTGCTCATGCTCGGGTGGATGGACGACGAGGCGCTGCACCGCACCCTCACCACCGGGCGCTGCACCTACTGGTCGCGCTCGCGGGGCGAGTACTGGGTCAAGGGCGACACCTCCGGCCACGTCCAGCACGTCAAGTCCGTCGCCCTGGACTGCGACGGCGACACACTCCTCGTGAAGGTCGACCAGGTGGGCGCCGCCTGCCACACCGGCGACCGCACGTGCTTCGACGCGGACGTGCTGCTCTCACCGGAGTCCTGAGACGGCATGCGGCGAGACGCGCATCCGGTGCCCCCCGCGGGCCAGTAGGGTCCTGCCCCATGGACCTCGCAGCCTTCCGCGCTCTCGCCGCCGACCGGCGTGTCATCCCCGTCAGCCGCACCCTCCTCGCCGACGGCGACACCCCGGTCGGCCTCTACCGCAAGCTCGCCGCCGAGCGCCCCGGCACCTTCCTGCTCGAATCGGCCGAGAGCGCCGGCCAGTCCTGGTCCCGGTACTCCTTCGTCGGCGTCCGCAGCGCCGCCGTGCTCAGCGAGAAGGACGGACAGGCGCACTGGACGGGCACCCCGCCGGTCGGCGTCCCCACCGAGGGCGACCCGCTCGCGGCACTGCGCGCCACCGTCGAGGCCCTGCACACCCCCCGCGACCTCGCCCCCGGACTGCCGCCCTTCACCGGCGGCATGGTCGGCTACCTCGGCTACGACGTCGTACGCCGCCTGGAGAGGCTCCCCGAGGACACGCCCGACGAACTGGGCCTGCCCGAACTGACGATGCTCCTCACCTCCGACCTCGCCGTGCTCGACCACTGGAACGGCACCGTCCGCCTCATCGCCAACGCCATCAACCACAACGACCTCGCGACCGGCGTCGACGAGGCGTACGCGGACGCCGTCGCCCGCCTCGACGCGATGGAGGCCGACCTGCGCCGCCCCCTCGCCTCCGAGCCCGCCGCCCTCCCCGAGTCCGCGCTGCCCGAGTACACCGCGCGCTGGGGCGGCCCCGACTTCCGCGCCGCCGTCGACACCGTCAAGGAGCGCATCCGCGCCGGGGAGGCCTTCCAGGTCGTGCCCTCGCAGCGCTTCGAGACCCCGTGCGCGGCGAGCGCCCTCGACGTCTACCGCGTCCTGCGCGCCACCAACCCCTCCCCGTACATGTACCTCCTGCGCCTCGACGGCTTCGACATCGTCGGCTCCAGCCCCGAAGCGCTCGTCAAGGTCGAGGACGGGCGCGCCATGGTCCACCCCATCGCGGGCACCAGGCCGCGCGGCGCCACCCCGCAGGAGGACCGCGAACTCGGCGAGGAACTCCTCAAGGACCCCAAGGAACGCGCCGAGCACCTCATGCTCGTCGACCTCGGCCGCAACGACCTCGGCCGCGTCTGCGCGCCCGGCAGCGTCGAGGTCGTCGACTTCATGTCGATCGAGCGGTACTCGCACGTCATGCACATCGTCTCGACCGTCACCGGGCAGGTCGCCGAGGGCCGTACCGCCTTCGACGTGCTCACCTCCTGCTTCCCCGCCGGAACCCTCTCCGGCGCGCCGAAGCCCCGCGCCCTGGAGATCATCGACGAGCTGGAACCCTCACGGCGCGGCGTGTACGGCGGCGCCGTCGGCTACCTCGACTTCGCGGGCGACTCGGACACCGCGATCGCCATCCGCACCGCCGTCCTGCGCCAGGGCACCGCGTACGTGCAGGCCGGGGCCGGGATCGTCGCCGACTCGGACCCGCTCGCCGAGGACCAGGAGTGCCGCAACAAGGCCGCCGCCGTGCTCCGCGCCGTCCACAGCGCCGACCGCCTGCGGGCCGCGCGGGGCGGTGAGGGATAGTGGACGGGTGACTGCTGTCCCGCATCCCCGTACCGACGCGCCGCCCGCGCCCGCGAGCCCGGCGGCCCCCGCCGCCGCGCGCGCCCAGCGC
>NZ_JAAGLR010000344.1 GCF_010548245.1 Streptomyces sp. SID11385
CCACCGCCGACGGCTACCACGCACCCCCCTTCGGCGCCGCCCCGCCGACCCCCGGAGCCCCCGGCTTCCCGCCCGGCCCCGGCGCCCCCGGCGCCCCCACGTTCCCCGGCGCCCCCCAGGGCGGCGCCCCCATCCCCGACGACAACTCCCCCAAGGGCGTCGCCGTCAACCTGGAGAAGTACCGCGAGGTCCCCACCGGGCGCCGCTGGACCCAGCAGAACCACAAACTCGTCCGCGTCGACCTCGGCGAGGACGGCAGCCCCGTCCTCGCGCGTCAGGGCAGCATGGTGCTCTACCAGGGCAAGGTCGACTTCAGCTACAAGGGAGCCGGCTTCAAGGGCCGCATCGTCGGCAACGCGACGGGCCAGGAACTCCAGCTCATGCGCTGCACCGGCAAGGGTCAGGTCTTCTTCGCCGAGGACGAGGCGCACCTGCACCCCATCGAACTCCAGGGCGACGCGATCTGCGTCTCCGCCGAGTCCGTCCTCGCCTTCGACGAATCCCTCCAGCGCGAGGTGCGCCGCATCGACGGCCACGGGCTCCCCGGCGGCTCGCTCTTCACGATGCAGTTCCAGGGCACCGGCACCGTGATCGTCAAGACGCACGGCACCCCGGTCGTCCTCCCGGTCACCCCGACCACCTTCGCCGACGCCAACGCCGTCGTCGCCTGGTCGGCCGCCTCGCAGGTCGTCCTCTCCAGCCAGGTACGCCTGCGCCGCAACGCCTACCCCGGCCACAGCGGCGAGTCGGTCAACCTCCAGTTCCGGGGCGCGCCCGGCAACTTCATCGTCGTCCAGCCGTACGAGATCTGAAGCCAGCGAGAGGCCATGAGAGAGAAGGCAAGCGCATGATGCAGCAGCACCTCGCGGGCTTCGCCGCGACCCCCGTGCAGGCCCGGATGGACACGCACGGCCACCACATCGCCAAGATCGCCATGAGCACCGGCCGCGACCTCTACGCCCGCTCCGGCTCGATGATCGCCTACGAGGGCTTCATCCAGTACGAGTCCAACCCGCCCACCGTCCGTCAGCTCGCCGGGGGCTGGCTCACCGGCGAGGGCGCGCCGCTCATGAAGTGCAGCGGCGACGGCCTGCTCTACCTCGCCGACTACGGCGCCGACGTCGTCGTCCTGAACCTCGGCGGCGAGAGCATCTCCGTCAACGGCACCAACATCCTCGCCTTCGACGCCCACCTCCAGTGGGGCGTCGAACGCGTCAAGGGCCTCGCGAAGTTCGCCGGCCAGGGCATGTTCAACGTCACGGTCGGCGGCGACGGCTGGATCGCGCTCACCTCGCGCGGCACGCCGATCGTCGTGGACTGCGGGCGCGGTGACGACGAGACGTACGTCGACCCCGACGCGCTCGTCGCCTGGTCCCCGAACCTCAAGGTCAAGGGCAAGCGCAGCTTCAAGGCGGGATCGATGATCGGCCGCGGCAGCGGCGAGGCGTACCAGATGGCCTTCTCGGGGCAGGGGATCGTCGTCGTCCAGCCCAGCGAGGACAGCACCGACCGGCTCCGTATCCGGGGCTGAGGGGGGACACCGACATGCAGAGCCCGCTCTTCGCACACACCGAACAGCAGACCCAGGAGCGCTGGACGCTCCAGAACCCGCAACTGCTGCGCATCGCCCTCACCGGGCACGAGGACGTCCTCGCGCGCAAGGGTGCGATGGTCGCCTACCAGGGACTCATGGAGTTCGACGGCGAGTACCAGAGCGCGGGGCAGCGCCGCTCCCGCCGCATGACGGGTGAGGGACTCGACCTCATGCGCTGTACGGGCCAGGGCACCGTGTTCCTCGCGAACCTCGGCCAGTACCTGCACCTCCTCGACGTCGACCACGAGGGCCTCACCGTCGACAGCGCCTACGTCCTCGCCCTCGACTCCGCGCTGCACACCGAGGTCATCGCCGTCGACAGCCAGTACGGCATCTCGGGCTCGGGCAAGTACCAGCTCAACCTCACCGGCAACGGCAAGGTCGCCCTCATGACCTCCGGCACGCCGCTGCTCCTGGAAGTCACCGGGCAGAACTACGTCAACGTCGACTCCGACGCCGTCGTCGCCTGGAGTACGTCCCTGCGCGTCCAGATGCAGGCCCAGACCCAGTCCAGCGGCGTCTTCCGCCGCCGCGGCAACACGGGCGAGGGCTGGGAGCTGAGCTTCCTCGGCCAGGGCCACGTCCTCGTCCAGCCCAGCGAGATGCTCCCCCCGCAGAACGCCAGCCTCTCGGGCGTCCGCGGCCACTACGGCGTCGGCCAGAACCAGGGCAACGCCTGGGAGTGATGGCCCGGGGCCGGGAACCGTAGGCCGCACGGGCCCGGGCGGGCACACGACGGTACGGGGACGGGCGCGGCGGTACGGGCACGGAGCGGCGGTACGGGTACGGGGCGGCGCCCCGCGCGAGGCGCAGGCCCAGCCCTGTTCCCGCCGGAGAGCCCGCCCCGCCCCCGTACCGCCCAAGGCCCCCTCAGACCCCCAGCGCCTCCCGCGCCGCTGCCACGAGCAGCCCCACCGAGGCGTCGCCGATCTCCGTCGCCTCCGCGTAGCCGAACCAGCGCAGGTCGAGGGACTCGTCGCTGATCCGGGCCGCGGCGGCGGCCGGGGCGAGGGCCACGTACTGCACGTCGAAGTGCTGCGTGCACGGGCCCGGGATCGGGTGCCGGTCGAGGCGCACCGGGCCGCCGGGGTGCAGAGCGAGCGCCCCGATGCCCGATTCCTCGCGGGCCTCGCGCAGCGCCGCCTCGGCGAGCGAGACGTCGCCCGGCTCGCAGTGGCCGCCCATCTGGAGCCACAGCCGCAGCTTGCGGTGGAGCGTGAGCAGCACCTCGCCGCGCTCCGGGCACACCACGAGCGCGCTCGCCGTGACGTGCCCGGCCCCGCACGACTTCCACATGCCGTCGTCGGGGTGCGCGTCGAGGTGCGCCAGGTACGCGTCCCGCAGCTCCGGCTGCCGCTCGTACCGCTTCAGGACGCCGTACGCGTCCCCGTGCAGACTCATGCGCCCGAACCCCGATCCCCGTCGTCCCCCGGGCCGCCGGAGCCGTCAGCGTCGTCGGAGCCGTCCTCCGGGCCGTCCTTCTTCTTCAGATCGGGGCCCTTGCCCGAGGCCGCCTCGCCGAGCATCTTGTCCAGCTCGGAGAAGTCGAGCTGCTCGCGGTGGACGAAACCGTCCGGGTCGTCCAGGTCCTGCGCCGTCGGCAGCATGTCCGGGTGCGCCCACAGGCCGTCCCTGCCGTCCACGCCGCGCGCGTCGGCGAGCGAGGCCCACAGCCGCGAGGCGTCCCGCAGCCTGCGCGGGCGCAGCTCCAGACCGATCAGCGTCGCGAAGGTCTGCTCCGCCGGGCCGCCCGAGGCGCGCCGCCTGCGCAGCGTCTCGCGCAACGCGTCCGCCGAGCCCAGGCGCGGCTTCGCCGCCGCGTGCACGACCGCGTCGACCCAGCCCTCGACGAGCGCCAGCGCCGTCTCCAGCCGCGCGAGCGCCGCCTTCTGCTCCGGCGTGTCCTGCGGCTCGAACATGCCGGACTGGAGCGCCTCCTGAAGCTGCTCCGGGTTCGACGGGTCGAGATTGCCGACCGCGTCCTCCAGCTTCGACGTGTCCACCGTGATGCCGCGCGCGTAGCCCTCGACCGCGCCGAACAGGTGCGAGCGCAGCCACGGCACGTGCGCGAAGAGCCGCTGGTGGGCGGCCTCGCGCAGCGCCAGGTAGAGCCGCACCTCCTCCTTCGGCACCCCGAGGTCCTTGCCGAAGACATCGATGTTGAGCGGCAGCAGCGCCGCCTTGCCCGCCGGGCCGAGCGGCAGCCCGATGTCCGTCGAGCCCACGACCTCGCCCGCGAGCTGCCCCACGGCCTGCCCGATCTGCGTGCCGAACATGGCGCCGCCCATCGAGCGCATCACCCCGAGCAGCGGGCCCGCCATGGCCTGCATCTCCTCGGGCAGCACCTGGCCCATCGCCGTCCCGACCCGCTCGGCGACCGGGTCCACGAGGTCCTTCCACACCGGCAGTGTCGCCTCGACCCACTCGGCGCGACTCCACGCCACCGCCGAGCCCGCGCCGCTCGGCAGCGACGTCGCGTCGTCGAGCCACAGATCGGCGAGCCGCACCGCCTCCTCGACGGCCGCGCGCTCCGCCGGGCCCACGCTCCGGTCCTTCGTGCCGTCGGACGTGCCCTGCGAGACCGTCTGGCGGGCGATCTGCTTGGCCATGTCCCAGTTCACCGGGCCGCCCTCGAAGCTCAGCATCTGCCCGAGCTGCTGGAAGGCGGCGCCCAGGTCGTTCGGCCCCATGGAGCCGAAGAGCGCGGCGAACGGGTTGTCGCCGCCCCCGCCCCCCGGCAGGCCGAAGCCGAACGGGTTGCCGGGGGTCTGCCCGGCGCCGGAACCCGAGCCCTGGGACCCGCCGGTGCTGTCCTTCTTCTTGCCTTCGTCGCCGTCGTCCGGCTCCTCCGGCGGAAGGCCGAATCCGAATGGGTTGTCACTCACGGGTTTCCTCGGCTGTTAGGGCCGCCGGCACGAGTCCGGCGGCGGCTGCCCTGGGCGGTGCGCGCATGACGCCCACGTACCACCCAGCGTAGACACCGGGACCGGGTCGGGGCTCGGTGCTCCGCCGACGCGCTGCCTGCGGCAGGATGGACGCCACCTGGTACGTACGCGTCATGCCCGTACGTACGACAGACAACCGCTGGAGACGCCTGGTGAGTTCCCCAGATCCGCAGGTTCGCGCAGCGCGAAACCCGACCGGGTCCGCCGCGCGCGGTCCCGTCGTCGCCGTGACCGGCGCCGCGCACGGCATCGGAGCACTTCTCGTCGAGCGCCTCACCGCCTCCGACGACATCGGCCGGGTCCTCGCGATCGACGAGAAGCGCGGCGACAACCCCGAGGCCACGTGGCACACCCTCGACGTCCGCGACCCCGCCCTCGCCGAGAAACTGCGCGGCGCCGACGTCGTCGTGCACCTCGCCGTCGATCTCGACCTGGAGACCGAGCCCGCCGCGCGCACCGCCTACAACGTGCGCGGCACCCAGACCGTGCTGACCTGCGCGGCGGCCGCCGGGGTGCACCGCGTCGTGCTGTGCACCTCCGCGATGGTCTACGGGGCGCTCCCCGACAACCCGCTGCCGCTCGCCGAGGACGCCGAGCTGAAGGCGACCGCCGAGGCCACGGGCGTCGGCGACCTCCTGGAGATCGAGCGCCTCGCCCGCCGCGCCCCGCGCGCCCACCCCGGCCTCAACGTCACCGTGCTGCGCCCCGCCGTCCTCGTCGGCGGCACCGACACGGCCCTGACCCGTTACTTCGAGTCCCCGCGCCTCCTCGTCGTCGCCGGGTCCCGCCCGGCCTGGCAGTTCTGCCACGTCGAGGACCTCGTCAGCGCCCTGGAGTACGCGGTCCTGGAGAAGGCCGAGGGAGAGCTCGCGGTCGGCTGCGACGGCTGGCTCGAACAGGAGGAGGTCGAGGAGCTCAGCGGCATCCGCCGCATGGAACTCCCCTCCGCCGTCGCCCTCGGCGCCGCCGCGCGCCTGCACCGCATCGGCCTCACCCCGTCCCCGGCCGGCGACCTCGCCTACACGATGAACCCGTGGGTCGTCAGCGGCAGCCGCCTCCACGACGCGGGCTGGCGCCCCACGTGGAGCAACGAAGAGGTCCTGGCGGAGCTGCTGGAAGAGGTCGCGGGACGGCGGACGGTCGTGGGGCGGCGCCTGGGCCGCAAGGACGCCACGGCCGCGGGCGCGGCGGGAGCGACGGTCGCGCTGCTCGGTACGGCGGCGCTCGTCCGCAGGGCGCGCAAGGCCCGCAGACGGCTGTGATGCCGCGGGGGCATGCCCCGGACGCGGCTCCTCCATCGCCGGAAGGGACGGGCACGGTGCGGCACCATGTGGACATGACCGATACCGATCCGATCAAACTCCTCGCCCTGCGCGACACGCCGCTCTCCGTCGACGAGGTCTTCGCCGCCGTCGGTGACGACGCCGCCGGTGGCACCGCGCTCTTCGTCGGTACGGTGCGCGACCACGACGGGGGCCGGGACGTCGCCTCGCTCAGCTACTCCAGCCACCCGAGCGCGGAGGCCGAGCTGCGGCGCGTCGCGGAGAAGGTCGCGGCCGACTTCCCCGTACGGGCCCTCGCCGCGACGCACCGCGTCGGCGACCTCGTGATCGGCGACCTCGCCGTCGTCGTCGCCGTCTCCTGCCCGCACCGCGCCGAGGCCTTCGCCGCCTGCCGCCGCCTCATCGACGACCTCAAGCACGAGGTGCCGATCTGGAAGCACCAGCGCTTCACGGACGGCCGCGAGGAGTGGGTCGGCGCCTGCTGAGGCCGCCCCGCCCCCTCCGGTTGCGTAACCGCACCCCGCCAGCGAGCGTTGCACTGGCAGCTGGTTAATCTGCTGATCAGCCAGTAGGTGACACAGTCGGGGAGTCGGAGGTCGGCATGGCTGCACTCGCGTGGTTGCTGATTCCGCTTGTGGCCGCCGTGGGCGCGGGGCTGTGGGCCATGTGGGCCAACCGGACCCGCAGGACGGGCGACGGCCCCGAGCTGGCCGGGTACGAGAAGTTCCGCGCCGCGATGGAGAAGCAGGGCACGGCGATGCGGGAGCAGGGCACCGCGACGCAGAAGCGGGGCACGGGGCGCGCCACCGGGGAAGAGCCCGCCGAAGCCGCCTGGACCCCCTCGCTCTCCGCGGGGCGCGCGCCCAGGGAAGAGCCCGCCGAAAGCGCCTGAGTCCCGCCGCTCTCACCCGTTCGCCGGACCCGGAGGGCCCGGGCGTGCGGACACAGGCCCGTCCCGTACTGTCGTGCCATGCCGCGCCGTACCGTGACCCTCCTCACCTCGACACTCGTCCTCGTCGCACTCCTGTGCGCCGGCGTGCTGATCCCGGTCCCGTACGCGGAGATGTCGCCCGGCCCCACCGTCAACACCCTCGGCGACCACGGCGGCGAACCGGTGCTCCAGGTCTCGGGGCGCAAGACGTACGAGGCGAGCGGCCACCTCAACATGACCACGGTCCGCGTCACGAGCCCCGACTACCGGATGAACCTCCCCGAGGCGGTCTGGGGCTGGCTCTCGGGCGACTCGATCATCGTCCCGCACGACAACCTCTACCCCGAGGGCACGACCGAGGAGCAGTCGACGCAGGAGAACGCCGAGGAGTTCTCGCAGTCGCAGGAGAACGCCAAGGTCGCGGCGCTCCGGCAGCTCCACATCCCCGTCTCCTCGCGCATCGTCGTCGCCGCCGTCACCAAGGACAGCCCCGCCGAGGGCAGGCTCCACGCGGGCGACGTCATCGAGAGCGTCGACGGGACGAAGGTCAAGGAGGCCGACGACGTCGCCCAGGTCGTCACGAAGCACAAGGTCGGCGAGAAGGTCCGCTTCTCCGTGATCCCCGCGGCGAAGGCCGCGGCGGCCGAGAAACGCCACGAGCAGCCCACGGGCGCCCACGAGGTCACCGTCACGACCGCCCGCTCGGGCAAGGACCAGGGCCCCAGCCGTCCCATCGTCGGCATCACCGCCGGGGTCGACCACACCTTCCCGTTCTCCATCGACATCAAGCTCGCCGACGTCGGCGGCCCCAGCGCCGGCCTCATGTTCGCCCTCGGCCTCGTCGACAAACTCACCCCCGGCGACCTCACGGGCGGCACGTTCGTCGCCGGTACGGGCACGATCGACGACGACGGGAAGGTCGGCGCGATCGGCGGCATCGGCATGAAGACGGTCGGCGCACGCCGCGCCGGAGCCCGGTACTTCCTCACTCCCGCCGACAACTGCGCCGCCGCGAGCGAGGACACCCCCGACGGGCTCACCCTCGTCAAGGTCCGCACCATCGGCGACGCCGTGAAGGCCCTCGACAAGATCCGCACGGGCAAGCCCGACGGCCTCCCCTCCTGCGCGAAGAGCTGAGCGGAGGCGGGGCGGACGCGGGGCGGACGCGGGGCGGGGGCGGACGCGAAAGGGGGGCGGACCCCTCGTGAGTCCGCCCCCGTACGTTCGCCCCCGTACGTCCCCCCGCTCGCGACTACGCCGCGAACGTCGCCTCCAGCGCCTGCGCGAGACCCGGCACCAGGTCCGCGCCCGTCAGGACGTCCAGCTCGGAGTCCTTCTCGCGCAGCCGCAGCGCCGACTCGCGGTCCCCGTCGCGCAGCACCGCGACGGTCATCCGCACCTCCTGCCGCTCCGGGTGCTTCGCGACCCACGCCGCGAGCGCGGCCTCGTCGAGGTCCTCCGGGACGCTCGCCTCGGCGGACGGCGGCAGCATGAGGCGCTCGATGGTGAGCGCGCAGCCGGCGACCGCGTCCGGCCAGCCGATCGTGGCGAGGAACTCGTCGAGCGGGACGTCCGCCGGGACCTCCTCCTGCTCGACCGGGGTCAGCGTGCCGGCCGCCGCGTCCTCGTCGAGACCGAGCCGCTCGGCGAGCTCCGGTTCCTCGGCGCGCAGCCGGCCCGTGTCGACGAGGGCGAAGAGCCGGGCCGGCTGGTCCCAGCCGAGACCGGCCGCATAGGTATCGATCTCCAGTACGGCACGGGTGAGGGGGGTCGCTGCGGGCGGGGGGCTGGCGGGGGAATCTTTGGACATGGGCAATATCCTGCCCTCTTCAGGGGCCAGGACGGGAACTGAGTAAAGCTTCGTTAAGTTGCATGGGTGTGGGACGTGCCGCGCAGGCCCCACGAATGGGGCGAATCAGGCCCAACCGGGCAACCGGTCGGGGTCGTGACGCCCCGGCGCCCCCGCGCGGCACCACCACGTACACCGACCGACCACCACCACAGCGAACTTCGAGGTGCGCACCTTGGCTTTCCAGATGCCGGACCGCGGCGGAGGCCCGACGGGGCCACGGATCAGAGTGGGCCGCCCCTCCCGGCGGGTCCGCACCCTGCTCATGACGCTCGGCGTCCTGGCCGTGCTGGCCATGGCCTTCGTCATGTTCGCGGGCTTCTGGACGGACTGGCTCTGGTACCGGTCGCTCCACTTCTCCTCGGTCTTCACGACCACCCTCAAGACGAAGGTCGGCCTCTTCGTCGTCTTCGGGCTGCTCATGGCGGCCGCCGTCGGCGTCAACATCTGGCTGGCGCACCGGCTGCGGCCCCCGCTCAGCGCGATGTCGATGGAGCAGCAGAACCTCGACCGCTACCGCATGGGCATCGCCCCGTACAAGAAGTGGCTGCTCCTCGGCATCACCGCCCTCGTCGGCCTCGTCTCCGGGGCCTCCGCGGCGGGCCAGTGGCGCACCTGGCTCATGTGGGTCAACGGGCAGTCGTTCCACCAGAAGGACCCCCAGTTCCACCTGGACGTCTCCTTCTACGCCTTCGACCTGCCCTGGTACCGCTTCCTGCTCGGCTTCGGCTTCGCCGCCGTCGTCCTCTCGGTCATCGCGGCACTGTTGACCCACTACCTCTACGGCGGGGTACGGGTCACGAGCCCCGGCCAGCGCGTCACCAAGGCGTTCACCGGGCACCTCTCCGTCCTGCTCGGCATCTTCGTCTCGCTCAAGGCCGTCGCGTACTGGCTCGACCGCTACGGACTCGCCGTGAAGTCCAGCGACTTCAAGGCCACCGACAACTGGACGGGCCTCAGGTACGTCGACGCCAACGCCTACCTCCCGGCGAAGACGATCCTCTTCTGCATCGCGATCATCTGCGCGCTGCTCTTCTTCGCGACGCTGTGGCGCCGCACCTGGCAGCTCCCCGTCATCGGCTTCGGCCTCATGGTGCTCTCCGCGATCCTCATCGGCGGCCTCTACCCGGCGGTCGTGCAGAAGTTCACGGTCCAGCCCAACGAGCAGGCCAAGGAAGCCCCGTACGTCCAGAAGAACCTGACCGCCACGAAGAAGGCGTACGGGATCGACGACGCCAAGGTCAGCGAGTACCCGGGCAAGAGCGAGACCGACGACAAGTCCAAGCTGCGCGCCGACGCCGACCAGGCGGCGAGCTACCGCCTCATGGACCCCAACATCGTCTCGCCCACCTTCCAGCAGCGCCAGCAGATGAGGAACTACTACGCGTTCCCCTCGAACCTGGACGTGGACCGGTACAAGGACAAGGACGGCAAGGACCAGGACACCGTCATCGGGCTCCGTGAGCTGAACCTCAACGGCGTCCCGAAGCGGAACTGGATCAACGACCACTTCCGCTACACCCACGGTTTCGGCGTCGTCGCCGCCGAGGGCGACAACGCCGACTCCGGCGGCGGCCCCGTCTTCACCGAGTCCGACCTTCCCTCGAAGGGCGACCTCGGCGACTACCAGCAGCGCGTCTACTACGGCGAGAAGACCACGCAGTACTCGATCGTCGGCGGCCCCCAGAAGGAGATCGACTACTCCGACGACAACGGCGAGAAGACCACCCGGTACACGGGCAAGAGCGGCGTCAGCCTCTCCAACCCGCTCAACCGGGCCGCCTACGCGGTGGCCTTCGGCGAGCCGCAGATCCTCTACTCGGGCGCCATCGGGGACGGCTCGCGCATCCTCTACAACCGCACCCCGAAGGACCGCGTCGAGGCCGTCGCACCCTGGCTCACGATCGACGGCGACGCCTACCCGGCCGTCGTCAAGGGCAAGATCCAGTGGATCGTCGACGCCTACACGACGACGAACGGCTACCCGTACGCCTCGCGCACCACGCTCGGCGACACGACGGCCGACTCGCTCACCGCCGCGAACAACCAGCGCGCGGTGGTCGCCCAGCAGAACCAGGTCAACTACATCCGCAACTCGGTGAAGGCGACCGTCGACGCGTACACCGGCGAGGTCAAGCTCTACCAGTGGGACACCGAGGACCCCGTCCTCAAGACCTGGATGAAGGCGTTCCCGCACACCGTCGAACCCCGTTCGGCGATCTCCCCGGAGCTCATGGAGCACCTGCGCTACCCGCAGGACCTCTTCAAGGTCCAGCGCGAACTGCTCACCCGCTACCACGTGGACAGCGCGCAGACCTTCCTGAGCGGCTCCGAGGTCTGGCAGGTCCCGGACGACCCGACCAACAAGACGGGCAACTCCATCCCCGCCTACTACCTCAGCATGAGGATGCCGGGCGAGAGCAACCAGGCGTTCTCGCTCACCACGACCTTCACCCCCAACGGGCGCGACAACCTCAGCGCCTTCATGGCGGTGGACGCCGAGGCCGGCACGAAGGACTACGGCAGACTCACGCTCCTGAAAATGCCCACGGCCGATACGACCGACGGGCCCAAACAGGTGCAGAGCAAGTTCAACTCGAACGAGGCCATCGCCGAGAAGATCAGACTTCTGCGTGGTGGTGACTCGGAAGTCGAGTACGGCAACCTGCTCACCGTGCCACTCGACGGCGAGTTCCTCTACGTCGAACCGGTCTACGTGCGCGGCAGCGGCCTGAAGTACCCACTGCTCAAACGCGTCCTCGTCACCTACGCCGGGAAGACCGCCTTCGAGGAGACCCTCGACAAGGCACTCAACGTCGTCTTCGGCGCCGAGTCCGAGACGCCACCGGGCGACCAGGACGAGGAACAGAAGCAGGAACCGCCCACCACGGGCGACAAGACCCTGCAAGGCGCCCTCGACGACGCCGAGAAGTCCTTCGAGGACGGGCAGCAGGCCCTCAAGGACGGCGACTGGAAGGCGTACGGCGAGGCGCAGGACCGCCTCCAGGACGCCCTGGAGCGCGCGGCGAAGGCGCAGGACGCGGCGTCGAAGCCGTCCTCCGACTCCAAGGCGCCCCCGAAGAAGGACGGTTCGGGCTCCAGCAGCTGACGAGCGGCCCGCCCCCGGTCCCCGGGGGCGGGCGCGCCCCGCTCCGCGTGATAGCGTGGTGATCACAACGACGCGGGGTGGAGCAGCTCGGTAGCTCGCTGGGCTCATAACCCAGAGGTCGCAGGTTCAAATCCTGTCCCCGCTACGAAGGAGGAGGCCCGGGTCCCGCAAGGGGTCCGGGCCTTCTTTGCTGTGCGGGCATACCGCCGCGACTGCCCTCGCGGGCACGTACCGGAGCCTGTCAGTCCCCTCTGCTTGAGTACGACTACTCATCCGCACGGCGGTCCGCCGCGCGAGGCTGGGACCACCTGGGACCCGCCCCGTGTGTCGGCTGTACGGACGGACCGAGATCGGAGAGCCTCCGCATGTGAAGAGTGAAGCTTGCGGGGGTAGTTGGGTGTTCCGAGTTTGACGTGCCCTCGTGTGGGCATGTCGATAAAACGTTGTAGAGACCTCGATTAGCTGTAGAGACCTCAAGGGGACCCGGATATACCAGGTGTACGGGCTCGCGGGTGGTGCGACGATGGACGTTGTGGGGGACAGGGCGACGTGGTGGGAATCGGGACGGTTCACGCCCTCCGGTACGCCATGGGCCGAAGAGGCCGAGAGCGGTACGGCGCTGATCCCGCCCCCCGGTATCGCCCAGCCGCGACCGGGCACCGCCCCGGCCGTGCCCCGGCCGGTGACGGCGGGCACCGACACACTCTTCGCCACGACCGCCCCCGCTGAGCCCGCCGAGGACTTCACCGGCACCGCCGACCTCGCGGGCGACCCCGCCCCCGGCCCGCTCGCCGGTCCCCTCCCGGCGCCCGAGACCCTCGCGCCCGACCTCACGGACGCCGAGGCC
>NZ_JAAGLR010000378.1 GCF_010548245.1 Streptomyces sp. SID11385
CGCGCGAAGAGCGAGGCGGGCAGCGCGGGCCACGGCTCGCCGAGCACGCTGCGCGCCTCGGCGAGGACCCGGGCGCGCGTCGCCCCGTCGAACGGCCACGACTCGCCCGGCGCCGGTACGGGGCTCCACTCCCCGAGCGCGGGGAGGCGCGCCGCGACGAGGCCGGGCGGGAACCAGTCGGCGAGCGAGGGGGCTGGGGACATGCCGGGTCTCCTCGGGCAGGGGCGGGCGGCGCGCCGGGGGAGCGGCGCGCGGAGAAGACGGCGGCCCTGTCATGAAACGCGAGGGGCGGGGCGAGGTCAATGGCCCGGGACGGCATGGACGGAAAACGCTTGCTGCCCGATCGGGACGGTGCGCGGGCAAAGCGCCCGCTGTCCGGCAGGGGTCGCAGGACGAAGAACGCCCGCCGCCCGTGCCGTCACACCCGCCGCCCGTCTCGTCGCGCCCGCGGTCCGTGCCGTCACGGGCGCCCGGTCACCGGTCCAGACCGGCCAGCCACTCCAGGAGGAGTGCGTTGACCTCCTCGGGCCGCTCCTGCTGCACCCAGTGCCCGCAGCCGTCCAGCAGGTGGGTGCCCCTGAGCCCGGGGAGGGTGCGGGGGAAGGCGTCGACGGCTTCGGAGAGCCAGGCGAGCGAGGCGTCCTCGCGGCCCGCGAGGAAGAGCGAGGGCTGCCGCAGCGGCTCGCCCTCCCAGGCCGCCAGGTCCTCCCAGCCGCGGTCCATGACGCGGTAGCGGGCGAGCGCGCCACCGAAGCCAGTGCGCTCGAACTCACCCGCGTAGAGGTCGAGTTCGTCCTCGCTCAGCCACGAGGGAAGCGGCCCGTCCACGAAGCGCTCGCGCATCGCGTGCCCGCGCGGCACGAAGAACGGGCCGGGCGGCACGGCCTCGCTCCCCCCGGAGAGCGAGGTGTAGAACCCGGCGAGCCAGCCCCGTACGTCCCGCTCCATCTCGGCCTCGGCGACGCCGGGCCTCTGGAGGAACGGCACGTAGAACTCCTCGTCACCGCCCATCGCGGCGAAGACCTCCGAGGGCCGGGGCCCGCCCGGCGGCGTGTACGGGACCCCGAGCAGCGCGACCGCCGAAAACACCCCGGGCCGCAGCAGCCCGGCCTGCCCGGCGAGCGTGGCCCCCCAGTCGTGCCCCGCGAGCACGGCCCGCTCCTCGCCCAAGGCCCGTACGAGCGCGACGAGTTCGCCGACCAGGGCGACAGCCCGGTACGCCTCGGTGTCACCCGGACGCGACGAGCGCCCGTACCCCCGGGCGTCCACGGCGACCGCCCGGTACCCGGCGGCGGCGAGCGCCGGCAACTGGTGCCGCCACGCGTACCAGGACTCGGGGAAGCCGTGGAGGAGCAGGACGAGCGGCCCCTCGCCCTGCTCGGCGACATGCACCCGGCCCCCGGGCAGCGCGAGCAGGCGGTGGCGGGCGGACGGAGCCAGTGTGGTCACGTGGACCTCCGGAAGACGTGCGGATCGGACACCCCCGAGCATTCGCCCAGGTCGCACGGGGCGCCAAGCGGACTTGCCGGACCGGCAAAACCGCTTCCGCCCCCGCGCGCGAAAGACCCCGGGAACCCCTTGACACCCCCGGCCCGCCCCACCGATAGTTCTCGCCCCTGAGCGCAACGGCGTAGCGCTCAGCGCACCACCCGCACGCCGGTTCAGCCGCAGGGTTCAGCCGCAGGAGGAGAGGACGAAGCGATGGTCGAGGCGCAGGGCACCGCTGCCGAGGACGGCGCGACGCGGTTCGTCATCCCCGCCCCCGCCGGGAGTGCCGGGAGCCCGGCCGTGGACACGGCCGCCGACGACGCTCCCGCTCCCGCTCGCCCCGGCGTCCTCCAGGGCGCGGACCGGGCCCTGCTCGCGCTGCTCTCCTTCACGGAGCGCCGCCCCGAGTGGGGCGTGAGCGAGATGGCGCGCCGGCACGGCTGGGACAAGGCCGTCGCGCAGCGCGTCCTGACGACGCTCGTCTCCCGGTCCTTCCTCAGCTGCGACCCCGCCACGCGCCGCTACCGCCTCGGCCCCGCCGTCTCGCGCCTCGCCCGGGTCGGCGAGCACAGCGGCGTCCTCCCCTCGCTCGTCCGCCCGATCCTCGCCGGGCTGCTGCGCGAGACGGGCGAGAGCGTCGTGCTCAACGTCCCGCAGGGCGCCGGGTACCGCTGCGCCGCCGCCGTGGACGGCACCGGGCCCGTGCGGTACACCGCGATCGTCGGCGCCGTCATCCCCGGTCACGCGGGCGCCTCGGGGCACGCCATCTTCGCCCACTACCCCGAGGCGGAGCTGCGCCTGCTCTTCGGCGCGGCACCGCTCCAGTCCTTCAACGACCACACCGTCACCGACATCGACACCCTCCTCGGCATCTACGCGAAGGTCCGCGAGCGCGGCCACAGCGTGAGCCACGGCGAGTACGACGAGGCCGTGACCGCCGTCTCCGCGCCCGTCTTCCAGGCCGGCACCGTGGCCGCCTCGCTCACCGTCATCGGCCCCGCCCACCGCGTCACCCGCGCGGCCGGCCGCATCACCGAACTCGTCCTGCGAGGCGCCGAACAGGCCACCGCCGCCTTCGGCTCCTGACCCACGACCCCGTCGGCCCACGCAGCCGCGCCCCGCCGCGCCACCCCGCGTGCCCAGAGGCCCGACGCGCCACCCCGCGCGCCCGCCCACCGTTCCGGCGCGCCCCCGAACGTCCCGCCCCGCCCGCCGCCCCCGCCCCCAGGGGGATGGAAGGGCCCCAGCACCAAGGGGTACCCCCGTGTCCCAGTCATCGCCGCCCACCACCGCCCCCTCGCCGGAGCGGCCGGAGCGCGCCCCCGCCTCCGGAGCCGGCCATCCCCGCGTGCGCGAACCCGTCGTGTTCGTCGTGCTCGTGGTGCTCTCCGTCGTCGGCGCGGTCATCGGGGCCGACCTCGTCGCCAAGCTCGGCATCTCCGCCAACACGTCCGTCGTCGGCGCGCTCATCGCCATGCTGATCGGGCGGATACCGCTCGCCGGACTGCGCTCGATGCGCGACGTGCACCGGCAGAACCTCGCGCAGAGCGCTATCTCGGCCGCGACCTTCGCCTCCGCGAACGCGCTGCTCACCTCCATCGCCGTGCCCTACGTCTTCGGGCGCGAGGACCTGGTGTGGCCGATGCTCATCGGCTCCTTCGCCGGTCTCCTGATCGACACCTGGGTGCTCTACCGCTCCTTCGGCTCCCGCCTCCTGCCCGCCGACGGCGCCTGGCCGCCGGGCGCGGCGGCGGCCGAGACGATCAAAGCGGGCGACAGGGGCGGCAAGCGGGCTCTCGTGCTCGGCGCGGGCACGCTCGTCGGCCTCGGCGGCACCCTGCTGAGCCTCCCGTTCTCCGCCGCCGGTGTGGCCTTCCTCGGCAACGTCTGGGCGCTGCTCATGTTCGGCATCGGGCTCGGCCTGCGCGAGTTCGGCCCCGACCTCTTCCACACCGACCTCGGCGCGGGCTACGTGCCGCACGGCGTCATGGTGGGGGCGGGCGTGGTCGCGCTCGGGCAGGCGGTCGTCATGCTGGTACGGCGCCGGGGGAACACGACGACGGGCGACAGCACCGCGACGGGGCAGGAGGCACCCGGTGCCGCCGACCCCACCACCGCGTACACCGTCGACGAGACGGCCCTGCGCCGCAGCCTCGTGCGCGGCTACGCCCTCTTCGTCGCGGGCGCCGTGCTGCTCGCCGTGCTCGGCGGCCTCGTCGGCGACATGAGCCCGGCGGGTCTCGTGGGCTGGGTGCTCTTCGCCGCCTTCGCCGCGCTCGTCCACGAACTCATCGTGGGGCTCGCGGCCATGCAGTCCGGCTGGTTCCCCTCCTTCGCCGTCACGCTGATCTTCCTCATCCTCGGGCTGCTCATCGGCATCCCCTCCGTGCCGCTCGCCCTCCTCGTCGGGTACGTCTCCGCGACCGGGCCCGCCTTCGCCGACATGGGCTACGACCTCAAGGCCGGCTGGCTGCTGCGCCGCGAGCACCGCCCGTGGGACCCGTACGAGCGGGAAGGCCGCCGCGAGCAGTTCCGCGCCGCCCTCATCGGCTTCGCCGCCGCCCTCGCCGTCGTCGCCGTGCTGTGGCAGTCCTACTTCCGGCAGGGCCTCGTCCCGCCCGTCGCCAAGGTCTACGCGGACACCGTCAGGAACGGCCTCGGCGAGCCGGGGGTGCTGCGCACCCTGCTGCTCTGGGCGATCCCGGGCGCGCTCGTCCAACTGCTCGGCGGTGTCCGCCGCCAGATGGGCGTGATGCTCGCGACGGGCCTGCTGATCCTCACCCCGCACGCCTGCTGGATGGTCCTCGCCGCACTCGCCGTGCGCGTCGGCTACCGCAAGTGGCGCGGCCCGCGCGCCGACGAGGAGCTGAACCTGGTCGGCGCCGGGCTCATCGCGGGCAGTTCCCTGGGCGACTCCGCCCAGATCGTCAAGGCGGGCTGAGGCCCCGCCCCCCAAGCCACCTTCCCGCACGGCGCCGGACTACGGGGCGCCGGGCACCACGGTGCCGCGGCGCAGCGCCGCCGGAGCACCACCGCACCACCGCACCACCGCAAGGAGACAGCGTCATGGAGATGTACAGCCGCCTCGAACCGAGGCCCGAGTACCTGAGCTACGAACTCGCCCTCGCCGCCCGCAAGCTCGTCGAGCAGGTCATGCTCGTCAAGCCCGGCGAGCACGTCGTCCTCACCGGCGACACGAGCAGCGACCGCCGCGTCGTGGACGCCACGGCGCAGGCCGTCGCCGCCGCGGGCGCCCACCCCGTCGTGGTCTGGTACGAGACGATGCCGGGCTCCTCGATGGAGCCGCCCCGCCCGGTCGCGGGGGCGATAGCCGACGCCGACGTGTGGATCGAGTTCGCCGTCTCGTACGTCATGCACTCCGACGCCTTCCGCCGCGCGATGGCGAACGGCTGCCGCTACACGAACCTGACCGCGATGGACGTGCACATGCTCGTCGCGACGGTGGGCCGCCCCGACTTCGACGGCGTCATCAAGCTCGGCAAGGCGCTCGTACGGCTCCTCGAACAGGCCGACGAAGTGCGCATCACCTCCGCGAACGGCACCGACATCCGGGGCCGCAACGGCGACCGGCCGATCAACCTGCGCGGCAAGCCCGCCGAGAAGCCCGGCGAGACCGTCATGCTCTCCGGCCAGATCTCGTGGAACCCGCTGGAGGAGACGCAGGAGGGCGTCCTCGTCTTCGACGGCGCCCTGTGGCCGCCGGACCAGCTCGGGCTCCTCCGCTCCCCGGTGCGCTGCACCGTCGAGAAGGGCGTCGTCACGAAGATCGAGGGCGAGGGGCAGGACGCGGAGATCTTCCGCCGCTGGATGGCGTCCTGGGAGGACCCGAACATGTACCGGGTCGCGCACTGGTCGCTCGGCTTCAACCCCGGCGTCCCCGCGCCCACCGGGCGCATCGTCGAGGACGAGCGCGTCTTCGGCTGCGTGGAACTCGGCATCGGCACCAAGGGCGCCTGGATCGGCGGCGAGCCCTGGGTCTCCGCCGCCCACACCGACGGCTCCGTCCTCGGCCCGTCGATCCACCTCGACGGCGAGTGCGTCGAGCGCGACGGCGTCTACGTCCATCCGGAGCTGGTGGAGATCTGCCGCGAACTGGGCGTCGCGGGCTACTGAGCCGGGCCCTCTGCCGCATCCGTACCCGTACCCGTACCCGTACCCCCGCCCTGGAGCCGGATTTGACCGACGACCTGACCACCTACCGACACGACGGGCTCGTCTGCACCGACCACACCCTCGACGTGCCCCTTGACCACAGCAGGCCCGAAGGGGAGCGGATCTCCCTCTTCGCCCGCGAGGTCGTCGCCGAGGGACTGGAGGGCCGCGAACTGCCGCGGCTGCTCTGGCTCCAGGGCGGGCCGGGCGGGCGCGCCGAGCGCCCGAACGCGGCAGGCGCCTGGCTGCGCCGCGCCCTCCGGGACTTCCGCGTCGTCCTCCTGGACCAGCGCGGCACGGGCCGCTCCACGCCCGCCGACCGCACCACCCTCGCCGCCTGCCCCGACCCGGCCGCGTACCTGGGCCACTTCCGGGCGGACGCCATCGTGCGCGACGCCGAACTGCTGCGCCGCCACCTCCAGGGCGACCAACCCTGGACCGTACTCGGCCAGAGCTTCGGGGGCTTCTGCACGCTCACCTACCTGAGCCTCGCCCCCGAAGGTCTCGCCCGCGCCCTCGTCACCGGCGGCCTGCCCACCCTCACCGGCCACGCCGACGACGTCTACCGGGCCGCCTACCGGCGCGTCCTGGACGCCAACTCCCGGTACTTCGCCCGCTACCCGGGAGACCGGCAGCTCGCCGCACGGGTCGTGGACCACCTCCGCGCGCACGAGGTGGCGATGCCTTCCGGCGAGCGGCTGACGGCACGCCGCTTCCAGACCCTCGGCATCACCTTCGGCACCTCGTCCGCGTACGACTCCCTGCACTACCTCCTGGAGAGCGCCTTCGTCGCCGGGCCGCACGGCCCCGCGCTCTCCGACCCGTTCCTGCGCGGCGTCGACGCGGTCGTCTCCTTCGCCCCCCGGCCGCTCTACGCCGTCCTGCACGAGGCGATCTACGCCCAGGGCGGCCGGCCCACCGGCTGGTCCGCGCACCGGGTGCGCGAGGAGTTCCCCGAGTTCGACGCCGAGCGCCCGGGGCCGCCCCTGTTCACGGGCGAGATGATCTACCCCTGGCTGTTCGACGAGGACCCCGCTCTCGTCCCGCTCAAATCCGCCGCCGAGACCCTTGCCGCGCGCACGGACTGGCCCGCCCTCTACGACCTCGACCGGCTCGCCGCCAACGAGGTGCCGGTCGCCGCCGCCGTGTACCGGCACGACATGTTCGTGGACCACGACCAGTCCCTGGAGACGGCCGCGCACGTCCGGGGGCTGCGCCCCTGGGTCTCCGCCGACCACCGCCACGACGGGGTGAAGGCCGACCCGAAGGTCCTGGACCACCTGCTGAGCCTGGACTGACGGGCGCCGGGGGAGGGGCCGCGGCAGCGGGAGACGCGGGCCGCGGCCTCGCCCCGGCGCACCCCGCGGGTACGCCCTGCCTCACCCCCGGCGCACCCCACGGGTACGCCCCGCCTCACCCCAGCGCCGCCCGCAGGTACGGCGCCGTCCTGCTCCCCTCCGCCTTCGCCACGTCCTCGGGGCGGCCCTCCGCGACGAGGTGGCCGCCCTGGTCGCCGCCGCCCGGGCCGAGGTCGACGACCCAGTCCGCCGAGGCGACGACGGCCATGTCGTGCTCGACGACCACGACCGTGTCGCCCGCGTCGACGAGCCGGTTGAGCTGGCGGAGCAGCACGTCGACATCGGCGGGGTGCAGGCCCGTCGTGGGCTCGTCCAGGATGTAGGCGGTGTGGCCGCGGTGGACGCGCTGCAACTCGGTCGCGAGCTTGATGCGCTGGGCCTCGCCGCCCGACAGCTCCGTGGCCGGCTGGCCCAGGCGCAGGTAGCCGAGGCCGACGTCGAGGAGCGTGCGCAGGCTGCGGGCGACGGCGGGGACGTCCGCGAAGAAGTCCGCCGCCGACTCGACCGTCAGGGCGAGCACGTCCGCGATGGTCCTGCCCCGGTAGTGGACGGCGAGCGTGTCCGGGTTGTAGCGGGCGCCGTGGCAGTCCGGGCAGGGCGCGTACGTGCTCGGCAGGAAGAGGAGTTCGACGGAGACGAAGCCCTCGCCCTGGCACGTCTCGCAGCGCCCGCCGCTGTTGTTGAACGAGAACCGCCCCGCGCCGTACCCGCGCGCCTTCGCCTCGTCCGTCGCCGCGAAGACCTTCCGCACGGTGTCGAAGAGCCCCGTGTACGTGGCCAGATTGGAGCGGGGCGTACGGCCGATGGGGCGCTGGTCCACCCGTACGACGCGCTGGACGCCCTCCGCCCCTTCGAGCGCCGTGTACGGCGCCCCGGGACCGGGGTCCTCGCCGCGCGCCCGCGCGTCGAGCGCGCCCGCGAGGACGTCGGGGACGAGCGTCGACTTGCCCGAGCCCGAGACCCCGGTCACGGCGGTGAGCACGCCGAGCGGGACGCTCACGTCCACGCCCTCGATGTTGTGCTTGCGCACCCCGCGCAGCCGCACCCACCCGGCCGGCTCGCGGGGCGGCGCCGGGCGTGGACGCGGGCCGCCGAAGAGATAATCCCTGGTCACCGAGGCGGTGACCTCCTGGAGCCCGCCGACGGGCCCGCTGTGCAGCACCTCGCCGCCGTGCTCCCCGGCCCCCGGGCCGACGTCCACGAGCCAGTCGGCGTGCCGCATGACCGTGAGGTGGTGCTCGACGACGAAGACCGAGTTGCCCGCCTGCTTGAGCCCGTGCAGGACGTCGAGCAGCGCCTCCGTGTCGGCGGGGTGCAGTCCCGCCGAGGGCTCGTCGAGCACGTACACGACGCCGAAGAGCCCGGAGCGGAGCTGGCTGGCGAGGCGCAGGCGTTGCAGTTCGCCGGCCGAGAGCGTCGGGGTCGCGCGGTCGAGCGAGAGGTAGCCGAGGCCGAGACCGATGATCGTCTCGACGCGCGGGAGCAGGTCCTCGACGAGCACGCGCGCCGTGTTCCCGCCGCCCGCCTCGCGCAGCATCGCCGCGAGCGCGGTGAGCGGCAGCCGGACCGTCTCGGCGATCGTCCGCCCCGCGAAGGTGACGGCGAGCGCTTCGGGCTTGAGCCGCGTCCCGTGGCAGACGGGGCACGGGTCGTCGGTGAGGAACCGTGCCGCCTTCGCCCGCAGCGTGTCGCTCTTGGAGTCGGCGAAGGTCTTCAGGACGTAGCGGCGCGCGCTCTGGTAGGTGCCCTGGTACGGACGCTGCACGCGGCCCGCCTCGCGGACCGGCTCGACCGTCACGGTCGGCGTCTCGTCCGTGAAGAGGATCCACTCGCGGTCCGCCGGGTCGAGTTCCCGCCAGGGCCGGTCCACGTCGTAGCCGAGCGCGTCGAGCACATCCCGCAGGTTCTTGCCCTGCCAGGCCCCCGGCCACGCGGCGATCGCGCCCTCGCGGATCGTGAGGGACGGGTCGGGGACGAGCAGTTCCTCGGTCGTGCGGTGCACGCGGCCGAGGCCGTGGCACGCGGGGCAGGCGCCCACGGCCGTGTTCGGCGAGAAGGAGTCCGAGTCGAGCCGCGGCGCGCCCTCGGGGTAGTCGCCCGCGCGCGACCACAGCATGCGCAGCAGGTTGGAGAGCGTGGTGACCGTGCCGACCGAGGAGCGCGCGGAGCCGGCCGAGCGGCGCTGCTGGAGCGAGACGGCGGGCGGCAGCCCGGTGATCTCGTCCACGTGCGGCGCGCCGACCTGGTGGATGAGCCGCCGGGCGTACGGGGCGACGGACTCGAAGTAGCGGCGCTGGGCCTCGGCGTAGATCGTCCCGAAGGCGAGCGAGGACTTCCCCGAGCCCGAGACGCCGGTGAAGACGGCGAGGACGTCGCGCGGGACGTCGACGTCGACGTCCCGCAGATTGTTCTCGCGCGCTCCGCGCACCCGGACGTAGGGATCGTGGGGGCTCGTCATACGGCGATCGTAGGCAGACGGGGGAGTCCGCGCAGGTCCGGGGCCGCGCCGGGGGCGGGGGAGCGGTCCCGTACGCGAGGAGGTGCCGGCCGGGCCTTGGCCGCCCCGGCCGGCACCTGCTTCTCAGCGCCCGCGTGTCACCACGGTCGCGGCGCGGGCGGGGCGACCACGGGCGGCCGGTCGTCGCACGTGATCGTGTTCGGCAGCTCCCAGGCGGCCAGCCACGGACCCGTCGTGCCGCCGCCGTCGTTGCCGCCGAGGTCGTCGACGGTGAACTCGGAACCGGTCGAGGGGAAGTTGAACGAGCCGCAGTTGTTCACGCCGACCGCGCCCACGTTCCGCGCGTCCACGTTCTCGAAGGACGCGGACCCGGCGACGCGCGCGCTGAGCACCGAGGTGCCCGTGCCGTCGACCCGTACGTCCTTGAACTTCAGCCCCTTCAGCTTGACCTTGTCCTTCACGCCGTAGTCGCTGACCAGCATGATCGCGTTGTAGGTGCTGTCGAGGTAGTGGTCCCCGGTGACGCGGATGTCGGCGTCGATGTCGCGGTCGAGCGCGTAGAACCAGATGGCGCCGAGGCCGATCTTCCAGTTCAGGTCGAGCGTCCCGGCGCGGACGGTCGTGTTGTCGCGGAAGTCGAGGCGGCCCGTGAAGGGCTCGGCGCCGAAGCGGGAGCCCGCGTGCAGGCCGCTGCCCTCGCGCACCGGGTCGGCGACGAGGTTGTCGCTCACCGTGGTGTCCTCGCCGCCGTAGATCGCGAGGGCGTTGGCGAGGACGGGGGACTGGACGGTGTTGTGGTCGAAGGTGTTGCCGCTGTTCTGCGTCTTGTCGGCCCACATCGCGAGCCCGTCGTCGCCCGAATTGCGCACGAAGACGTCCTGGACGAGGGAGTCGCGGACGCCGGTATGGAAGTTGAGGCCGTCGGCGATCTGGTCCGCGATGACGGTGTCCGTGACCTTGGTGTTCCGCATCGGGCCGTCGAACCACAGGCCGACCTTGGTGTGGTGCAGGTAGAGGCCGCTGATCGTCGAGTCGCTCATCGCGCCGCCGATCGCGTTGACCTGGTCGGTGTCGATCCGTTCCCGTACGTCGCCCTCGATCGCGAAGCCGGACAGGTGCACGTTCTTCGAGCCGCCGTCGGCCGCGGACTTGCCGTAGATGCCGACGCCGGTGTGCGTCGAGCCGTCGGCGGCGGGCTCGTCGAGCGCGACCTCCTTGCCCTTCAGGACGGTGTACCAGCTTCCCGCGCCCTCGATCGTCACGTCGTCCACGACGAGGTGCCGGTTGACCTGGTACGTCCCCGGCGGCAGGTAGACCTTGAGGTGCGCGCGCTTCGCGAAGGCGATGGCGCGCTCGATCGCCGCCGCCGAGTCCCTGCGCCCGGTCGGGTCGGCGCCGAAGGCCAGGACGTTCGCGGACAGGAGCGAGACCTTCGGCGCGGCGATCTTCTCGGAGTCGAGCAGGTCGATCGCGGTCCAGGCGGCCTCGCTGCCGCGCGGCACGGTGAGCCGTACCTTCTCGCCCGCGCGGTAGGTGCGGTCGAGGCGGAGTCGCTGCTCGTCGTAGAAGTGGCTGGGCCGGAACGGCTTGTCGAAGGACGGCGCCGGCGTCGTGGCGGCCGGCACACAGTCGCACTCGGTGGTCCACCAGTCGGCGTGCAGGAGGTCGCCCCGCGGGTCGTTCGAGAAGGGGTACTGGTTGTAGAGCCACGCGTACTGCGAGGTCAGCGTCATCGTGGCGCGCTTCTTGCCGCCGAGCGAGACGTTAAGGGGCGCGGTGATCCCGCCGCCCTCGGGCGCGTCGGGGATGCTGTAGCGCACGGTGAGCGCGTTGGCGTCCTCGGGCAGCGTGAACTCGACGTACTGGCCCGGCGTCAGTTTCACGGCGGAGCGGCCGCTCGCCTCGGAGGGAAGCTGGTACGGGGTGCGGTCGGGGCCGAGCACGGTGCCGTTCGTCGTGGCGTGCTCGGCCTCCTGCTCGACGAAGCCGACGCGGGCGCCGCGCCCGGCGACGAGCGCGGGGTCGAGCCCGGCACGGGTCACCGCGGGTCCGGAGGGCGCGGGGGCCACCGGCTTCGTGGCGAGGGCGGGGGCCGCGCTCAGGAGCCCCGCGCCGAGCGCGGCGGCGGTCAGGGCGGCGAGCAGGGCGGGTCTGCGGCGGACGGCTGCTGTGCCGTGCCTGTGGATCACGGGCGTTCCTCTCGAACCATGGGGCACCACGGGAAGCGGGAGCGGCCGCGTGCGTATGGGGGGAGGAGACGTGCGCCGGAAGCTCCGGACACATTAAGGACCGTGGAGAGGAGCGGCACAAGACGTGTGCGCGATGTTTTCGTCCAAGTGTCGTGTGAATGCGCTTGCTTGCCAAGTTCTTGCGGATCGGCTTGCGTCGGCACCGGACGCCGAAGGCCCCCGTACCGAGGTGGTACAGGGGCCTTCGCGGTCCTTCGCGGTCAGGCGGTCACGGCGTCACACGACGCTCGGCGCCACCGAGCTGTTCGGGTCGAGGCTGTCCATGAAGGAGCTGACCGAGAAGACGGCGTTGCCCGCGCCCGCCGGGCCGTAGCCGGGGGGCGAGGAGAGCCCGTACTCCTCCATCGTCGCCCGGTACGCCTGGAGCAGCCGGATGTGGTACTCCAGCGGCGCCCCGCCCGGGTTGGTCTTGCCGAGGGGCGTGGTGGGCTCGGGGCACCACGTCGTGAAGCGAGGGGTGATCCCGTGCGACATGAAGAACCGCAGTCCCTCGGTCGTCGACGCGATCGCCTCGTCCACCGTCTGGAAACCGAAGGGCTCGGCCATCTCGACGCCCGCGACGAAGTTCGGGATGACGTTGCGCGCGCCGAAGATCTCGGCCGAGTCGAGGATGCGCTTGTGCCACTCGTCGCGGCCGACGTAGCGCTCCTTGCCGGGGCAGTACAGCTCGAAGAGCCGCCGGTCCCAGACCTCGAAGTTGGGGTGATAGATCTGCACCCCGTAGTCCTTGAACCGCTGGACGTCGTCCTTGGGCAGCGCCTGCGCCACGACCTTGCCGATCCAGCGGCCGGGGAAGCGCTCCTCGATCGCCTTGGCGTAGTGCCCGTAGAAGTCCGCCTCGTCGCGCCCGGCGACCTTCGAGGTGATCGCGCCGCCGGTGAGCGTGTACGCGGTGGACGCCTTCGCCGTGTCGTACTTGTCGATGATCTCCAGCGCCTCCAGGACCTCGTCCACGTCCTTGACGCCGGTGTACGGCCGGCCGGCCGCCTTGTGCTGGCGCCAGTTGTGGTTGATGTCGCAGTACTGGCACTCCTCCTTGGCGCCGAAGTACTGGCACACCCGGAACACGGTGAGGTAGATCAGGTACCCCCACTGGATCGTCGGGGCGACCTCCATCACCGACTTGCCGTTGGAGAGCTTGTGCTTGTAGTACTCCGGCATCGGCGGCACGCCCACGTCGGCGATCCGCTTGCCGTCGAGGAACAGCGCGAGCATCCCGTCCTCGTCGGCGGCCACCCGGTAGGGCGAGGCGGGGTTCACGCGCACGGAGACGACCGTGCGGCGCAGGTCGTAGGGGCCGCCGGTGAGGACGATCTCCTCGGGCGGACGGCGCAGCGCGGCCTCGCCCAGCTCCGGGAGCGTCCCGTGGTCGAACGAGAAGATGAAGTACGACTTCGGTTTGACCTCGCCCGACTCGTTGTCGCTCAGCGCCGACTTGTCGAAGGCCACGCCGCCGCGCAGCAGGTCCTCCTTGAAGACCGCTTCCCTCGGTACCCCGGGGAACCGCTCAAGCAGGTCCTCCACCAGGGCCGTACGGCTGTCCATCCTCACTCCTCACTCTCCCCCGTGTCCTGTCCGCCCACGGTAGACCCCCGCGCACGACACGTCCTGGCACCCCTCCTGCCCCCGACCGGCCGGGGCACCGGGGCCTATTGTCCGGTTCGCCCCGCGAGCCCGGTCAGCCGGGCCAGCCTCCGGTACGAATCGACGAGCGCGGCGCGGTCGTACGTGCTCGTCGTCACCAGGTACTCGTCGGCGCCCGTACGGGTCAGCAGCCGCTCCAGCTCCGCCGCGACCTCCTCCTCGGTGCCCGCGACGTGCCCGCGCAGCGCGTCCTCGTACAGCGGGCGCTCCCGCTCGCTCAGGGGCCGCGCCTCGACCTCCCCGGCGGGCACGAGCGGCGGGAAGACGCCCCGGGTACGGGACCACATCGCGGCGTACGCCTCGGGGAGGAGCAGCCGCCGCGCCTCCCGCGTCGTCCCGGCGACGGCGATCGTCCCGGAGAGGACGACGTACGGGTCCGGGTTCCCCGGCGAGGGGCGGAAATCCGCGCGGTACGCGTCGAGCGTGCGCAGCAGCTCGTCCTCGCCCCGTACCGCCGCGATCACGAGCGGCAGCCCGGCCCGCGCGGCCAGGCCCGCGCCCCGCCCGGTGGCGAGCACGAAGAACGGCGGGCGCAGGCCCTCGGCGGTGACGGCACGCACGCCCCGGTAGGTGGACTGCGTGCCGTCGAACCAGCCGCGCAGCTCCGCGAGCTGTTCGGCGAAGCGCTCCAGGGCCGCGTCCTCCTTGTCGTGCCCCAGCGCGCGCCGCACCTCGTTGGTGAAGCCGACCGAGCGGCCGAGACCGAGATCGGCGCGACCGGGGTGCAGCCCCGCGAGGACCCCGAACTGCTCGGCGACGACGAAGGGCCGGTGGTTGGGCAGCATGACGCCGCCCGTACCGACCCTGATCCGCTTCGTCGCCCCCGCCACGGCCGTCGCGAGCACGAGCGGCGCGGCGCCCGCGACCCCGGGCACGCCGTGGTGCTCGGCGACCCAGAAGCGGTGGTACCCGAGCGCCTCCGCCTCCCGGGCGAGGGCGACGGTCTCGCGCAGGGCCTCGCCCGCCGAGTGCCCCTCGCGCACGCGGGAGCGGTCGAGGACGGAGAACGTGGTGGTGTCGACGGCGGAGCTCACGGACGTGATCAACGCCGCGAGCGGACGGGGGATTCCCCGCGGGAGGGGCGGGCGCGGATTCCCGGCGGAGCGGGCAGGCGGTTCGCGACGAGGTGGGCAGGCGGTTCGCGGTGGGGCGGGCGGGGGTTCGCGGCGGTGGCCGCCGCCGTACGGTGGGGGCGTGCGCGACACCCGGCCGCTGGCCCTCTTCGACCTCGACAACACGCTCTCGGACGCGGGGCACCGACAGCACTACCTGCGCGGCGCCCGCAAGGACTGGCCGGGCTTCTTCGCCGCCGCCGTCGACGACCCGCCGCTCGTGGACGGTCTCGCGCTCGTCCGCAGGACGGAGGCGGAGGGCACCGCGATCGGCTACCTGACCGGCCGTCCGGAGCGCTGCCGCGCCGACACGGTGCGCTGGCTCGCGGCACAGGGGCTGCCGGAGGGACCGCTGTGGCTGCGCGGCGACGCGGACCGCAGGCCCGCCAGGGTCACCAAACTGGAGCGGCTGCGCGCCCTGGCCCGTACCCGACCGGTCGCCTTCCTCGCGGACGACGACGAACTCGTGTGCCGGGACGCCGAGGCGGCGGGTTTCCGCGTCGTACGGGCGGTGTGGGGGCGCGAGGCGACGGAGCTGCACGAGGCGCAGGAGAAGGACGGGCGGACGTGACACCACCTGGCGCCGCGAGGTGCCCCGCCGCTTGCGGGGCCCTGCGGGGCGGCCGGTGCCGCTACCGGGCCCAGCGTGCCCGCAGCGCCGTGAGCCGGTCGGCGTCCACCTCCGGGGGGACGTAGGCCCGCGCCCGTACCGCCGACAGGAAGTCCGCCGGCAGACGGACGTGCGCGTGGGCGACGTAGTGCGCGAGGTCGAGACGCCAGACCCAGGTGCCGTCGGTGAGGAGTGAGGCCGCGCGGGTGAGCGGCGGTGTGTGCGGGGCGAGGACGTCGGGCAGCGCGGCCCGTACGGCGTGCAGGAGCAGCCCCGCGCGGAGATAGGCGAGCAGCCCCGGTTCGTCCGACTCGCCCCGCGCCCGCGT
>NZ_JAAGLR010000402.1 GCF_010548245.1 Streptomyces sp. SID11385
CGGTGAACGCGGGCTCGTCCGGCGCGTACGGCCGGAAACGCGCCCCGGGCGCCCCCGCCCCGGCCGGCACGCCCAGCGGCACGACCGCCGGGTCGAGCCTGGCCCGCAGCTCGCCGAGCAGTTCGCGCGCCCCGCGCCGGTCGATCTTGTTGACGAAGAGCAGGGTGGGAATGCCGAGCCGCCGCAGTGTGCGCAGCAGCACCCGCGTCTGCGGCTGCACCCCCTCGACGGCGGAGACGACGAGGACGGCCCCGTCGAGCACCGAGAGGACCCGCTCCACCTCCGCGATGAAATCGGGGTGGCCAGGGGTGTCCACGAGGTTGACCGTGCGGTCGCCGAGCGGGAAGGAGACGACGGCCGCCTTGATGGTGATCCCGCGCCGCCGCTCCAGGTCGAGCGAGTCGGTACGGGTTGTGCCCGCGTCGACGCTGCCCGGCTCGTCGAGCAGCCCGGCGGCGTGCAGCAGCCGCTCGGTCAGGCTGGTCTTACCGGCGTCGACGTGGGCGAGAACGCCGAGATTGAGATGGTCCCGCGCAGGGGCGGGCCGAAGGTCGTGCGAGTGCACCCAGGTGCTCCGTGAGGTCGGAAGGGACTGCGATGGCCTGCGGAACGAACCAGTGGGCAGCGCGCATGGCGGACCTCCTCGAACGGATACGGGTACGACGCCCGCCGGGGCCCCGAGGGGCCCTCACGCGGACCGGGAAAGCTTGCGGGGCAACGCGAGCGCCCCGCAAGCGAATTACCCCGGCCCTTCACCCGGACGGGTGCCTAGGATCGGGACCGTGGACAGATACCTCGGCTTCGACCGCCTGCACAACTTCCGTGACCTGGGCGGCTATCCCGCCGCCGGGGAACAGCTCACGCGCTCCCGCGTCCTGTACCGCTCCGACAATCTCGCCAAGCTCCACGAGCCCGCCGCCAAGGCCGACCGCGCGCGCTTCGACGCCCTCGGCATCCGCACCGTCGTCGACCTGCGCCACGACTGGGAGCTCACCCGCTCCGGGCGCGTCCCCGCACGCGAGGGACTCGCCTTCCACCGCATCGGCATCGAGCACCGCCCCTGGGACCAGGCCGCCACCGGCCCGCTCCCCGACCCCTGGCGGTATCTCGCGGACAAGCTCGGCGAGATCATCGCGGACGGCGGCGAGGAGATCGCCGAGGTCATCGGCGTCCTCGCCCACTCCGAGGGTCCCGCCGTCTTCCACTGCGCCTCCGGCAAGGACCGCACCGGCATCATCGCCGCGCTCGTCCTCACCCTCCTCGGCGTCGACCGCGACACCGTCGCCGCCGACTTCGCCCTCACCGAGCGCGCCACCGCGCGCCTGCGCGCCGACTGGTCCGCCCGCAACGAGGGCCGCGCCCCCGGGTGGGAGCACTACGGGCGCGCCCCCGAGGCCGTCATCCGCCACCTCCTCGACGACCTCGACCGCGACCACGGTGGCGTGGCCGCCTACGTCGCGGCGCACGGCGTACCCGAGACGACCGTCACGGCCCTGCGCGCCCGCTTCCTCGTACCGGCCGGGGAACCGGCCCGAGAGCCCGCCGAAGAACCCGCCCGCGTGCCCGCCGAAGACCCCGGCCGGGCAGCCGACTGAATGTTTGTCCGACACCCGCTCGGCAGGTTTGGGGTTTGACGTGCCCTCCGCGCGGTCACATCGAGTGCCATGCCCCGCATCGGATACACACTCATGACCGAACAGGCAGGCCCTCGCGAGCTGGTGGCGCACGCGGTCGGCGCCGAGGAGGCCGGTTTCGACTTCTCCGTCATCTCCGACCACTACTTCCCCTGGCTGCGGGAACAGGGCCACGCGCCCTACGCGTGGAGCGTCCTCGGCGCCGTCGCGCAGGCCACCGAGCGCCTGCCGCTCATGACGTACGTGACCTGCCCGACCGTGCGCTACCACCCCGCGGTCGTCGCCCAGAAGGCCGCGACCGTGCAACTCCTGTCCCAGGGGCGCTTCCGCCTCGGCCTCGGCTCGGGCGAGAACCTCAACGAGCACGTCGTCGGGCACGGCTGGCCCACCGCCCCGGTCCGCGTCGAGATGCTGGAGGAGGCCGTCGGCATCATCCGCGCCCTGCTCGACGGCGAGACCGTCCACCACGACGGCAAGCACTTCACCGTCCAGGACGCCAAGCTGTGGGACCTGCCCGAGACCGCCCCGCCGATCGGCGTCGCCGTCTCCGGGCCCCGCTCCTGCGCGCTCGCGGGACGCCTCGCCGACCTCGTCATCGCCACCGAGCCCAAGGCGGAACTCCTCGCCGACTTCGACCGCTTCGGCGGCACCGGCAAACCCCGTGTCGGCCAGCTCCCCGTCTCCTACGACCCCGACCGCGAGGCCGCGCTCACCCGCGCCCACGAGCAGTTCCGCTGGTCACTCGGCCCCTGGACGGTCAACGCCGAACTCCCCGGCCCCGTCTCCTTCGCCGGGGCCACGAGCAGCGTGACCCGCGAGGACGTCGCCGCCGCGGTCCCCTGCGGGGACGACGTGGACGCCTTCGCGGAGGCGGTACGCGCCTACGCCGACGCCGGCTTCGACGAGATCGCGCTCATCCAGGTCGGCGGCGACCACCAGGAACCCTTCCTGCGCTGGGCGCGCGAGCGGCTGCTCCCGGCGCTGCGGAGGCTGTGAGGCGCCGCGGGGTTCGCGGGCGGTACGGGTACGGGGCGCCGTTCGGCAGTGCCCGCCCCGTACCCGTACCGCCGCCTGTCGCTCACTCGGCCGTCTCCGCGCGGTCGGAGGTCACGTCGAGGACCCCGTCGAACTCCGAGAGCGAGGCGACGAGCGCGTACACGCTCCCGGAGCCCTCGACCTCCAGCCACACCGCCCGCGTCCCCGTCTCCAGCTCCTCCTCCTCGGCCGGCGGGCCCTTCTTCCTGCTGGGCCGGGCGGGCCGCTCCACGCTCACCTGGACGACCCGGAAGCCCATGTCCGTGCACTCCTTGAGCACGAGCGAGAGCACGCCGCTCCCCGAGCGGTAGCTCAGCGTCAGGCCCGCCTGCTCGACCGAGGAGAGCGCGGGCAGCCACCGCGTGAGCCACGGGTAGCCCCACACGACGAGGAAGTGCACGAGCGTCGCCGCGATCCCGAGCAACGGCAGCCCGCCCCCGCAGGCCATCCCGATCGCACACGTCAGCCACACGGTCGCCGCCGTCGTCAGGCCCCGTACCGCGTCCCGGCGGACGAAGATCAGTCCGCCGCCGATGAAGCCGATCCCCGAGACGATCTGCGCCGCGACCCTCGACGGGTCGAAGGAGACGTTCTCCAGCCCGAGCACCGCGTTGAAACCGTGCTGCGAGACCTCCATGAACAGGGCGCTGCCCACTCCCACCAGCGTGTGGGTGCGCAGGCCCGCGCTCTTCTGCTGCACCGCCCGCTCGGCCCCGATGAGCGTCGAGAGCAGCAGCGCGAGACCGATCTCCGCGAACTGACGGGCACCCTGCCCGGCCGCCGGATCGAAGAGCGACATCGCCAGCGCCTGCATCCGCCCACCTTCCTTCCGCGCCCGGTCCGGTACCGCGCCCTGCGCCCGGCACCGGCCCCGTACGCACATCCGTCACCGGCCGCCGCCGAGCCTATCCACGCCCCACCCTGTGACCCCCCTCACACGCGCCGCCGCGTGTGCGGCGCGAGGACCGGGGTATCCGGCGAAAGCCGGGCACAGTGAGGCGTCCCGGTGGCACACGCGTCACGGGGGGCTGGAGACCATGAACGAGCACACGACGACCGCGCTTCACCACGCGAGCGGGTACGTCCGCGCGGCGGACGGCGCCGAGTCGGCGGGGCACGCCGCGCCCGCCCAGCCGCTCCACCACACCGCGCACTTCGACGGCAGCCCCGGCAGCGTCGCCGCCGCCCGCGCCGTCACCACGCGCTTCCTGCACCGCCTCGAAGCCGAGTGGTGCGCGCGCGTCCCCGAGCGCACGACGGGGGACCTGCACCTCGTCGTCAGCGAACTCGCCACCAACGCCGAGCGCCACGCGGGCGGTTTCCACGCCCTGGAACTGACCGGCGACGCGACGCACGTCGTCGTCACCGTCCACGACACGAGCCCCGTCGCACCGAGCTTCCTCACCCCCGACCCGGCCCGCGTGGGCGGCCACGGACTGGAGATCGTCCGCGCGCTCAGCCGCGAGGTCCGCATCGCCCTCACCCCCGGCGGCAAGTCCGTGGGCGCGGTCGTCGACCTGCCCCACTGAGCGTCCTGCCGCACTGAGCTACCTGTCCCACTGAGCCCCGCGCCCGCGTTCGCGTATCCTCCAGCGACTCGTCCCCCCCCGCCGGAAGGACCGCGCCCCATGACGCCCGAGGCGCTCGCCGCCCTGATGGCGGGTCACGCGTACTCGCCCGCCGCACAGCTCCGGCAGACCGCCCACCGCCAGGCCCTCGCCGCGCACTGGCAGCCGCGCCCCGGCGCCCGGCTCCTGGAAATCGGCTGCGGCCAGGGCGACACGACCGCCGTCCTCGCCGACCTCGTCGGCCCCACCGGACACGTCCTCGCGACCGACCCCGGACCGCCCGCCCACGGAGCCCCCGTCACGCTCGGCGACTCGCTGCGCCACCTCGCGTCCGGCCCGCTCGGCGACCGCGTCGAGACCCGTCTCGGCTTCGACCTCGCGAGCGCCCCGCCCGAGCCGGGCTTCGACGCCGTCGTCCTCTCGCACTGCTCCTGGTACGTGGCCGACGCCGCGCGCCTGCGGCACCTCCTGGCGCGCGCCAGGGCGTGGGCGCCCGTCCTGCACCTCGCCGAGTGGGACCCCGAGCCGACCGCCCCGGGTCAGCTCGCCCACCTCCTCGCCGTCCGCCTCCAGGCCCACCTCGTGGGCGCGGGGCTGCGGGGCGACGGAAACATCCGCACCCCCTTCTCGCGCCCCCAGCTCCTGCGTCTCCTCGCCGAGACGGGCTGGCAGGCGGGCCCCGTCAGCCACGTCCCCACCGAGGGACTTCAGGACGCGGACTGGGAGATCGACGCCGCGGCGTACTGGCTCGCGGAGGCCAGGGCGCAGGGCACGCCGGCGCCCCACGTCCTCGACCTCGCCGAGAGCGAGGCCGATGTCCTGGCGGCGTGCGCGCGTACGGAGGGCAACGCGTGCCTCCCGGCGTGGACGGTGACGGCGACGGGCTGAGGCGGCGCGCAAGACGGGGGCGGGGCGCGTGACAGAGGCGGGGCGCGAGACGGGGACGGGGCGCGAAGGGGATGCGGGCCGCGCCCTCCCGTCCTCCGAACGGCCCGCGCTCAACCCCCGCCGCATGGGTACACGAACCTCAGGAGCGGGGGCACGGGTCCTCGCGAGGCCGGCAGGGAGCCTGGCATGAGTGACGACACACGGGACCTGCTGATCGTGCTCGCCGTGCTCGCGGTGGCCGTGCTCGCCTTCGCCCTCGTCCTCGCCGTCCGCCTGGTGCGCACCCGCAGG
The DNA here is from genome assembly GCF_010548245.1 of Streptomyces sp. SID11385. Taxonomy (GTDB): domain Bacteria; phylum Actinomycetota; class Actinomycetes; order Streptomycetales; family Streptomycetaceae; genus Streptomyces. Next base: position 5,417 of record NZ_JAAGLR010000402.1, read on the forward strand.
ACCTTGCGCGCGGCCGGTCTCCCGGCCGGGAAGCGGTGGGTCTTCTGGGGCGCGCTCCTCTACCTCGTCCTCCCCACCGACCTCGTCCCCGATCCCGTCTACCTCGACGACATCGGCGTCCTCCTCCTCGCCCTGCGCTCCCTGCGGGCCGGCGACACGGGCGCGGCGGTACGGCACGTGGCGGGACGGGCGACGCGCGGGCACGGGGCGAAGCGGGCTGCTCGCGGGCACGAGGCGGGACCGGCGGCGCACGTCACGGGCGGGGCGCCCAAGCAGGTGGGGCGGGCGCCGGGGACGGGACACCCTCCCCGGCGCACACGCTGACTCGCCCCGGTCAGTCCGCCTCGCGCTCCGCCGCGGCGAACAGCGCGGGCAGTCGCTCGGCGAGGTACTCGTACTCCTCGGGGCGGTTGTAGACGTGCGCCGACAGCCGAAGGAAGCCGCGCCCGTCCCACGACGTGATCGAGACCTCGCAGCGCAGCTCCGCCGCGACGCGCCGCTGGAGCGCCGCCGCCCGGTCCGGGTCCGTCGCGAGCGTGGCAGCGAGGGGTATCAGGCGCATCGCGGGCGCCTCGTGCACGCTGACGCCCGCGAGGTCGGCGCCCAGCGCCTCGGCGAGCAGGGCCTGCGCCGCCGTGACCGTGCGCTCCATTCTTGCGCGCGCCGCGTCCCAGCCCCCGCGCTCCGCGAAGAACGCGAGCGAACCGGGCACCGCGAGCCACCCCGTGACGTCCTGCGTGCCCTGCTCGTCGAAGCGGTGCGGGTACGGGTTCGGGGCGCCCCACGAGTTCACGAGCGGCACCAGCTCCTGCGCCACGTCCTCGGCGGCCACGAGCGCGGCCGTGCCGCGCGGCCCGCACGTCCACTTGTGCAGATTGCCCGTCCAGTAGTCGGCGCCCGAGGCATGCCCCAGCGGATCGGCGAGCAGCCCGGGGGCATGGGCACCGTCGACCAGGACCCGCGCCCCCGCCGCGTGCGAGGCGGCGACGATCTCCGGGAGCGGGAAGAGCCGGGCGGTCGGCGAGGTGATCTGGTCCACGACGACGAGCGCCACCGGGGCCCCCGAGCCCAGTTTCCGCGCGAACAGCGACGCGATGTCCTCCGTGGACGCGTCGAGCGGTACGTGCACCGTGTCCACGACCGCGCCGTGCAGCGCGGCGACGCGGCGCACGCCCATCGCGACCGCGCCGTACGTGTGGTCCGTCATGAGGACGCGCGCGCCGCGCGGGAAGCGCAGCGAGGCGAGGACGGTGCTCGCGCCGGAGCTGGCGTTCGGCACGAAGGCGAGCGCGTCGGGCGTGGTGCGCAGGAAGGCGGCGACCTCGGCGCGCGCCGCGGCGATGCGCCCGGTCAGCGTCCGCCACCACGCGTCCGGATTGCTCTCCATCTCGGCGCGCAGCGCGGCGAGACGGTCGAGCACGGGGCGCGGCACCGTGCCGAAGGAACCGTGATTGAGGTGGCGTACCTCCGGGTCGAGCGCGAAATCGGCGAGGGTGGGCAGCCCCGCCGTCCCCTCGTCGCCGCCGGTGGTCCCCGGCGCCTGCACCTGCGTCGTCATCCCAAGCCTTTCCTCGGACGCGGCCCGCCTCGTGGCACGCCGCGCTTCGAGGCTACGACGCGAGCAGACCCGCGTACCGGGCGAGGTCCACGTTCCCGCCGCTCACCACGACCCCGACACGCTTCCCGCGCCACCGCTCCGCCTGCGCGTACAGCGCGGCGAGCCCGAGCACGCCGGTCGGCTCCACGACGAGCTTGAGGTACGTCGCGACATCCCGCAGGCACGGCGCGAGCGCCTCGTCGGGGACCGTGAGGATGTCCGTCACCGCCTCCCTGACGAGCGGGAAGGTCAGCTCGCCGAGCGCGAGGGTCTGCGCCCCGTCCGCGAGGGTGCGCGGCGGCTCGATCGTCACGATCTCGCCGCGCGCGAGCGACTGCCTGCCGTCGTCGCCCGCCTCCGGCTCCACCCCGAACAGCGCGCAGCCGGGGGCCACCTCGCGGGCCACGAGCCCCGTGCCCGAGAGCAGTCCGCCCCCGCCGAGCGGCACGAAGAGCGCGTCGAGCGGTCCCGTCTCCTCGAACAGCTCCAGCGCCGCCGTGCCCGCGCCCGCGATGATGTCGGGGTGGTCGAAGGGCGGGACGAAGACGAGCCCGTGCCGGGCGGCGAGGTCCGCCGCGATCGGGGCGGGGTCACCCGCGTATCGGTCGTAGAGCACCACCTTGCCGCCGTAGCCCCGCGTCGCCGCGAGCTTGCTCTCGGGGGCGTCCTCGGGCATCACGATGGTCGCCTCGATGCCGAGCAGCCGCGCCGCGAGGGCGACCGCCTGCGCGTGATTGCCCGAGGAGTACGCGACGACTCCCGCGGCCCGCTGGTCCGCGTCGAGCCGCGACATCGCGTGGTAGGCGCCGCGGAACTTGAAGGCACCCATCCGCTGGAAGTTCTCGCACTTGAAGTACACCTCCGCGCCCGTCCGCTCGTCGAGCAGCCGCGAGCGCAGCACCGGCGTGCGGTGCGCGACACCGGCGATGCGCGCGGCGGCGGCCACGACGTCCGGGTAACGGGGGAGTACGGGAGCGGGCGCGGCGTCAGCAGTCATGCGCGCGAGCCTAGCCAACCGGCCTAGGCGGCCTTCCTGCGCGTGAAGCGGTCCAGCTCGCGGATGCCGAGGACACGCGCGAACAGCAGGTAGACGATCCCGGCCACCAGCAGCGCGGCCACCAGCGCGATCGCGAGGCCCACCGTGCCGGGCCGCTCGGCAACCCGTACCACCACCGCCGCGGCGATCGCGGCCACGCCCGAGGCGAGGAAGAGGCGCAGGTGCGCCGAGACGAGCTTGCCGCCGAGCCGCCTGCGGGTCTTCTTGCGCAGCAGTTTCGTCGTGGCCATGAGCCCCACGAGATAGCTCACGCCGTACGCCGCCGCCATCCCGACGACCTGCGACTTCGTCGGCAGCATGAGGTGGCACGCGTAGGCGAGCACGATGTTCACGACCGCGATGAGCGCCGCCATGAAGAACGGCGTCCTGGTGTCCTCGAAGGCGTAGAAACCGCGCAGGAGCACGAACTGCATCGAGAACGGGATGAGCCCGGGCCCGAGCACCTGGAGCATCTGGCCGAGCGGCGCCGTCGTCTTCACCGCGCCGTGCTGGAAGAGGAGCACGGCGATCTCCGGGCCGAGCGCCGCGAAGAGGAACGCGGCGGGCACGATGAACGCGTTCGTCATGCGCAGCGCCCGCGCGAGGTCCCCGCGCAACTGTCTCAGCTCGCCCGCCGCCGCCGCGCGGCTCAGCCGGGGCAGCAGCGCCGTCACCACCGAGACCGTCACGAGCGACTGCGGCAGAATCCAGATCGTCTGCGCGTACGAGTACGCCGAGTACCCCGCGCCCGCGTCCGGCGCCTGCGTGTCCACGAGGTTCGCGTAGTGCGTCACGACCGTCATCGCCGTCAGGTTCGCGAGGACGAAGAGCAGCGTCCACCGCGCCGCGGCGAGCGACGGGCCGAGACCCGTGCCGCGCCAGTCGAAGCGCGGCCGGAACCGGAAACCGGCGGCGCGCGCGAAGGGGATCAGCGCGAGCGCCTGGAGCGCGAGCGCGCCCGTCGTGCCGATCCCGAGCCAGCGCACGTGCAGCGCCGTCACGCCCGAGACGTCCTTCGGCACCGTCATGAGCGTGAGATAGCCGCCGAACATCGCGATGAGGACGAAGTTGTTGAGGACGGGCGTCCACATCATCGCGCCGAAGCGTTCGCGCGCGTTGAGTACCTGCCCGTAGATCGCGTAGAGCCCGTAGAAGAAGATCTGCGGCAACAGGTACCGCGCGAACGTCACCGTGAGCTGGTACGCCTCGTGCTGGTCCGGGGTGTCGGGGAGGTACACGCTGACGATCTGCGGCGCCGCGAGCACCGCCGCCAACGAGCCGAGACCGAGCACCACCAGGACGAGCGTGACGAGCCGCTGCTCGTAGGCGAGACCGCCGTCCGCGTCCCGCATGCGCGCCCGCACGAGCTGCGGCACGAGCACCGCGTTGAGCGCCCCGCCGATGAGCAGCGTGTACAAGCTCGTGGGAACCGTGTTCGCCGTGTTGTACGTGCTCGCGAGCAGACCCGTGCCGAGTGCGACCCCCTGGAGCACCTGGCGGATCAGTCCCGTCGCGCGGGACGCCATCGTGCCGGCCGCCATGAGCAGCGAGGAACGTGCGAGTCCGCTCTTCTTCTTGTGCCGCGCCCGAGCCTGCACACCGCCGGGGGCGGTGCGTATCCCCTCCGTCATGACGGGCACTCTATGGGGTCGCCGTTCCCGTCCTGTGACCGGTGGGCCCAGCAAGGCCCTCCCCACCTGGTGAAACGTCCGTCCCGTCCCGTCCTATCCCGCTCTGCGCCGCGCTCCCGGTAACGATCAGTGCCCAGGCGGACAGCACGAAGGGCACGACGAAGTAACCGAAACGTGACGCGGGCGCGAAAGCGAAGGCGGCACTCAGCCCCACCGCGAGCCGTACCGCCGCCTCACCCGCCGTCCGCGGCGGCCTGCGCACGAGCCACCACCCCACACCGCCCGCCGCGAGCAGCAGCACTGCCGGCGCGCCCCACCACCCGCCCGCCCCGAGCCCCGCGAGGAACTGCCCGGGCAGCGGACTCGCCGCCGGCGTCGCGAGCCGCCCGTGCCCGGAGGGAAACGCGAAGACCTGCTCGACGAGCACACCGGGGCTCGCGAGGGCCCACGGGAGGACGAGGAGGACGAGGGGGAGCGAGGTGCCGAGGGCGAGGGCCGCGAGCGCGGGGGTACGGGGACGGGCGCGCCCCACGAGGAGCGCGGCCGCCACCACGAGCGCCGGGCACACCGTCCACTTCACCGCGCACCCGAGACCGAGCACCACTCCCGCCGGCACGGGCCGCTCGCGCCCCGCGAGCGCCAGCCCGAGCACGCACACCCCCGCGACCGGCAGGTCCACCCCGCTCACCACGCAGGCGAGCGCGAAGGGCGGCGCCGCGCACAACACGGCGAGACCCCGCCCGTACCCCCACGCGCCGCCGTGGGGCCGCGCCGCCCACAGACACCCCAGGAACACCACCGCGCACCACACCCGCGCGTCCCCCAGTGGGCCGGGGAGCACGAGCGAGGGCAGTCCGAGCAGGGCCGCGCCGGGGAGGTACGGGGTGTAGCCGCGCACGCTGTCCGGGGCGCTTTCGTACGGGGTGCCCCAGTGGACGAGGTGGTGCGCGGCCCGCTCCAGGACGAACACCTCGCTCTGTCCCGCCCCACGCACGAGCAGGTACACGCCCGGCACCACGAGCGCCCCGCCCACCGCGCACCGCACGGCCCACCGCCACCGCCCCCGCCCCGCGCACCACGCCGCGAGCGCGTATCCGGCCGCCGCGCAGCCGCCCCACACGCGGTGCGGCGGCAGGGTGCTGACCGCGCGGAGGCCGAGCGCGAAGACACAGCACCCGAGGAGGACGGCACACCACACGCGGCGGCGCCGCAGCAGCTCGCGCGGTTTCAGCAGTTCGCGCAGCTCCTGGGCCGCCCGCCGTGCCCGCCGTCCCCGTACGTCCTGAAGAGTCATCCCTCCATTCCAGGAGGAGGGAAAGCCCAGGTCACGGGCGGTAAGCGGAGTCGGATGGTGGGGTTTCGCCTACTGCGAGGCGTCAGCCTTTCCCGGGCCCGCCCCGCGTGTCACTCCTGCGCCCGCAGGTGGGCCAGGACCGCGAGGACCCGGCGGTTGCCCTCGGCCGGATCGAGGTCGAGCTTCATGAAGATGTTGCTCGCGTGCTTCACGACCGCCGCCTCACTCACGCCGAGCGTCTTCGCGATCGACTGGTTCGTGCCGCCCTCCGCCATGCGCGCCAGGACCTCCCGCTCGCGCGGGGTGAGCCTGCCGAGCGGGTGCGTCGCCGCGCGGTGGCCGAGCAGGACCCGTACGACCTCCGGATCGATGACGGTCTCCCCGGCCCCGACCCGCCGCAGCGCGTCGAGGAATTCGGCGACCTCGCCCACCCGGTCCTTCAGGAGATAGCCGAGACCGCCACCCGGCGGGCTCTCCAGGACGAGCCGCGTCGCGTACGCCGAGGCGACGTACTGCGACAGGACGAGAATCGGCAACGTGGGGCGCTCCGCACGCAGCGCGAGCGCCGCGCGCAGCCCCTCGTCCCTGAAGTCCGGCGGCATCCGCACATCCGTCACCACGATGTCGGGCCGCTCCCGCTCCACCGCCTGCCGCAGCGTCTCCGCCTCGCCGACCGCGGCGACGACCTCGTGCCCGGCCCGGCCGAGCAGTTCCACGAGCCCCGCCCGTAGCAACACCGCGTCCTCCGCGAGCACTACGCGCACCACGCCTCCACCGCTACTCCTCCTCGCACGGCACCTCCGCCCGTACCACCGTCGGCCCGCCCTCCGGGCTCGACACCTCCAGCCGCCCGTCCAGGACGGCGAGTCTCTCCGCGAGCCCGAGCAGCCCGCTGCCCGCCGCCGGGTCCGCGCCCCCGCGCCCGTCGTCGCGCACCCGCAGCACGAGCCGTCCGCCGCGCAGTCGCGCGCTCACCACGATCTCCGTACCGCCGCTGTGCCGCACCGCGTTCGTCAGCGCCTCCGTCACTGTGAAGTACGCGGTCGACTCGACCCGCGCGGGCAGACGACGCGGCAATGCGATGTCGACCCGGACGGGCAGGGGCCCGCGCCGCGCCACCTCCTCGACCGCCGCGGCGAGCCCGTGATCCGTGAGCACCAGCGGGTGGATGCCGCGCACCAGCTCGCGCAACTGCTCCAGCGCCCGCCGCGCCTCGCCCCGCGCCCGTTCCACGAGCGCGGCGCCCGGCGCGTCGTCGTCGCCCAGCTCCATGCGCGCCAGACCGAGCGTCATGGTCAGGGCCACGAGCTGCTGCTGCGCCCCGTCGTGCAGGTCCCGCTCGATGCGGCGCCGCTCGGCCTCGAAGGCGTCGGCGAGCCGGGCCCGCGCACGGGTCAGTTCGATGACGCGGTCACCGGCGCGCGGGGCGAGCATCAACCGCGCGAGCCGGGCCCCGGCGGCGGCGAGCAGGAGGGTCGGCCACGCCAGGAGAAGCACGGACACGAGCCCCGCACCTGTGAACCACAGCCCGGCCCAGGTACTCGGCACCGCCCGCCCCGGAATGATCATCACGGCCTCGGGGGCGAGCGCGTGCACGAGCAACGGGGTCACGAGGAGCACGGCGGCGAAGGCGAGCAGCGTGAGCAGCCCGAGCGCCACCGCCGCGTGCAGCGCGCCCAGCCCGAGCGTGTACGCGAACCAGCGCCACGTCGCGGCCTCACCGAGCCGGCGGACCCCAAGCCGTGCGCGTGGCGGCGGCGCGGGGAGCGGGCCGCCGAGCAC
>NZ_JAAGLR010000429.1 GCF_010548245.1 Streptomyces sp. SID11385
CGTACGCCGGTGGGGGCACCGGCTCGCGCCCGCGCGCCAGCCGGTCGGCCACCGCGCGCGCCTGCCGCTGCACCGCCGCGAAGGTGTACCCCGTCGCCGGGCGCGTCGCCCCGCCCGCCGTCCCGATCCGGTACACCCCGGAACCGGCCCGCCGCCCGAACACCGCGTCCGTCATCGGGATCGCGCCCTGCTCACTGCCCGTCACCTCGTACGCGCCGACACCGAGCACCTCGCTCACGTACCGGCGCAACTCCCGCTCGTACGCGGCGCGCCCGAGCCGCTGCCGCGAGAACTCGGTGTACTCGACGAGCGCCTCGCGCGGCCCGAGCGGCAGCACGTAGCAGAAGGAGAGCCCCCGGGCGGGCTGCGGGGTACGGAAGTCCATCAGGTCGACCACGTCCGGGGTGAAGACCGGCGCGGCGGTCCGCAGGAACCATCCCCGGAAGTGCTGCCACAGCAGCGTGCGCGCGGCGGGCAGCGGCGACACGGGCCGCGAGTCGAAGACCCACCGCGCGCGGACGGCGAACTCACGGTCCCGCGGGTCCCGCGCCCGGACGAGCGAGCCACCGGCCCCCGGCGTGATGCCGACGACGGTGCCCCGGACGAAGCGCGTCCCCTCCGTACCGGCCAGCCGCTCCCGCACCCCCGCCTCGAACACCGGCGAGCGCAGCATCTTGTACCGCGTCCCCGGGAGCCGCCGGGGGAGGACCTCGCCGCCCGCCCCCACGAGCCGCAACCGGTCCCAGGACGCGGTGAGCATGTCGTCGTAAGGACCGTGCGCGGCCTCCCACCAGCACCACGTCCGCGTGACGGGCCGCAGCCGCGCGTCCGCCGCGTCGAGCACCACCACCGGGGCGGCACCGGGAGCGTGCTCCGCCAGGGCGAGGGCGAGACTGAGCCCCGAGGCTCCCGCCCCCACGATCACCACCTCGGCCCGCTCCACCACACCTCCGCCCGGACACCGTCCGCCCAGCATCACGCACGACCACCCGCGCGGGCGGCCAACACGCACGGAGCACACGGCGGGTGACGGCGCCACGGGTGACGCCGCGACGGGCGACGAGCACACGGGCCCAGCCGCGGCCGGGCCACCGGATGGCGCTTTCTCGACCCTTACTACGGGTTTCGGAGTGCTCGCAATCGGTAGCGGTCACGAAGGAACGTTCGCTTCCGGTCACAATGGGGCGCTTTCCGCTACCGGAGGCGGCCGGTGGAGCGGCGGCGACGCGTCAGGGGCCGTTCGTCGTCGGGATTGGCGCGGAGCACGGGGTTGACTCGATCGCATACCGGCGGAAGGGCTGCTCCTTCCGGCCAACTGGTTGCCCCGGGCATCTATTGTTGTGAGGATTCGGGACACGGAGCCTTCACCACGGCATCCCTCGCACGGCACCACCCCTCACACTCGCGGAGGCAGGTATGACCGAGACCGTGTCGCACTCACCGGAGGACCTTGACGAGTTCCCCATGCCCCGGGCCGCCACGTGCCCCTTCGACCCGGCCCCGGCCCTGCGGACCCGACAGGTGGAGCCCTCGTTGTCCCGGGTGCGCATCTGGGACGGCAGCACCCCCTGGCTCGTCACCCGGCACGAGCAGGTGCGTGCCCTGCTCGCGGACCGGCGTCTCAGCTCCGACGTCACGCGCCCCGGTTTCCCGCACGTCAGCCCCGGCTCCAAGGCGGGCAGCGAGATCCGCCGTTCGTTCCTCAACATGGACGACCCGGAGCACTCCCGCATGCGCCGGATGGTCACCGCCCCCTTCGCCATCCGCAAGATGCGGGAGCTGCGGCCCGCGGTCCAGCGCATCGTCGACGGCCTGATCGACGACCTGCTCGCCGGGCCCAAGCCCGTCGAGCTGGTGCAGGAGTTCGCGCTTCCCGTGCCCAGTCTGGTGATCTGCGCGCTCCTCGGCGTCCCCTACGCGGACCACGACCTCTTCCAGCGCCACACCAAGGTGCTCGTCCGCCGCACCTCCACGCCGGAGGAGGTGGCCGCCGCCTCCACCGCCCTCACCGACTACCTCGAAGCCCTGCTGGCCGAGAAGCAGACGCACCCAGAGGACGACCTGCTGTCCGACCTCGCCACGCGCCAGGTGGTCACGGGGCAGCTCAGCCGGCGGGACGCGGCCAGGACGGGCGTCCTGCTGCTGGCCGCCGGCCACGAGACCACGGCCAACATGATCGAGCTGGGCACCCTCGCGTTGCTGCGGAACCCGGACCAGCTCGACGTCCTCCGCGCAGGCGACGACCCGAAGACGGTCGCCGGCGCCGTCGAGGAACTCCTGCGCTACCTGACCATCGTGCACAGCGGACGCCGCCGCGTCGCGCTGGAGGACATCACGTACGCGGGCGTGACGATCCGGGCGGGCGACGGCATCGTCCTGGCCGGCGAGACCGCCAACCGCGACCCCGACGTCTTCCCCGACCCGGACCGGCTCGACCTCGGCCGCGACGCCCGCCGCCACGTCGCCTTCGGCTTCGGCGTCCACCAGTGCCTGGGCCAGCCGCTCGCCCGCATGGAGCTCCAGGTCGTCTACAGCACCCTGTACCGCCGCGTCCCCACGCTCGCCCTGGCCACCGGCATCGAGCGACTGGAGTTCAAGCACGACGGCGCCGTCTTCGGCGTCTACGAGCTGCCCGTCACCTGGTGAAGCCCTCCCGCCCCCACGAAAGCGAGACCGCCATGCACGTGGAAGTCGACCAGCTCAAGTGCGTCGGGTCCGGGCAGTGCGTCCTGCTCGTACCCGAGGTCTTCGACCAGGACGACGACGGCATCGTCGAACTGCTCGACGCCGATCCGTCCCCCGATTACCACGACGACGTACGGGAATCGGCCGCCATCTGCCCCGCCACCGCCATCCGGCTGGCACCGAGGTAGCCACCCGCCCGCGCGCCGCACGGCCTCGTGGCGGCCGCTGCCACGACCGCCCCGCCGCGGGCGTATCCACCGCGCGGACCCGCCGCTCGACGCGGGCGCGCCCGGGCCTCCGGTTGCCGGTCGGCGGCCGGTGGGTGAGGTTAAGAGGGAGATCCACCTGCCCGGAGGACGTCCGCGTCCGCACGGCCCGCGCGACTTTCAGGAGGCATCATGAGCAAGCCCGACTACGAGCAGGAGGGCCCGGCCGACGGCGGCGCGGCGGGTACGCCCGGTGTGCATGACGGCGGTGCCGATGGTGCGGCCGAGGGTCCGGCGGATGGTGGTGCGGCGGGTACGCCCGGTGTGCATGACGGCGGTGCCGATGGTGCGGCCGAGGGTCCGGCGGACGGTGGCGCGGCGGGCAAGCCCGGCGTGCACGACGGCGGCGCGGACGGTGCGGCCGAGGGTCCCGCGGACGGTGGCGCGGCGGGCAAGCCCGGTGTCCACGACGGCGGCGCCGACGGCGCGGCCGACGGCTCTTGACCACTGAGGGGAACGAGGTGTTCCAGGACGCCGGTGTCCACGCGGACACCGGCGTCCTGGAGTCGCGTCTCACCAGCCTCGGCCGGGAGGAATTCGCCCGCGACGTGTGGGGGCGGATGCCCTCCCTCACCCGCGGGGCGAGCGACTTCTCGGACGTCTTCTCGTCCGCCGCGGTGGACGAGCTGGTCTCCCGGCGCGGACTGCGCACCCCGTTCCTGCGCGTCGCGAAGGACGGAGCGACGCTCCCCGAGTCGTCCTTCACCGCCCCGGGCGGCGTCGGCGCCACCGTCGCCGACCAGCTCGACGACACCGCACTGTGGCGCGCCTTCGCGGACGGCGCCACACTCGTGCTCCAGGCCCTGCACCGCACCTGGGAGCCGGTCGGCGCGTTCACCTCGCGGCTGGCCGCGGAGCTGGGACACCCGGTCCAGGCCAACGCGTACGTCACCCCGCCCCAGAACCAGGGCTTCGACGCCCACTACGACGTGCACGACGTCTTCATCCTCCAGATCACCGGCACCAAGCGGTGGCTGATCCACGAACCCGTCGTCACCGCGCCCACGCGCGAGCAGCCCTGGACCGGGCACCGGGCCGCCGTCGCCGAGGCCGCTTCCGGCGCGCCCGTCCTGGACACCGTCCTGGCACCGGGCGATGTGCTCTACCTGCCGCGCGGCTGGCTGCACTCCGCCGTGGCGCAGGGAGCCGTCTCCGTGCATCTGACGCTCGGCGTCCACCCCTGGACGCGACACGCACTGGCCGCCCAACTCGCCGAGACCGCCCTCGCCACGCTGCGCGAGGACCCCGCGATGCGCGCGTCCCTCCCGCTCGGCGCGGAAGGACCCGACGGAGAACTGGAAGAGGTCCGCGCACGACTCGTCACCGCGCTCACCACCGCCGACCCGGCCCCGCTCTTCGCCCGTACCCGCCGCGCCCAGGGCCGCCCCGCGCCCCTGGGACCGCTCGCCCAGCTCGCGGCGCTCGACGCGCTCACCGCCGACACCCGCGTACGGCTGCGCGCGGCGCTGGAGCCACGCCTGAGCGGCGAACGCCTGTGGACCCGCGTCGGCTGGCTCGACCTCGCACCCGCCGAACTCGCCGCCGTCGGACGGCTGCTCGACGGCGAGGCGCACCCCGCGCGGGACCTCGGAACGACCCTCGTACGCCGCCTGCTGCGCGCGGGCGTCCTCGTCCCCGACGCACCCTGATGGCCGAGAACCTGGCGCGGTTCTTCTGCGCCGAGGCCGCGCGGGCGCGAGGCGACTCGCTCGCGGGAACGGCGCCGCACGGACGCGTGTGGGTACTGATCGAGCACCCGGGAGGCTGGCCGCCCAACGGCTTCGAGGGCGCCGGCCTCGAACCCGCCGTCGCCGACCGGGTGTTCGCGGCGGCACGAGCGCGCAGGGCCCGCCTCCTGCTCGTGCGGCGCCCCGGCCGCCGCCGCGCGGGACCGCGCCGCTGGGCGGTGCTGCACCACGACGCGCGCGGAGCGCACCGTCAGACCTGGGGCACGTGGCAGACGGACGCGGACCTCGACGGCGTCGTGGACGCGCTGCACGGTCCCGGAACGACGGGACACCCGCCCGTCGTGCTGGTCTGCGCGCACGGGACACACGACGTGTGCTGCGCGGTGCGAGGACGCCCCGTGGCCGCCGCCCTCGGAGCGCGCCACCCCGATCTCGTCTGGGAATGCACGCACCTGGGCGGGGACCGCTTCGCCGCCAACGTCGCCGTCCTCCCCGACGGCGTGTACTACGGGAACCTCGACGCCCCCTCGGCCGTGACGACGCTCGCGGACCACCTCGCGGGACATGTCGGCGCCCGGCACCTGCGCGGCTACACCGACCTGCCGCCACCCGCCCAAGTCGCCGTCGCCGCCCTCCTCGCACGCCACGGCCCCGCCAACCGGCAGGCGTACGAGATCGTCGGCACCGAGCGTGCGGACGGCGGCTGGCGCGTACGCGTGGCGGGCGCACCGCCGCACCCCGAGCTGAGCGAGGTCGAGGTACGCGCCCACCGCACCGCCCCCCACCGGCTGACCTGCCGGGGAGCGACCCCGAGCGCCTTCCTCGCGCACGAGGCCGTCGCCGTGCGCACGCTGCGCGGACCCGCGACCACACCCCACCCGGGATAAGAAGCTCGCGCCGAGAACGAAGTCCTTCCGGCTTACGGCGGCAGCCCGGGGCCGTGCGGAGCAGTACGCCCCCTCGCACGGCCCCGGACCGCCGCGCCTCGTCCGGAGCGGACGAAACGCGCGGTCCGGCCGTCAGCGCACCGACAGCCGTACCAGCCGCGCCGCCCGGTGACCGTCTCCGCCCTCCACGCGCACCGCGACGTAGCGGGCCGTCCCGCGCACGCGCAGCGCCCGGACGCGACCGCGCCCCGAAGCGCGCCCCCAGTCCTGGTAGGCGATGCCGTCGGCACTGCCCTCGACGCGCAGGCCGGGTATGTCGCCACCGGTCCACTCCGCCTCGATCTCCCCCACCGGGAGCGCCGCGCCGAGGTCCACGACGAGACGGCCGTCCTTCCCCGGCCGCCACGAACTGCCCGGGTCCCCGTCGACCGCCGCGGACGGCTCCGACATGCCCGCGGGCAGCGGGCTGGTGGGGAAGACCGTGCGGCCCAGCGCCAGATCCTCCACCGGATACGCCGTCGCCCCGTGCAGCCGGACCACCACCGGCCGACCGCCGGAGCGCACCGAGACCACCGCGGTCCGCCCCTGCGCGCGCACCCGTACCCGGCAGGAGGCTCCCGAGAGCCGCAGCGTGGCCCCGTCCTCGACACTCACCCGCAGCCCCGAAGGCAGCGCGCGCCCCGAAACCGGAACGAGCGTGAACCGCGGCGCCAGCAGCAGCGCCCGACCGGCGGGCAGCTCGCTCTCGTGGACGATCCCGTCCCCGGTCACGGTCTGCGTCCCCGCGAAGACGTACCGCTCCGCACCCTCCTGCGGCACCGAGACACGAGTGCGCACCTCGTCCGCGGAGAAGTTGAACAGACTCAGGTGCTCCTCCACGTACGCCGCCCGCACTCCCGCGTGCTCGGCCGACGGAGCCTTCCGCGCCACCAGCGCCTTCAACTGCTCGGCGGAAGCGGTGGGATGCCCCTCGATCACGACCGGGGCGGCGGGACCGTCGCTGAGCACGAGCGCGTCGTCGTAGACGGAGACAGGGTGGCCACGGTCCGCGCCGCGCACCACGAGACCGGCGCGGCCGTCCACGTCGAGCCAGCCGCCGTGGCTCCGGGCCCGCGCCGCCGGATAGACGGCGAGATCCTCCCACCGCTCCCCGTCGGCCGAGCCCTGCACCCGGTAGCCGCGCCCCGCCGCGGTCTCCCAGCGCAGCGTCACCTCCCCGACCTCCCGCGTGGCACCGAGGTCGACCGCGAGCCAGCTGTCGGCCCGCTTGCGGTCCGCGGTGGCCACCGCCCAGCGGCTCGCCCCGTCACCGTCCACGGCCAGCTCCGGCCCCATGCCAGAAGCCGCCGACGAGGCCGTCGCCTTGCCGCCGCGCGCCAGATCCTCGCCACCGGCCTCCGTACGCGCTTCGAACGCGAACAGCGAGTAGCCGTACGACGGATCGGGACGCACGCCCTGCATCCGCAGGTGCCGCACGGCGGTGCGCGGCACGTCGAGCGTATCGACCCGCCCGCCCGCCGCCGGCGCGCTCGACCCGTCCTGCGCCTCCACCTTCACCGAGCCCTCCGCGAAGCGGAAAGTCCGGGCTCCACCGAGCCCTGCCATCCCCGGCATGGTGAGGTTGTACACCTCCAGATGCCCCTCGCCCGCCGCCGTACCGCTGCTCGCGTACACGACGGCGCCGGAACCGAGCGTCGTGAACCCCGCCCAGCCGGTGTCCAGACGGAGCAGCGTCGCGCTGCCGTCGAAACCGTCCCGCACCTTGGTCCAGGTCTCCACCGCGCGGCCCGCGACCGTACCCGCGGTCGAGGGCAGGAACATCGGGGTACCGCCGCTCAGCTTGAACAGCCAGTCGTCGTGCCTCGGCTGCCAGGCGAACTTCACGAAGCCCGGCTTGCTGACGGCCGCCGCCCACGCCGCGGGGGACTGGTGCGAGACGAGCCCGGGCCCGGTACCGAAGTCCGTCACCCCGGACGCCCGTGCGAAGAACTCCTCACGGGACAAGGGCCGCACGGGAGTGTGCGCCGTCCACACGTGCAGCAGATAGCTCAAGGCGATCTCGGCGCGCGCCTCGGGCTCGTACTTCGGCTCGCCGGAGAACTTCGCGAGCCTGTAGCGCGGCGCGTACTGCTGGTACGCCTCCAGGCGGGCGGCGAGTTCGGCCTCGGCGCGGGCCGCCGCACGGTCCCCCTTCACCCGGGCGAGGAAGGCGAGCGGGATGACGTCGCGCCCGTAGAGGTGCTCGCGGTCGTTGACCATCGGCATCAAGGGCTCGCCCGCGTCGCTCATGACGCCGAGCAGGGTCCGCCACAACGGGTCGGCGTTGGGCTGCTTCGTCAGCACCTCCGGCAGCGGAGCGCCCGCGGCCAGGAAGTGCGCGGAGTTGCGGCCCGAGGTGCGCCACAACTCCTCCTGGTAGTGCGGGCCGAAGGAGCCGTGGTTCTCCACGATGAACGTGTCGTAGAGATTGCGCGCGGTGTTGCGGGAGACCGGCACCCCGTCCACCAGCGCGGGGTTGGCGAGATCGGCGGGCGGCAGACCTGCCTCGTTGCGCGACCAGGTGCCGAAGCGCTCGCTCCACGCCGCGTGCCGGGCATCGTCGCCGGCCCAGGCCAGGGCGGGGGCGAGCGACTGCGTGTAGACGCCCATCTCCTCCAGCTTGGTGTCGCCCTCGAATCCGCCGGTCAGGCCGTGCGGGGTCCAGGAGCCCGAGGCCGGGTCGTCCCCGGTACCGAGACCGTCCGTGTATTCCGCCTGGCCGCGCAGGAGCGCGTCGACGTGGGAGCGGGTCGTCGCGTCCAGCTCGGACCACAGGAGCTTCGCGGCCATGACGAAGTACGACTGGAAGGTGGTGTCGAAGAAGAGCGTGCGGCCCCACTGGTCGCCGCCGGTCAGGCGGTTGGAGGCGGCGAAGTGGCGGATGGTGGCGAGGGTGCGCGTCCGCAGAGTGTCACGATCGACGCCGGTCCGCTCGCTGTCGTAGCTGCCCTGGGTCAGCAGTACGGCATTGCCGAGCACGACGGCGAAGCCGAAGTCCTTGTCCGTGTAGTAGCCGCGGGCCGCGTCCCACTGGGTCTCGGACCACCGGGTGTGCTCGG
The DNA here is from genome assembly GCF_010548245.1 of Streptomyces sp. SID11385. Classification (GTDB taxonomy): domain Bacteria; phylum Actinomycetota; class Actinomycetes; order Streptomycetales; family Streptomycetaceae; genus Streptomyces. The sequence continues at coordinate 8,625 of NZ_JAAGLR010000429.1, forward strand.
CGAGGACGCGGAGGTAGGTGGCGGCGATGTCGTCGGGGGCCGTCGAACCACCGGCGACGGGCCCGGCGGCCGCCGCCTGAGCCACCCCGGCACCGGCGGGCAGAGCGGCCAGCGCACCGCTCGCGGCGAGGAGTTGGAGGAAACGTCGGCGGCCGACCTGGGCGGGGTGGTGCGACACGGCGGGGGCCTTCCGTTCGGACAACGTTGTCAAAGCGCATTCTTGACACGCCTCCGGGCGGGAGTCAACGGCTGCGTCGACAGCACATGGGCAGGGCTTTCCCGACGTGGGTCCGCTCGGCGACGCCCCTGTCACGGCACACGCCTGCGGACGAGCCGTCAGCGAGGACGAGCGGCTGACAGGTGGGGCGCGCACCGGTTCGCGGGGCATGGGCGGCCGAAACCGGCACGGGCGGCCGCCCCGCGTATGCGGGCCGCCCGCCCGCCCCACCGCTCAACCGCGTGTCGGCATGCCCTCCCGGTCGACGTGGACGCCGTTGACGGTGAGGGTCCCGTCCCGGTGCACGCCGACCTTCGCGGACATCGCCGCCGCGAGGTTCAGCCGCTGCCAGCTGCCCGGGGCACCGTCCTCGTCGAGGGCGTACCCCGACGGGAGCTGGGTGGCGGCCAGGACGGCGCGGCGCTGCGTGGCGGACAGCTTCGGCAGGGCGGTGCGCAGAAGGTCCTCGGCACCCGCGGGCACGGCCGGAGGGCGGCCTTCCGTACCGATCCGTGGGAAGCCGTAGGTCAGCCGGTGGGTGTAGACGTCCACCGCCTCACCGGTGGGCAGATAGGGCCGGTCGTGCGCGATGCACTGCGCGAGGGTGCCACCGGCTCCCGACTCACGGCACTTCTGCGCGAGCACGGCCCGCAGTTCGTCCTGCGCCTGCTCCAGCAGGGTGCGGAACCCCGGGTCGGACCAACGGCCCTGCGCGGTCCGTTCCCCCACGATCCGGCCGCCCATGATGTCGGTCGGGTAGTGGAAGGCGAGCAGGATGCGGTGCTCTCCGTACTCGGAGGCGCGCGCCAGGATCTGCGGAGCCAGCTCGGGAAGCAGCGTGGCCAGCACGATGCCCTGTGCGTAGCCGTGGCTCGTGTGCCCGCTGGGGAAGGAGCCGTCCTTCGCCAGGCCGTCGTAGCCGCCCCGGCTGTCCCACGGCTTGACGAGACCGTCCTCGTCGGCGAAGCCCATGCGGACGAAGGGGCGTTTGTACTGGTAGTTGTTCTTGGCCGTTTGATACCAGTCCGCCGAGGAGCCCGGGGTGTGTTCGACGCGCCCGGACAACAGCGCTTCGGTACGCGGCAGTTCGCCGTTCTCCAACGCCTGTGAGTAGAGCGCTCCGAGGCGGGTCCCCAGGCCGTCGGCCATCGTCCGGTAGGGACTGCTCCTGCCGTCGATCAGTGCCTCGTGCACCTCGGGATCGGTGGCGTCGGCCGGCGCGTTGTTGATGTCGATGACCGTCCGGTCGTTCAGGGCGGTCAGCTCGTCGTAGGTCGTGCCCGGGGGCAGGGCCTCGTTCGCCCCCATGAGGGACGGGGTGTCGCGCGCCGCGGTGAACGGGCGCAGCAGCCACGTGAAGTAGTCGCCGCCGTCGGGAGCGGCGGGCAGCCGGTCGGAGTCGTGGACGGTGCTGAGCTGCTCGTCGGTGAAGGGAAGCGAACCCTGGGCCGGGACCAGGGAGTCGAGCCGGAAGTAGGCGTCCGAACTGGTGCGATCGCACTGGTGCACCTCCACGGCCAGCGTATTGGTGCCCGCCCGCAGGGCGGAGGCCGGGACGACGAAGGCGGTGCGCAGCGGGTCACCCTGCCCGGAGGTGCCCTCCGGGGTCTGGTACTGGAGGTTCTTGGTGATCGCCCCGTCGTTGCGTCCCGCGAGGCGTCGGCCGTTGAGGTAGACCGTCACCGTGTCGTCGTGGACGACGGTGCCGACGAGCCCGCCGCTCGCGTCGATCGTCGCCCGGTCCATGGTGAAGTCGGTGCGGAAGAAGTACGCCTCGACGGTGTCGCCCGTGGAACCGTCCTTGTGCAGGTTCAGGCGGGTGCGCACGGGGAAGTCCGGACCGAGGTCCGTGCCCTGGTTCTTGACGCCGAAGGGACCGGTAGCGGTCTTCCATGGCACGCCACCCGGCGGCGAACCGGGCCGGGTCCAGGCCGTACGGTCCGCGTTCCCGGCCGCAGGATCGACGTCCGGCGCGTCGAGATAGTCCCAGGTGGCGGACGCGTCGAGGACGGGCTTGCCGAGCCGGATGTCGTCGATCCAGCCGGAGATCCGCGAGCCGGCCTTCGCCGCGGGATCGTCATAGCGCAACCTGACCTCGGTGACCCGCCTCCCGGCGAGGGCACCGAGGTCGACGGAGACAGTGCGCCATCCGTCGGGGGTCGCCGCCGGTTCACCGCTCCTTCCGGCCTGCGGGGTGGTGAGAACGCGCGTATGCCGTCCGTTCGCGTCGGTGTGGACGAGGTCGACACTCACGTGGGCCGAGGCGGCGTCCTGCGGCCGGACCGCCCAGCTCAGCGTCGCGCCCTCGCCGAGAAGCACGTCGAGGCCGGACCGCAGCACCACCGACGACCGCGCCGGGCCCGCCTTCGGGACGCGGCCCGCGTACCGCAGCGCGTACGAACCATCGGCGGCCCCGCCCGAGTCGGCGTTCTCGACAGAGACACCGAGCGGTGAGACCCCGCCGTCCGCGAGACCGCGCAGGGTCCAGTCGGCGAGCTGGAGCTTGGTACGGTCGCCCGCCGCGCCCTCGCACCGGTCGGCGCAGGTGTCCGTGAGCCGCAGTTGGTAGTAGCGATACTTGTGCGCGGCCTCCAGCGCGTAGAAGTTGCTCTGCCCGCGAGCGGCGAACCGCTGGTCCTTCTCCTCGCCGAGCGCCCTCCACGAACTGTCGTCGGCGTTCTCGGCCGCGGAAGCGCTGTTGCTGCCCAGAACGGTCCAGGCGGCCGGGTCACGTGGCGGAGCGTCGTTGGCGGAGGTGAGGGAGTACCCCGACAGCACCTGTGCCGAGCGCAGGGCATAGATCACGTGGACCGGCCGGGCATCCGTCGGCCGGCCGCTGCCGCTCGCATACCACTTGGTCGAGCTGTCCTGGTCGAAGAGACTGTCGACGTTCTCGTCGACGCTGGTGGCGTTGGCATGATCCGAACGCGCTGCGGCCACACGGCTGGTGGGACCCGCCGTCTCGCCCCGCACGTTGCGGGCCGTCCCCGCCGCCGGGAAACCGGCGGGCCGCGACGTCCCGGGCTCGTACGAGGCGGACCAGTAACCTCCCGCCCGTGGAAGCTCGTTCGACAGACCACCGGCCGCGACCGCGACAGGCTGCCCGCCCAGCGGCACCAGCACCAGAGCGGCGAGTACCGCCACGAGTCCACGGCCGGATCTCCCGAACACGCCCACCCACCCACTTCCCGGCGTTGTAGACAACGTTGTCAGCACATACGAGCGTGAGGCCATCCACCAGAGCTGTCAATGCTCACGTCACCGCAAATTCCCTTCCCGGCAACCGAATTGAGTGCACATCCCCGACCGGGAAACGGCACGAGGGCACGCGCGGTGCGCGAACACCGTCTGGTGCCGGACCCGTGTTCCGGTGCCCAGGGCGCCTCTGAGTAGCCCCGTTGAGTAGCACCGCCCATGCGGCAGAAGCGGCCGGCGAAGCAGGCTGTGCGTACGGCGTCGCGGTGCACGAAGCACCCGGCGAAGAGGACCACCAACGGTCACTGCATGAGGAGTTCAGTAATGTCGAAGCGCCTTGTCGTCTCGTCGCTCGTCGGAGCCGCCGCCCTCGTCGCCGGCACTGTGGTGGCGGTTTCCTCGGCCGACGCCGCCGTACCGGCCAAGCCGGAGATCTCGAAGGCCACCGCCCACTACACGGGCTCCGCCACCGGCGGAAGCGCCTCGCTCGTCTTCACCGCCACCGTGGCCGACAACTCCGGGGTGAAGAGTCTGCGGGTACTGGCCTGGCCCGCGAGCTCCAAGCTCGCACCCACGGCCGGCGAGATGCGGACCGTCGAGGAGGCCACGTGCAAGACGACCTCCGCGACGACCTCGGTGTGCACCTACAGCGTGAAGAGCTCGCCCAAGGAAGCCACAGCGCTCCCCAAGGGCACCTGGTACGTGTCCGCACTCGCCACGGCCAAGGACCACGACACGACCTTCGCACCCAAAGCAGCCACCTTTACGGTCAAGCACTGAGGGCGCTGGCCCGCGGGCTTGAGGATCACGGCCTGTGCGCACATGCGCGCACGGGCCGTCCCCGCCGGGAACTGTCGCCGCGACGCTATGGGGGGGCTATTCGGGTGACACCTGTGTCCCATGAGTGTGAGGCCCAAGGGAACATGGGGGAGTGGCATGTGTCGCCATCGATAAAGTCCCCGGCATGTCTGTCGTTATCGCAGGTGGTCATGGCCGCGTGGCCTTGATGGTGTCGCGTCTTCTCGCGGAGCGAGGCGAGCGGGTGGCTTCCGTGATCAGGCGCCGGGAACAGGCGGAGGCCGTTCGCTGCTCGGGCGCACGGCCACTGGTGGCCGACCTCGCCACCGCCACGGCGAGGGACCTCACGGGACATCTCACGGGCGCACAAGCGGTGCTTTACGCGGCCGGAGCCGGCCTCGGTGATGCCCCGGGGCGGCCCAACCCGGTCGACTACGACGGCATCGTGGTCTTCGCCGATGCCGCCGAACGAGCCGGAGTCCGCCGGTTTGTCATGCTCTCCGTGATGGGAGCCGACCCCGCCAAGCGCTACCCCGACAACGCGCTCGTGGAAACCTTCCTCCGGGCCAGAGGCCGCGCCGACGAGAACGTCCTGGCCCGCCACACGCTGAGCACGACGGTGGTCAGGCCCGCCTGGTTCCGCGACCGCCCCGGCACCGGCACGGTCAGCCTCGCCGCACGCACCGGAGAGGGCGACATCGCCCGTGAGGACGTCGCGGCCGTCCTCACAGCCCTGCTCACCACCGACGCCACCAGCCCCCGCGTCCTGGAACTCATCACCGGCCCCACCCCCATCCCCGAAGCGGTCACCCAGCACGTCCGCTCCCGCCTGGCCACGGGATAAGCCCAGCCTCCATTCACTTCGCCCGGGCCGACACTGCGAGCGGCGAGCCGCTTCTGCCCGTTCGTGCTGAGCCCGGTCTGATCCCTATCGGTGATCTCCCAACATCAACCTCGAACGGCGCGAGAAGGCGTAGTGGTCGTGCGACAGATACGGAAAGCAAGCCGGAACAAGGCTGTGCGTGGATTTCGGTTCACGCCTTCTTCCGACTGCCCGACGTAAAGCGCGCCTCATCAACGACCGCGAAGTAGCCAAGAGCGCGAGCTGCCGAAGGACTGCTCCACGCGTCCTCACCACGAAGGACGCGTATGTTGCCAATACGGCCGCAGCTTCCCAACCAGCCAGGAGAGCGATGATGGATACGCATGGTCATGCTCTCTGCGTGATGGCTTCAACCTTGCGATTTACGAAACCGTCTGGCAAGCCATTCGCTTTCGAGCCGAGCTACCCAGCAAATCCCACGCCAACGTGGGTTGTTCGGTGATGTTGCGTCGGTGGTCGCATAGCTGGCCTGGGCGGTGTCCTCACCTGACAGGAAATAGCCTTCCGCATCGTGTCCGTCGCTAACTCGGTTCGGAGCGCGCATTGCTCAGCGAGACCGCTTATGTCTCTGCGTGCCTCACGCAGTTTGGTGTGGCGCGGAGCGCGTCGCATCCGGGTCCGGGGCGCGGAGCGTCGCCGGACCCGGACCCGGGGCGGAGCCCGGGTCTTTGGCGACGGAGTCGCCAAGTTGCAGCGCGCCATGTAGTCGTCTGACGCTCAATATGTTTTCGAGTCGTGCCCGTCAGCAACTCCAGTTATAGCGTGGGTTGTTCGATGAGACCACTTCTGTCCTTGTGGACCAGTGCAAGTGGGGTGTGGCGCGGAGCGTCGTACAGGGCTGAAGCGCGGAGCGCGCCGGCCCCGGTTGGGGTGGAGTACGGAACTGTTGGCGACGGAGTCGACTAGGCGGTTTCGTTTGGATCAGCCGATCGTTGATCCTGGTGTGCCGTTGACCGACGCGCAGTGGGCGCGGATCGAGCCGTTACTCCCAGATCGGACTCCTAAGGAGGGGAAGATATGCACGACAACCACCCGAGCCTCCCGGAGTTCGAGAACGTCAGCCTGGAGGACAGCTACGTGCTGGACATCGCGGTCCACCCTGGTCTCCTGACCCTCAAACTCGACTTGTTGCTACTGCCACGACACCCCAGATACCGGGCCCCTCTACCAGGTGAACGTGCCTGCTTCCGACGGGCCACAGTGGTCTTCTCATCCGTACGTGCTCTGCACTGGACGGGCCAGAGTGTCGTCAAGGCGGCGATCGATGCGAGTGGCAGTGCCGACTACGGATCAGTCGATGCCCTGATCAGGCTCGACGAAGACAGCTACAAGATCCTGGGCGACTGGGGCGAGATCATCGTCCAGTCGAAGGCACCTTCCATGTCCATCGATCCGTCCCCCACCGATTGATCCAAACGAAACTGCCTAGTTGCTGCGCCTCGCCCCCGTGGGGGTGCCTTGTCTGACGCGCAATAGTCCTGGAATCGTGTTCGCTCCTAACTCGGCTTATAGCGTGGGTTATTCGGTGAGCCGTTTCCGTCTCTGCGTGGCTAGCGCAAGTTGGTGTGGCGCTGAGCGTCGTACAGGGGCTGGAGCACGGAGCGTGCTGGCGCCGGCTCTGGGGCGGAGCCCGGACGGTTGGCGATAGAGTCGACAAGTTGTTGTGCCCTCGTCTGACGCTCAATATGCTCCGCAGTCGCGCTGGCTATCAACTCTACGTATAGCAGGGGTTGTTCGGCGAGACGGCCGTTGCCCCTGCGCAGCTGGCGCAGTTCGGTGTGGCGCGGAGCGTCGCACCGGGGCCGGAGCGCGGAGCGCGCCGGACCGGTCCTGGGCGGAGCCCGGGACCCTTGGCGACGGAGTCGACAAGTTTCAGCGTGCCATGTAGTCGTCTGACACCCAGTATGCTTTGGCGTCGTGCCCAGAGCTAACTCCGGTCATAATGTGGGTTGTTCGGCGTACAGCCAATGCAGTTTGGTGGGGCGAGGAATGTCGCACAGGGGCTGGAGCGCCGGCCCCCCGCCCTGTGGCTGCGTCGTCGTCGGACGCGCAATAGTCTGGAATAGTGCGCCTTGCTAACTCGACTTATAGCGTGGGTCGTTCGGGGATACGGCCGCCGCTTCTGCGCAGCTGGCGCAGTTCGGTGCGGCGCGGAGCGTCGCACCGGGGCCGGAGCGCGGAGCGCGCCGGACCGGTCCTGGGCGGAGCCCGGGACCCTTGGCGACGGAGTCGACAAGTTTCAGCGTGCCATGTAGTCGTCTGACACCCAGTATGCTTTGGCGTCGTGCCCAGAGCTAACTCCGGTCATAATGTGGGTTGTTCGGCGTACAGCCAATGCAGTTTGGTGGGGCGAGGAATGTCGCACAGGGGCTGGAGCGCCGGCCCCCCGCCCTGTGGCTGCGTCGTCGTCGGACGCGCAATAGTCTGGAAT
>NZ_JAAGLR010000458.1 GCF_010548245.1 Streptomyces sp. SID11385
CGCCCGCCGCGCGCGCGGGTCAGAACGCGCCGCAGAGCTGAGCCGCCCCGCCGGGCCGGGCCCGCCGCGCGGAACGGCCGCTGAACGCCGCGGGGTTGGGCACACTGTCCGTATGCAGCGATCCGACGCACCCCGCCCGGCCGAGCCCCGTGTCTCTCCTCCCGTGCGGCGGCACGGGCGACGGGCGCTGCCCGCGCTCGTGCTGAGCGTGCTGGGTGTGGCGGCGGTGGCGTGCGGCGGCTCGGGGGCGGCCTCGGAGGACGCGCGCGAGGTACCGGAGGGCGGGCGCCTCATCGTCACGACGGAGGGCGGCGTCCGGATCGTCGGGACGGACGCGTCGGGCGTGCGCGTCGACGACGGGACCGGGGCGGACTGGAGGGCGGACGGGAAGACCCGCGTCCTCGACCTGCCCTGCGCGGGGGACGCGCACAAGGACTGCGGCCGGATGCCGCTCGTCCGTGTTCCGCGCGGGACCGCCGTGACGGTCGAGGCGCGGAACGCGGGCGTGGAGGTCACGGACGTGCACGGCTCGCTGCGGCTCGACACCGTCGACGGGGACGTGGTCGTACGCGACGGGGGCGACGCCCACGCGGTCCAGCGGCTCGCGACCCGCAACGGCTCGGTACGGGCCACGGGGCTCGCGGCCTGGCGCCTGGAGGCCGAGACCGTCAACGGCGACGTCGACCTGCGCACGACCACCTCGCCCGATCTGCTCATGGGCACGAGCCGCAACGGCTCCGTGCGCGTCACCCTCCCCGCCGACCCGCCGCCGTACGCGGTGCGCGCCACGACCGTCAACGGGCGCACCGTGAACGACCTGCCGGACGCGTCCGCGGACCCGGACCACCACCTCACGCTGCGCACGGTGAACGGCGACACGGAGGTCCACACGGACTGAGCCCGCGAGCGCTCAGCCCCGGCCCCCTCGGCCCGGGCCCGGTCCCCTCAGCCCCCGGCCCCCTTCACCTCCAGCCCCGCCATCAGCTCGGCCGTGGCGCGTGCCACCTCGGCGACCGCGCGTTCGAACACCTCTCGGTTGTGGGCGGCCGGGGCGCGGAAGCCAGAGACCTTGCGGACGTACTGGAGGGCGGCCTCGTGAATCTCTTCCTCGGTGGCCCATTCGGGCTGGGCGGGGGGACGCAGGGTCTTGATGTTTCGGCACATGCGCACAGCTTGCCGCGCCGGTACGGGCGTGTCGCGCGCTCCGTTCGCTTCGAAAAATCGAACAGGCGTACCATTCGGAGCGTGGCAGAGACCCGAGACTTCCCCGACGACCTCCGCACCGGCCAGGAGGAACTGCACCAGGTGCGGGCGGAGCTGCGCGAGCTGCTGCGGCGGCTGCCCTGGTCCGTGGCACCGCACGACGGCTTCAGCGACGACAACGGGTGGCGTCGCGTGGAGCGGCCCGCGTCCCCGGGCTGGGGCGCCGAGGACCAGGCGCTCGTCAGCAAGCTGCGCACCCGCGAGTTCGAGCTGGCCGTCTTCGTGACCTCCCACCCCTACTGGGCCGAGGTCGCCCAGGAGCGCCGCGCCGAGGCCCGCGACCGCCTCAAGCACACGCCCCCGCCGGCGGCACCGCGGACCACCTCGACGGAGAGCGCCACCCCACCCCCCGCCGCTCCGCCGGAGAGCTGACCCCTCACCCCCCACAGACCTCCCCAAGCCCCACACCCGTCCCGCCACAACCTTTGCCCCGCACCCCTCAATTCAGGCCCTGAGCAGCACTGTTGAGCACCCGCCCCACCGCACTGGTGCAGATGAGGTGAGAGTCGCCGACTGATGTGCGCAACCGTCCAATGACGTAAGTCTCGACTGATACGATCATCGGACTTTCAGTAGGCTGACGACGCGTCACGCGCGTGCGGGGGACAGTCTCAAAGGCCCCATCGCCCAAGGGCGCGGGACGGAACACGCCAGGCGGCTCCGCGCCACCCGCCACGACGCACGACCCCGCGCGGTGCCCCGGAGGACCCGTCCCCGTCCTCGCGCGGTGCGAGTTGAAGAGAGTCTCATGACTTCATTTTTCCGAGATCCGCTGCTGTGGTTCTCGCTGGTAGTGCTCGTGGTCGCGGTGGTGGCCGTGCTGCGGGCGCGAAGGATCAACCTCTCGCTCAGGGAAGCGAAGGCCGAGTTGGAGGCGGGACTCGGCCGGGCCAGGGGTGACGTAGCGCACCTGGAGGCGAGATACGCCTCCCTGGCCGACCGGCACCGCGGCGAACTCGCCGACGTCCGCGCGGACGCCGAATCCTCCACCAAGGCCGTCCTGAAATCGGCGATGGGCACGCTCCAGTCCCTCGCCGAGGAACAGCAGCTCCTGCTCGACGGGCTGCTCCAGAAGTACGGCGACGACTCCGAGATGCTCGCCGACCTCATGTCGGTCGACCACACGGGCAGCCAGATCGGGCGCCGCGCCAAGGGCATCTCGGTGCTGTGCGGCGGCTGGCTCGGACGCCGGCAGACCCCGGCGAACGTCTACGACGTGGCCCGCAGCGCCCAGGGCCGCATCAAGGGCTTCGGCCGGGTGAGCGTGCACGCCCAGGTCGGTGCCCAGGTCGTGAGCAAGGCGGTCGAACCGCTCGCCGTCGTGCTCGCCGAACTGCTCGACAACGCGACGGCGTACAGCGCCCCGGGCACCCCGGTCGAGGTGAACATCCAGACCGTGCCCACCGGCATCTGCTTCATCGTCGACGACGCGGGCCTCGGCATGGACCAGGAGACCAAGGACCGGGCGGCGGCGCTGCTGTCGTCCCAGGAGACCGTCGACATCACCAGGCTCGGCGACCCGCCCCGCTTCGGCTTCGCGGTGTGCGGGATGCTCGCGACCCGTTACGGCTTCGCGGTCTCGGTCGGTTCGGTGTCCCCCTACGGAGGCGTGCGTGCCGTGATCCGCGTACCGGAAGAACTCCTCAGCGCACAGTCGGCGGCCCCCGCCGAGCCCGCCGCCCGGCAGGACGCCGGGCAGGCGGAGGAGGCCCCGCAGCGCCTCGCGCCCGTACCGGTCGGCCCCTCGCACATCGTGGGCCGCACCTCCGGCGGGCTCCCCAAGCGCAGCCGCCGCCAGCGCGCCATCTCGGTCGTCCCCGAGCCCGCGGCGAGTGAGGCGACGGCACCGGAACAGTCCAGTGAAGTGACCGCTTCCCGCCTCGGCGCCTTCGCACGGGGCACCCAGCTCGGGCGGAGCACGACCTCCTTGGAAGGACCAGATCAGCCGTGAACACCGACCTGTCATGGGTGCTGAACGACGTGCTGGAAGTGCGCGGCGCACGCCACGCGATCCTTGTCTCGGGTGACGGGCTGCTGCTCCAGCGCTCGGACCAGATATCCCGCGACGACGCGGAGACCAACGCGGCGGCGATGAGTTCCATGCAGTCGCTCAGCCGCGCGGTCGCCCCCTTCGTCGGCGCGGGCAACGGTTTCTGGAAGCAGACGCTGCTGGAGTACGACGGCGGCTGGATCTTCCTCATCGCCGCGGGCTCGGGCGCCTACCTCGCCGTCTCGGCCGCGGTCGACGTCGACATGGAGGCCGTGTCCTTCCGGATGCAGAAGACGGTGACCGCGCTCGCGAAGGCGATGAGCGTCGCCCCGCGCACCGACAACGGTGTCGGCGTATGACGGCCCCCGACGAGGAGGCTTCCGTCACGAGCGACTTCGTCCGCTCGTACGTCATCACCGGCGGCAGGGAACTGCCCGCCCCCGAGGACCTGGCGCTGCACACCCTGGTGACGCTGGCCCCCGACCGCACCCTGCCGCTCGGCGCCAGTCCCGAGACCCGGGCGATCTGGGAGCTGTGCGGCGGGGGGTACCTCTCCGTCGCCGAGGTCGCCGGCCACCTCGGGCTGCCCGTCGGTGTCGTGCGGTTACTCCTCACCGACCTCGCACGGCAGGGCCACCTCATGCGCCGGGCCGAACCGCCCCAGGCCCAGCACGTTGACAGAGCGACTCTGGAGAAGGTTCTCAATGGACTCCAATCCCTCATCGGCTGAGGCACCCGCCACGACCTCCGCCGGAGCCGCCCCACGCTCCATCTACGTCCCCAGCGCGGTGACCAACGCCGCGAAGATCCTGGTGGTCGGGCACTTCGCCGTGGGCAAGACGACCCTCATCGGCTCGCTCTCGGAGATCACCCCGCTGCGCACCGAGGAGCGCATGACCCGCGCCTCGGTCGACGTGGACGACCTGCGCGGCACGGGCGACAAGAGCACGACGACCGTCGCGCTCGACTTCGGCCGGCTCACCCTGAGCGAGGACCTCGTCCTCTACCTCTTCGGCACGCCCGGTCAGCAGCGCTTCATGCAGCTGTGGGAGGACATGGCGCGCGGCGCGCTCGGCGCGCTGCTGCTCGTCGACCCCTCGCGCCTGGAGCAGACCTTCCCGGTCATCGACCTGATCGAGAGCTACGGCCTGGAGTACGCGGTCGCCGTCAACTCCTTCGACACCGGCACCTCCTACAGCACGGAGGAGGTCCGCGAAGCGCTCGACCTGCTTCCGGACACCCCGGTGGTCGTCTGCGACGCGCGCGATCAGCGCTCCTCGGCGCAGGCGCTCATCGCGCTCGTCCGCCACCTGCTCGAACACGCGGCCTGACCGCGTCCTCCGCCGTACGGGCCGGTCCTGCCCGTACGGCGGAGGCGCGGCCTCCCCGCGCGTACGGGCCCGGACGGCGCCGCCTTCCCGGGCCACCAACCGCCGCCCCGCCCGCATCCCCCGTCCACGCGGCCCTTCCCCCGGCCGCTTCCCCCTCGCTCCCCGGGAGCCCCCTCCCGGTTCATGAAGGAAGTCCGATGAACGCTCCTCGCGCGTCCGCCCCGACCGGCGGCGGATGCCCCATGCACGACGCGGCCTTCGCCGCCGACCCGCGCCAGGTGTACGAGAAGCTGCGCGCGGGCGGCGCGGCGGGGGCCGTCGAGCTGGCCCCCGGGGTCGAGGGCACGCTCGTCGTCGACCACGGCACCGCCCTCCAGGTGCTCCGCAACACCGAACTGTTCCCGCGCGACTCGCGCCGCTGGCGGGATCTCGTCGAGGGGCGCATCGCCGCCGACAACCCGCTGCTGCCGATGCTCGGCTACCGGCCCAACACCATGTTCAGCGACGGCTCCACGCACCTGCGCCTGCGCAAGGCCGTCACCGACAGCCTCGCCAAGCTCAACATGAGCCGGATCCGCCGCGAGGTCGAGCCCATCGCCGACCACCTCCTGGACCAGTTCAGCGAGCGCGGCCGGGCGGACCTGCTCTCCGACTACGCCAAGCTGCTGCCGCTGCTCCTCTTCAACAAGCTCTTCGGCTGCCCCGCCGGCATCGGCGACACCCTGACCTCCTCGATGTCGGCGATCTTCGACGGCCGCGACCCGCTGCGCGCCAACGAGGAACTGACCGCGTGCCTCATGGAGCTGATCGCCCTCAAGCGGCGCCAGCCCGGTGACGACATCACCTCCTGGCTCATCCAGCACCCGGCCGGGCTCACCGACGCCGAGCTGAACGATCAGCTCGTCATGATGATGGGCGCCGGTGTCGAGCCGGAGCGCAACCTCATCGGCAACACCCTGCTGCTCATGCTCTCCGCCTCGGGCGACCGCGACTCCGGCCCGCAGATCGAGGAGGCGATGGACCACGTGCTGTGGAACGCCTCCCCGATCGCCAACTACGCGGCCCACTACCCCGTGCAGGACGTGGACTTCGGCGGGCACGTCGCCGAGGCGAACACCCCCGTGCTCATCTCCTTCGCGGGGGCCAACGGCGACCCCCGGCTCGCCGAGGCGCGGGGCAACCAGAGCAAGGGAGCACACCTCGCCTGGGGCGCGGGCCCGCACGCGTGCCCCGCCAAGGACCCCGCGCAGGTCATCGCGAGCGCCGCGATCGAACGGCTGCTCAACGCGCTGCCCGACCTCTCCCTCGCCGTCCCCGAGCAGGAACTGCGCTGGCGCCCCGGCCCCTTCCACCGGGCGCTCGTCTCGCTGCCGGTCAACTTCAGCCCCTCCCCCGCGACCCGCATGGCCGCGCGCCGCCCCCAGCCGACGCCGGGCGAGGAGCGCGGGGCCCGTACCGCCGCCGGGCGCGGCACGGACGGCGTCGGCGGTACGGGGGGTACACCGGAACCGGCCCGCAAGAAGGGCTTCTGGTCGGCGTTCCTCGACGTCTTCCGCGCCTGACCTCCCCCCGGGTGCACGCATCCGGTCCACACGGTTGCGCGGGATGTGAGGGCTCATCACCTGCTGACACATCAGGCCTTTATCCCGCGCACGGGTTTCGTGGTGCGGCGGCCCCTGCCCCAGGGCCCCGCACCACGGCCAGGCGCGGAGCGAACCGTGACAGAAGTGGAGAACGAGGGGCATTTTCCCGGGTGTTGACGGGGCTGAAAACACCGCATGTGACAGAGGAAACACACAGTGGCGCATGACGCCTGGTCAGGAAGGGTAGGTTCCGCCGGTACCGGCAGCCTTAGCCGAAGGAGCTATGCGTGAACGCCGTAGGCCATCACCCCGGCACCTCCACCGTCAGCCGCCGCGCCGTCATCCCCCTGTTGCGGCGCCTTCGCAGCGCTGAGGGAACGGCGAACCCGCGCCCCGTGTGGGCCGCCCTCCACGAACTGGGAGAACTCGTCCCCGCACCCTGGGGCGGGTACTTCGTGGTCGGCTTCGACGCCTGCAACGAGGTGCTGCGCGGCAGGAAATGGCAGAGCACCGACTTCGCCTGGCAGGAGCGCCAGGGCAACCCCGAGCGCTGGGCCGACCTCGCGACCCGGGAGATGACCCGTACCCTCCCCCGCCTCAACGCCCCGGCGCACACGTGCCAGCGGCGCGCCGTCGGCACTCCCTTCGACCGTGCCTCACTCGAAGCCCTGCGCCCCATGATCGCCACGCTCATCTCCTCGCTGCTCGACGAGCTGGAGGCCGAGATCAGGGCCGAGGGACACGCCGACTTCATGCGGATCGTGGGCGAGCAGCTTCCCGCGCGCTCGGTCGGCGAGTGGATCGGCATCGACCGCGCCAAGCACGCCCATCTCCTCGACTTCACCCACCGCCAGGTCTACGCGCAGGAGTTGCTGCCCACTCGCAGCCAGCTCGCCGTCTCCGAGCAGGCCACGCTGGAGATGCGGGAGTTCTTCACCCAGCTCATCCGCGAGCGGCGCGCCCAGCCCGGCGACGACGCCCTCACGCGGTGGATCGCCCACTTCGACGCCTTGTCCGGCGGCGACCGGGCCGCCGCCGACCAGGTCATCTACGACCTCACCATGTTCGTCACCATCGCCTCCCTGGAGACGAGCGCGGTCCTCATGGGCAACGCGGTCCACCTCGTCACCGCCGACCCGACCCGCGCCGCGTGGCTGGGCGCGCACCCGGAGCACATCGCGTCGACGGTCGAGGAGGTGCTGCGCTGGGACCCGCCCATCTCGATCAACTCCCGCGTCGCCTCGGAGGACCTCGTCCTCGCGGGTGTCCCCATCCCGCGCGACACGACGGTCCACGTGATGTACGGGGCCGCCGCGCACGATCCGCGCCGCAACCCCGACCCGGACACCTTCGACCCGTTGCGCCGGGGCGGCCACCTCTCCTTCGGGGGCGGCCTCCACTACTGCCTGGGGGCCGGTCTGGCCAGGCTCGAAGCGCAGGAGCTTCTCGCACAAGTGCTGAAACGTTTCCCCACATTGCGGGCGGTGACGCCGCCGGTCTTCGACGACACCCGCCTCGTCTTCCGCCGACTCGTCTCCCTGGACGTCCAGATATGACCGGCCGGCCCGAGCCGGACGGGGCACGACCGCCCACGCCCGAACCGCCGTCACCGCTGTCCCTCCTCCCCCTGGACAGCGACCGCAAAACCCTCCGCACGCGCCGCGAAGGCGGCCTCCTCCTCGTCGAACTGCGCGAACCGGAGCGGGGCAACGCCGTCACGGACACCATGCTCGACGAGTTGTACGAGGTGCTCGACGCCCAGGACACCACGACGAAGGTCGTCGTCCTGACCGGCGCCGGGCCCGACTTCTGTCTCGGCGGCGACCGCCACGAACTCTCCGCGCACATGGCCGACGATCCGGCCGGGGGCGCCGTACGCCTCTCCGGCGCACGGGCCCGCCGCGTGTGCGAGGCGCTGAGCACGGGACCCACCGTGACCATCGCCCGCGTCCAGGGACGCGCGATCGGCGCCGGATTCGCGCTCGCGCTCGCCTGCGACCTGCGTGTCGGCGCCGAGACCGCGAGCTTCCGGCTGCCCGAACTGGCCCTCGGCCTGCCGGTCGCCTGGGGCGGCCTCCTGCCCCGCCTCATCAACGAGGCAGGCGCGGCCCGCGTCCGCGAGTTCGTCCTGACGGCCCGCGCGGTCGGGGCCGAGGAGGCGCTGCGCCTGTCGATCCTCCAGCGGGTCGTGCCGGAGACGGGCCTGGACGCCGCCGTCCTCGCCTGGGCCAAGCCACTGCTGCGCCGTTCCCCCACCGCGCTGCGCCTCACCAAGACGCTCTTCAACGCCCACGCGGCCCCCACCCGCCTGGCCGACGCGAGCCTCCTCGACCCGGAACTGATGGCCCTGGCCCTCACCGAGGCCCGCCGCTGACCGGGCGGCCCCCGGCCGACGACGCCCGGGGGCCGCGCGCAGCCGACGGGGGCTGTCGCCCTAGCGTGTGACCCGTCGCCGCGACGGCCCCACGAAGGGCGCGATGCCCCCGTACACGAGGGAGACGACGGCCCACCGGAACCCGAGGTCCGCGCCCCACTCTCCCGTGATCGCGGACATCACCACGGCCACGACTCCCCCGACCACCACCGCCGCCAGCACCCACCGCAAGAACCGCCTCATGCCTCCGCGCGTACCCACGAGGGCACGGGAAAGACCTCTTCACCCCAACCGCCCTTCGCACGAGGGCCGTTGTCGTCCCGGTCCCCCACGTGCCCCCCCCGGGCCCTCGCACACCACGAGCCCGTTCCCGCGCCGGACCACCAAGGAGTCAGCCGTATGCCGGCCATCATCGCCGCCAGGGACCGCGCCGAGTCGGCCGCTTCTTCCGGGAACTGCCGGAGCTCTCCCAAGCCCCGTCCTGTGGCCGTGACAAGCCTGCGCGGGGGCGCTTCGACCGGGGGCCTGTTGGGCATCGCGCGGGGCGGTCCCGCCCTCCCGCCACGTGAGGGGAAGGGGCACTTTCTGTTGCTCGGGCATTGCGCCGCCCTGGTGCTTGGCCCGCGATAACAGCAATTCCCCGCAATCGCCGCCCGCCAGCGCTCATTCCGGCGCATCCTGAGCGGACGTTCAGCCGACACGAAGGAAGCAGACATGACGCTGCGATTCATCGGCACCACCAGCGACAACGGCGGTTGCCCCACGCTCTACGAAGTCGTGGAAACCGGCGACATCGTAGTCCAAGGCGATCAGCTCACCGACCCCAATGACCTCGCGCAGCTCCGCGACGTCAAGGACAGCGAGACCTTCGTGGTGATCCCGCGCGACCTGCTCACCCGCTTCGCGCCGAAGGAGTGACGTGGCTGATCTCCTTCCGTTCGCAGAGGTCGCTCACCTCTTCCAGGACTTCGAGCACACCGCCTGGAGACTGGAGTCCCAGCAGGGCTACGCCTCCGATCGGGAGAGCCCGAAATGGGCCCGCTGGAAGGCCGGGCAGGACCTCTTGGCCGAACCCCTCGACGAGTGGCGGCTGAACGTCGCCGAACAGGTGGCTCTCGGAAAGCGTTTCGAGCGCGTGCGCGTCGTGGACGCACCCCCGACCGAGGGGCAGCGATTCCTCCTCGCCAGCGGTCTCGGCAACGTCGCGGCAGGCGAGGACATCCGTAACCTCGACCGCCTCACCGCGGTGCGGCTCCGCCTGCCCGTGGAGGACTTCTGGCTCTTCGACTCCCGGCTCGTTGTCCGCTTCGCGTTCACGGAGGCGGGGGAGATGCTCGGCGTCACCACGACGGAAGCGCCCGGGGACGTCCTCCGGGCGTGCCAAGTACGCGATGCCGCCTGGCATCACGCGGTCCGCACCGCCGAGTACCTGAGCCGGGTACCGTCTGACGCGTGAGCGCGACGGACTTCCAAACCGGGCGTGAGGCCCTCGGTGCGCGGCTGCGCGAGCTGCGCACCGAGGCCGGCCTTCAGGGGAAAGACCTTGCCGCCCGCCTCGGCTGGCAGAGGTCGAAGGTCTCCCGGCTGGAAACCGGCAAGCAGACCCCCACCACCGACGACCTCACGGCCTGGGCGCAGGCCACAGACGAGACGGCAGCCTCGGACCTCACGAGCCGCCTTCGCGGTCTGGAGTCACAACACCGGTCCTGGCGCCGTCAGCTCACGGCCGGGCACCGGGCCGTCCAGGACCGCTACGTCTCCACCTACCGTGCAGTACGCACCGTGCGCGGGTACGAGGCCACCGTCATCCCGGGGATCGTTCAGACCGCGGACTACGCACGCGCCCTGTTCGCAGGCAACTCCCAGCTCCACCGAACGCCGCCGGACGCCGAGGCGGCAGTCAACTCCCGGATGGCCCGCCAAGCCGTGCTCTACGAGCCGGGCCGCACCTTCCGCGTCCTTATCTGGGAGGGCGCGCTCCACGCGTTGATCTGCGAGCGCGACGCCATGGCGGCACAGCTCGACCGGCTCGTCAGCCTGATCGGCCTGCCCAGCATCGACCTGGGAATCGTGCCGCTGGGCGCCCCCATGCCCTTCGCCCTCAAACACGGCTTCTGGATCTACGACGAGGCCCGCGTCATCGTGGAGACGATCAGTAGCGAACTGACTCTGGAGTCGGACGACGACCTCAGCCTGTACGGACGCGTCTGGGACCAGCTCTCCGAAACCGCTGCTCGCGGTACGCGGGCGCACCGGTTGATCGCGCGCGCCAGGGCTTCCTTGGGGCTGGCGTAACAGCAATCCGCACAACCCCCGCACGCGGTCCGCAATCCGGTGCAATCGCCGGGCGGGCGCGCAACCCTGCCGCCTACGGTCCGTGTCATGGCAGTCATCCGAGGCGGGGCCGGGCGCCCCCGGCTCACGCGCGCCGTGGCCAACCCGCGACAGGCACTCCGCACATGGACGCACGACGACCGGCTCGTGCCCGTCCCCTCGTCCGGCCCGCGGCGGGTCGTTGAGGCGCCGCTCCACCCGAGCATCGACGGGATGTGCGTCATTCGCACCACGGGGGAGCTGGGCCCCGCCCTCGCCTCCGTCCGCGGACCGCTGGCCTGGTGGCTCGTGCCAGCTCACGAGGCGGACGACCTCGCCGGTCTCCGGCGGCTCACCGTCCACCCGCGCGGGCGGCTGCTCGACTGCCCGCATGAGGGCATCGGAAGCGAGGGGCGTCTCTGGCTCGAACCTCCGGACGGAAGCGGGCAACTCACGCCCATGGCCCAGCTCGGCGCCGCGTTCGGCCCGGCCGGGGTGGTGGCACGGTGAGCACGCCCGAGCTCGTTCTCCCCGCCATCGAGACGCTCACCGACGATCAGCGAGGAGGCCGCGCCTGCGTGTGGTGCGGGTCCTCGCTCGACCCCGGCATCAGCGACATCGACCTCGGCGCACGCCCCGCCACCCGCGCCGGGTGCGCCTGGTTCCCGCGCGCCTGCCAGGGCTGCGCGCACCTCCACACCTCGGAAACACGGGACGGAGCACCTGAGCCCCGCCTCGGCCTCCACAGCTGACAAAGCGCGGCCGAGACGGAACACCCACCCACGAGGGAAGGAAGCCCATGACCGTCACGCTCGATACATCGGTGCTCACCCGCACCCGCGACCCGCGGGAACTGCTCAACGCGGTCGCCCCTCACATCACCGAACTCACCCTCAACGTCTTCGACAGCGGCCTGGACATCTGGGACCGCGAGATCGCCCTGCTCCTGCGCGACCACACCATGGTGAAGGACATGGCCGAACGCATCCTCGGCAACGCCGTCATGTACACCCTCGGCTCCATCGAGAACCGCGACGTCCATCTCGGGGTGGGCAAACTCGTGGACATCGGCGTCCACCAGCTCATCCTCGACACCCCGGTCTGGTGGGGCATCTGCCGCCTCTACAACGACGGCGCCTTCAAGCACCACGCCCCGTTCATCGAGCGCCGCAACGACGGCCTGTGCCTGCGCACCGGCGACTTCCTGCGCTCCCAGGGCTGGGACATCGACGACGAACTGTGGGCCGTCGACGGCGCCAACTGCTCCCCGTGCGACAGCAAGGTCCCCGACAGTCACTGACCCCGCCACCGTCAGCTCTGCCCTCGCCGGCTGGCGAGGGCAGAGCCCTCGACCCGACCGACCGGAGGAACACAGCAGTGCCCGTGCCGCACGACATCCCCGCCGAGACCGAACTCTGGGACGCCTACGCCAAAAGCGCCTTCGGCGCCGTGGCGGAACCCTCGTTCTGCTGGACCCAGTACGCCGGCCACGGCCCAGGGCCCGAGCTACTGGGCTCGCCGAAGTCGGTACTGGAGATCGGATGCGGCACCGGGCGCGCCCTCGCCCACCTCGCACAGCAGGGCGTGAAGGGCACGGGAGTGGACCTGTCGCCGCGCATGGTGGAACTGGCCGGCCAACGATGGACACCGCTCGGGCTCCACATCGAGCAGGGCGAAGTCCTGGACTGGCTCAGCACTGACACCAGCCGGTACGACGCCGTGTACTCCATCTTCGGCGCGGCCTGGTTCACCGACCCGGCCCGCCTCTTCCCTCTCGTCCGCGAGCGCCTGCCCCCCGGCGGCGTGTTCGTCTTCTCCCAGCCACCGGCCATCCCCGGCGCCTACGGACCCCAGGGCATGTACAAGGGCGGGTTCGCCGGACGAGCGATGTTCACCTACCGGTACAGCTACAGGCCGGCGGTGTGGGAGCGGCACCTTCTGCGGGCCGGGTTCGCCACGGCGAACGCGCGGACGATCGACGCCCCCGAGGACGGGCACATCGGCACCCTCCTCGTCACCGCCCAGACCTGACCACCGGGTGGCCGCAGCACCTGCCCGGGCAGCGGCCGGCCCGCCCTGCGGGAGCGCTCCCTGACTCCCCGTTCCCCACGCTTCCGTCGAGGGCGGGGACTCCGGGTGGACTCCGGGCACACGAAGGCCCCCCAGCCCTGACGGACTGGGGGGGGCGCAAACACGCTCTGACCTGCTGTCTATCCCGGTGGGCGCGGACGGTTTCGAACCGCCGACATTCGCCTTGTAAGGGCGACGCTCTACCCCTGAGCTACGCGCCCGGGTCGAGCCGACAGCCTACCTTGCCCCGGGCGGGGGCCGGGACAGGGTCCGGTGGGGAAAACCCCCGGGTGAGGACGGGGGGTCGCGTCATCGTCGGGAGCGGGGCCGTATTCGTACCGTCGCAGGGACGACGACGGCGAACGGGGGCGGCGGATCATGCGGCGAGGGCGTGCGGTGGCGGCGGCGGTGATCGGGGCGGGGCTCGTGGCGGTGCTCGGCGGGTGCGCCGACGCCTCCGGGGCGAAGGCGGAACACCGGGCCTGGGCCTTCCAGGGGAAACGGCTCACGGTCGAGGTGGACGACACACGGCTCGACGTCGTCGCGGCGGACGTCGAGAGGATCGAGGTCACGCGGCGCGTCGCGGGGCACGTCGTGCTGGGCAAGGGGCCGACGTCGAGCTGGGGGCTCGACGGGGACCGGCTGCGGTTGCGGGTCTCGTGCGCGGGGCTCATCGCCGACTGCGACGCGCGGTACGAGGTGAAGGTCCCGCGCGCGCTCGCGCTCACCGTGCGCGCCGAGGACGGCGCGGTGCGCCTCTCGGGGTTCCGGACTGCGGTCGACGCGCGGGTGGCGGACGGCTCGCTGCGCGTGCGGGACGTCTCCGGGCCGCTCGACCTGCGCAGCGCGGACGGGAGCGTCGACGCGCGCGGGGTCGGCTCGCGCACCGTGCGGATGCGGAGCGAGGACGGCTCGCTGCGCCTCGTGGCCCGTACCGCGCCCGCGCTCGTCGAGACGGAGTCCGAGGACGGTTCGACGACCGTCGAGCTGCCGGGCGCGGTCTCGTACGACGTACGGACCAGGGTCGGGGACGGGAGTACGCACGTCTCGGTGGACCGTACGCGGGACGGCGCGCACAAGGTACGGTCGCGCAGCGCGGACGGGTCGGTCACCGTCCGTGAGGCGGACTGACGGCGGGGCCGCACCACCCGCCACAACCGGCCCCCGCTTCCGCGAACTTTTCCGTCCGCGTGTTCGTCCTCCTGGATGGGAGAATGAAACGAGCAAGCCAGACGCGGCACGGGAGAGGGATTGTGACGGCGACACCTCGGCGGTCGTGCACCGGGCGGGCGGCACGGCGGCCCGGGGCGGGTGCTGCTCCGGCACGGTCCGGGGCCCGCCCCGCGCCCTCCCCCCTGCGCGATCTCCTGGCCCTTGGCCTGCTGCTCCCCCTGCCCCTCCTCGTCGCGCTCCCCGGCGCCCTCACCGGCGGCGGGGGCGGCTCACGGCGCTGGTTCGGCGGCGGCGGGCGCGGCGAGAGCAGACGCGCGGAGGCGCAGGCCGCGAAGGACGCCGCCGCGAGCGCCTTCTACGAGCTCGACACGGCGCAGCGCGACCTGCGCATCTCGATCGAGACGATCTCCGCCGTCGACGACACCCCCGCCGGACAGCGCGCGGTCTCCGACTTCGCCGCGCTCGGCCGGAAGATCGACGAGGCGAGCGGTACGTACATCGCCGCCGTCGACGCCGTCGACCTCGACCGTGACGAGCTGGACGGCGCGGCGGCCTCGCGGGCGCGGCGCGCGCTGGACGGCGCGAAGGACGAGCTGACGCGGGTCAAGGCGGAACTCGACCGGTTCGCGGAGAGCCTCGGGCCGCTGCTCGGCAAGGCCGAGACGCAGCTCGCGCGGCTCGCCCCCGCCGTCGAGCGGGCCAAGCAGTCGCTGCTCGCCACGACGACCGCGCTCGACACCGTACGGTCCCAGGGGCTGCGCGCCGACGACCTGGCCGCGCGGCTCGCGACGCTCGCCCCCGAGCTGACCCGGCTCAACGAGGGCGCCGCGCGGCACGGCGTGGC
>NZ_JAAGLR010000492.1 GCF_010548245.1 Streptomyces sp. SID11385
CTGCTGGCTCATGTCCAGCAGCACTCGGACGCGGTGGGTGAGGTCGACTGGACGCTGGTCTGCGTGGACTCGACGACGGTGCGGGCGCATCAGCACGCGGCCGGGGCCCGAAAAAGGGGCAGGTCCGGCCCGGTGAGGCGATCGGCCGGTCCCGCGGCGGGCTGACCACGAAGATCCACCTCGCCTGCGACGGGAACGGCCGCCCGCTGGCCTTCACCCTGACCGCCGGGAACGTCAACGACTGCACCCAGTTCGAAGCCGTCATGGCCGGCATCCGCATCAACCGGCCGGGCCCGGGCCGCCCCAGGACCCGGCCCGAACGCGTCGCGGCGGACAAGGGCTACTCGTCCCGGAAAATCCGCGCCTACCTTCGCAAGCGAGGCATCAAGAGCACGATCCCGGAACGACTCGACCAGATCAACGGCCGCCTCAGCAGGGGCGAGAGGCTGTGCGGCCTCGACCGTGCCGCCTACCGGCGCCGCAACCTCGTCGAACGCTGCTTCAGCAAACTCAAGCAGAACAAAGCCCTCGCCACCCGCTACGACAAACGAGCCCGCCACTACCAAGCCATGGTCACCCTCGCCTGCCTCCGCCTCTGGCTCCCCTGACTTTACGGACACGCCCTACGGCAACCTGCGCGTGGACACGCTGATCGCGCCCATGTCCGTACTGACCAACATCCTCGGCTTGGTGGTGGCCATCGCCTTCACCGGCGGGGGCGCGGGGGTCGAGGAGATCGTCGTGGCCTTCACGTACTTCTCCAACGCCAGCGCGATCATGTTCGACTTCAACCAGATCTACCGGCGCCTGGAAAGCTCGGTGACCGAGGCCGCGCAGTTCACCGAACTGCTCCTCGACCCGCCGACGGTCCTCGATCCACCGGACCCCGAACCCCTCGCCCCCACGGACTCCTCCGTCCGCTTCGAGGCCGTGACCTTCGCCCACGCCGGTGCGAGGCCGCTCTTCCAGGGCCTCGACCTGGACGTGCGCGCGGGTGCGCGGATCGGCCTCGTCGGCAGGTCCGGGGGCGGCAAGACCACGCTGACGCGGCTCCTGCTGCGGATGTCCGACATCGACGGCGGGCGCATCCTCGTCGGCGGTCAGGACATCAGCCGACTGCGCCAGCGGGACCTGCGCTCACTGATCGCGTACGTGCCGCAGGAACCCGCGATGTTCCACCGCAGCCTGCGCGACAACATCGCCTTCGCCCGGCCGGGGGCCACCGACGCGGAGGTCCGCGCGGCGGCACAGGCCGCGCACGTCACCGAGTTCGCCGATCAACTCGCCGAAGGCTTCGAGACGTTGGTGGGGGAGCGGGGCGTCAAGCTCTCGGGTGGACAGCGCCAGCGCGTCGCGCTCGCGCGGGCCATCCTGCGCGACGCCCCCGTCCTGCTGCTCGACGAGGCGACCAGCGCCCTGGACTCGGAGAGCGAGATCCTGGTGCAGGACGCCCTGTGGCGGCTGATGGAGGGCCGTACGGCGCTCGTCGTCGCCCACCGCCTGAGCACCGTGGCCGACATGGACAGCCTCGTCGTCCTCGATAAGGGCAGGGTCGTCGAACAGGGCAGCCACGAGGAACTGCTCGCCACGGACGGCGCCTACGCGAGGCTCTGGCACCACCAGTCCGGCGGCTTCCTCGGCGAGAACGCCGACGGACAGCCCGCCGAGGCCCCCTTCGGCACCCCCCGGAGCGGGCTGCCCGGACCGGCGGGGGTCCGCTGAGGGGGCGCCAGTACAGGGCGCGGGGTACGGGGCGCCGGTACGGGGCGGGACCGCCGTCCGTGTACGGGGCGCGCCTCGTCCAGCCCGTACGCGGCGCGCCCCGCACGGAAGGAGCCCGGCCGCCGGCCTCATGCCGGTGACCGGGCTCCCGCGCGGAGGCGCGTCCGCGTGAGGCCGGGCAGGCCCGGCGAGGACGCCGCTCCTTTCTCCGCCGCGCCACGAAAAACCTGTGCCGATGCCTTGCTGTTATCACATATACAGCCCTAGTCTCCCGGCAACCGGTCTCTGGCGCCCGGCTGTTCGGAACAAACACACAGGAGCCCTCTCATGGCAGCACCCCGCGAGCGATTGACCCTGGATGTCGGGGGCGTGAAGCTCACCGCGCTTGTCGCCCGCCCGGAGGCGGTGCCCGAGGGCGGTCCGAAGCCGCTGATCGTGGCGCTGCACGGGGGCACGTACACGGCCGACTATTTTTCGGTGGAGGGTGGTTCCGCCGGGTCGTTCCTCGATGTGGCCGCCGCGCACGGGCATGTGGTCTTCGCCTTCGACCGGCCCGGTTACGGCGGCAGCGCGGTCTTCCCGCCCGCGGAGAACACCTTCACGCGGCACGCGGAGGTGCTGACGAGTGCGGTGGAGGCGGTCGCGGAGCAGGAAGGCGCGACGCAGGTGTTGCTCGTCGGGCACTCCATCGGCGGGATGATCGCGTTGATGATCGCCGCGCGGGCTCCGCGGCTTCCGCTGGTGGGGGTGTCGGCGACGGGCATGGGCGCGGTGATACCTCCGGGCGGGGCCGCGGAGGCGCTGGCCGAGCTGCCCGCGGACGCGACGGTGGATCTTCCGTACGACCAGCGCGATCAGGTGATGTTCGGTCCGGCGGGGACGTTCCGGGAGGAGGCGGTGCGGCAGGCGCACGGGAGTTACGCGCCGACGCCCGCGATGGAGCTGATCCAGGCTCCCGCCTGGCCGCGTGAGCACTTGGGGGCGGTGGCGCCGGAGGTGCGGGTGCCGGTGCAGAACGTGCTGGCCGAGTACGACGCGTTGTGGGACAGCGCTCCGGAGAACGTGGCGCGATTCGCGTCGTTGTTCACGGCGGCGCCCTTCGTGGACGCGAGCGTGGCGCGGGGGACGGGGCACTGCCTCGACCACCATCTCCTGGGGTACGCGCTGCACTTGCGGCAGTTGGCGTTCGCCGAGGAGTGCGCGGCCCTGGACGGCCGGCGATGACCCGGACGCTGCCCGCGCGCGTCCCCGTCCTGATCGCGGGCGGCGGCCCCGTGGGTCTCGCCGCCGCCGTGGAGCTGGGCCGACGGGGCGTGAAGTGCCTGGTCGTCGAACCGCGTCGCACGGTCTCGCGCGCCCGCCCCCGGTGCAAGACGATCAACGTGCGCACGATGGAGCACCTGCGCCGCTGGGGACTCGCGGGGCGGCTGCGCGCGCGTGCGCCGTTGCCGGTGGACTGGTCCAGCGACGTCGTCTTCTGCACCTCGCTGAGTGGCTGGGAACTCTCCCGCTTCACGGGGGTCCTGGGGCTGGCCGACGAGGGCGACCGCTTCGCCGAGACCGGGCAGCAGGCCCCGCAGTACGTCCTGGAGGACCTGCTGCGCGAAGCGGTCGGCGAACTCGACGCGTGTCACCTCGCCCTCGGCGGGCGTGTCGTCGCCCTGGAGCAGGACGCCGACGAGGTGCGCGTCACGGTGGAGGACGAGGACGGCACCCGGCACGCCGTGGTCGCCGACTACGTACTCGGTTGTGACGGGCCGCGCAGTGTGGTGCGCGAGAGCATCGGCGCCCAGTACGTCGGCGGGAAGGCGCTCAGCCCCAACTTCGGGATGGTCTTCCGCAGCCGGGAGTTGTGGCAGCACGTGCGGCACGGGCCGGCGGTGCAGTACTGGGTGGTCAACTCGGTGGCGCCCGCGCTGGTGGGGCCGATCGACCGCGAGGGCACGTGGTGGGGCATCGCGTTCGGCGTCGACAAGGAGACCGGCACCCGGCAGGCGCGGCAGCTCATCGACGCCATGGCGGGCCGGGCGCTCGATGCCGAGGTCCTGTCGACCGACCCGTGGACCGCCCGCATGCAGGTCGTGGACCGCATGAGCCGCGGCCGTGTCTTCCTGGCCGGGGACGCCGCCCACCTCAACCCGCCCTTCGGCGGGCACGGGCTCAACACCGGTATCGGTGACGCGGTCGATCTGGGCTGGAAACTCGCCGCCGTCCTCCAGGGCTGGGGCGGCCCCGCGCTGCTGGACAGTTACGAGGAGGAGCGCCGCCCGGTGCAGGAGGCGGTGGTGAGGGAAGCGACCGCGAACATGCGTGTCCTCTCCACCGACCTGGTCGAGGGCGACCTCGACGCCGAGAACCCGGCGGGCACCCGCGCTCGCACCGCCACGGGCGCGCGCATCCAGGAGACCAAACGCGCCGAGTTCCACGCCCTCGGCCTCGTCCTGGACCTGCGGGTGGGCGAGGACTCCTCCGTCCTGCCCCCCGAGACCCCCGCCGGCGGCACGGCCGGTCTGCGCGCCGGGGTCCGCCTGCCCCACGCCCGCCTGACCGACGGCCGTTCCCTCTTCGACCTCCTCGGCCCCGCCCACACCCTGCTCCGCCTCGGGGAACACCCGGACGACGAAGGGCTCGTGGCCGCCGCCGCGGCGTGCGGCCTCCCGCTCACGGTCGCCGAGCCCGGGCCGCTCCTGAGCGCCGCGTACCGGGACGCGCTCGGCGCCCGGCTCGTACTCGTACGGCCCGACCAGGTCGTGGCCTGGTACGGGGACGCGGCGCCGGACGACCCGGCGCGGCTGCTGCGCGTGCTCGGCGGACACGTCCCCCGGGTGCCGGTGTCCTGAACGTACGGGCCTGGGGGGCCGTCCCGCACGGGGCGGCCCCCCAGGCCGCTCGGCCGCCGTCCGGCCGCCGCTCAGCCGCCGTTCAGCCAGTCGCGCACCTTCGCGTAGAAGGCGGCCACCTCCTCGGGGCGGTCGTCGCCGAGTTCGGCTTCCGGCACGACGAGGCGCGTCCCCGTGAGCGTGGTCTCCTCGTACACCGCGTCGAGGGAGAGGACGCGCCACTCGTCCGCGCGCCGCTCCACGCGGTAGTTGAGCCGCGCGTCCGCGAGGAGCCGGGCCCGTACCCCGTCGATCGTGACGGCGAAACGGATCGTGACGGGGGCCTCGACGTGCGCGCGGTCGCCGTGCACGCGCGCGGCGGGCGCGTGCACCTGGTGCGCGGCGAGCCGCGCCTCGTGCGCGAAGGGCTTGCGGTGCGTCCCGGCACGTACCGTCCCCGGCACGTCGATGTTCTGGAGGTAGTGCATCGGCTGGAGGATTGTGAACGGGACGGGCGACTGGAGCACGAACCGTTCGACGGCGAGTTTCGCCTGGTGGTTGAGGAGTGCCTCGATCTGCGGGTGCACGACGGAGAACTGCACGAAGTGGCCGACGCCCGCGCGGCGCGCCTCGGCGACGACGGCGTGCCCGATCTCCGCCTCGCGGTGGTGGAAGAGCGGGCCGATGTGCACGACCGTCTCGACGCCCGCCATCGCCTCGCGCCGCCGGGCGGGTTCGAGGAGGTCGGCGACGAGGGTTTCCTTCGCGCCGAGCGCGCGCAGTTCGCCGACCGAGGGGGCGATGTCGACGGCGCGGACGGGCTTGCCCTCGTGGACGAGTGCCCGCACGAGGCTGCGCCCGGTGCGTCCGGCGGCGGCGGTGACCAGAATCAAGAGAACCTCCGGTGGTCCCCGCCCCGGTCGCTCGCGCGCCCAGGCGGGAGGTGAACGGACAAGGACAGACGTGCTCGGGAGTCCACCGGGCGGCCGGGCGCCGTGCCCGGGGCCCTTGGGGCCGTCCCCGCGAGGGAGCGGCCCCAAGGGCCCGTGCCGCTCAGTGCGCGACGGCGAAGCGGGCCCTGCGGTGCGCCGGGCGCTCGATCTCGTCCACGAACGCGAGGGCGTAGTCGGCCCCCGAGATCGCCGACTTGCCCTCGGCGTCGTTCAGCGGCAGTTCGCCGCCGAGCTGGTAGGTGCCGGTCGTCTCGCCCGGTGCGTAGGAGCCGAAGCCCATCGGCGGGGTCAGCACGAACCAGTCGAGGCCGGCCTCGCTCGACAGCAGGGCCTGGAGCACCGCCTCGGCGACCTCCGAGTAGGGCCGGTACTGCGCGGGGTA
Source organism: Streptomyces sp. SID11385 (assembly GCF_010548245.1). Taxonomy (GTDB): domain Bacteria; phylum Actinomycetota; class Actinomycetes; order Streptomycetales; family Streptomycetaceae; genus Streptomyces. Next base: position 5,877 of record NZ_JAAGLR010000492.1, read on the forward strand.
CTCGGGCAGCTCGAAGATCTTCGGGCCGTTCTCGGCGACCCGCAGGGTCCCGGCCCCGCCGATCACGCCGAGCCGTGCGCCGTTCTGCCGCGCCAGCTCGGCGATCTTGGCGTTGACCTCCACGAAGGACTCGGTGAGGTCGCCGCTGGGCGCGAGCGCCACCACGATCACCTCCGCCCCCGCGACGGCTTCGGCGAGCGCCTTTTCGTCGAGCACCGAGCCGGTGACGACGGTGACGTTCGCCTGCTCCGCGGCGGGCGCCGTGCGGCTGAACGAGACGACCTCGTGCCCGCGCGAGGCGGCCTCGCGGACGATGTGGCCGCCGGCGTATCCGGTGCCTCCCAGGACGGCGATACGGGTCATGCGCGCTCCTTCGACGGGCGCCGGACACGGTGTCGCGGCGCGGTGCGAGCCGTGGCGACCTCGTGCGTCACCGCGGGCTCTCGGCCGAGGTTACGAGCGGGCTCCCGCTTACCTGCACGTACGCTTCCCTTACCGCCGGGACGAGCGCCCGGGACGCGGCGAGGTCCGCCCTTTCGGCGCGCAGCTTGAGGATGTCCCCGGCCCGCCGGTCGGCCGGCACCTCGGGGGTGCGGGCGGCGACGAGGGCGTGGAAGTGCGGGTAGTTCTCGCCGAACATGAGCATGTACGTGGTCTCCGCGCCGGTGGCGAGGGTGACCGCCTTGACGAGGTCCCTGGCCCGGCGCCCGAAGGTGTCCGCCTCCTCGTCGTCGAGGCCGGTGAGGCGCTCGGTGTGGCGGCGGGCCCGCAGGAAGTACCAGCCGGGGACGTCGTAGCCGGGGACGACCTCGGCGGCCCACAGTTCGTCGCGGAAGACCACGTCGGTCTCCTCGGCGTCGTCCAGGCCGCAGATGAGGCAGTCGTCGTGCATGGGGTGTTTCCTTCCGGTGGGGAGGCTCCCGGCGCGGAGTGCCGCCGGGGGAGTGCGGGTGGTGCGCTCGGCGGCCGGTTCAGTCGCGGGCGCGGAAGCGGGTGGTGAGCGCGCCGATGCCCTCGATGCTCGTGACGAGCGTGTCGCCGGGCCGGAGGAGCACGTGCGGCTCGCGGGCGAAGCCGATGCCGGCCGGGGTGCCGGTGAAGATCAGGTCGCCCGGCCACAGCGTGACGACCGCCGAGAGCCGCGCGATCATCTCGGCGACGGGGAAGATCATCTGCTTGGTGCGGGAGTCCTGCATCGTGGTGCCGTTGAGGACGCAGCCGATGGCGAGGTCGTCGGCGTCCTCGAACTCGTCGGGCGTGACGACGGCCGGGCCGATCGGCGAGAAGCCGGGGAAGGACTTGCCGAGACTGAACTGCGGGGGCGCGGGCGGCCCGAGCTGGGTGTCGCGCTCGGAGAGGTCCTGCCCCACCGTGAGCCCGGCGACGTACTCCCAGGCGTCCTCCGCCACGATCCGGTGGCACTCCCTTCCGATGACGACGACCAGCTCGGCCTCGAAGTCGTTCGAGCCGGGCGGGAGGGCGACCTCGGCCTCGGGGCCGGTGATCGAGGAGGGGAACTTGGTGAAGACGACCATGGAGCCGGGGGAGGTGTCAAGGCCCGCTTCCTCGGCGTGGTCACGGTAGTTGAGGCCGATCCCGAAGACCTGCCCCGGCCGTGGCACGGGTGCCCCCAGCTCCTTGCCGTCCACGGCGCGGGCAGCTGACTGGCGTACTTCCGCAGGCAGTTGGGCCGCCCACTCGCGCAGCTCGTCCCAACGGGCGTACGCGGACTGGGGTTCCGCCTCGAAGCGGCCCCCGCTCGCCTCCGCGACGTCGATGACCCCGGAGTCGGTGAGCAGCCCGAGCCGCCCGGCCGCGTTGACAATGCGCATACGGTCTTCCTCCCAGCGGCGACGGCGCGCCGCGGTGTGTGGGGTGTGTGATGTGTGGTGTGCCGTGCGCCCGGTGGAAGGGGCACGGCGGTGCGTACGGGCACGGCGGTACGGGGCGCCGGCCGGGGCCGGCCAGGAACCGCCCGTGCGGCTCAGCCCATGACCGGCGCGGGCAGCTCCGGGCTCACCCGCAGGGCCCAGGCACGGGTCTGGATCTCCTCGGCGGGGGTGCCCGCCCTGCGCGCCTCGATCATCAGCTCGGGCCGGAAGAGGACACCGATGGGGTCGGCGTCGTACTCGGGGCCCTCCATGCAGGCGGTGGCCGCCTCGGCGGTGGCGAAGTTGTCGACCTGCATCTCGACCTTGTTGCCGTCCGGGTCCTCGTAGTAGAGCGAGGTGGTGACCCCGTGCTGCACCGGCTGCCAGGGCTCGATGCCCTGTTCGCGCAGCTCCTGGTAGCGCTCCAGGAGGTCGTCGAGGTGGTCGAAGGTGTACGCGACGTGGTTGACGACGGCGGCCCTCGGTGATGTGCGCTCCAGGTCCGGCAGGTCGGCGAGCGCGATGCGGTGGTGCTCGTCGTCGAAGGTCAGGAAGTCAGCCCGTGCCCCTCGTAGACGACGTGGGCGAACTTGGGCGCGGCGGTCATGCGGGGCCTCCGGTACGGGAGCGGGGGTAGGGGAAGGGCGGGCGGCGAGGGCTCAACGGGCACCCCACAGCCGTGCGTACGTGTCGCGGAAGGAACCGTCCGTGAACCACGTACCGGGCCCTCCGGGATGATCGATATATGTGATAACAAGCGGCCCATCCCGTGCCCTCGCACGGGGAGAGGACCGTCACCGCTCGCTGAGAGCCCCGGGACTCACAGCATCGGCGTGATGTTGTCGCCCTCCGCGAGCAGCGCCGTCCCGTACATCTCCAGCCCCACGTCCGGGACGATGTACGCGTGCCGTCCCGCGACCGCCGAGTCGCGCCAGTGCCGCTGGATCTCGTTGCGCTCGGCGAAGCTCGCCGCGCCGTGCGAGGAGAGCAGGATGTTCATCGCCTTGCCGACGCTCTCCACGATCCACCCGGCGGCGGCCCGTGCCCTGGCCCGTTCGCGCGCGTCGGGGTAGGTGCCCTCGGCGGCGGCCTTGTCGATCGCGTCGACCGCGCGGTAGGCGTGGAGTTCGGCGGTCTCGATGAGCATCGCGGCCTTGGCGATCTGCCGACGGAAGACCGGGGACTCGGACTGCGTCGCGTAGAAGGTGTACGTGAGCGGCTTGGTCGCCGCCTTGCCGGTCACGATGTCGAACACCTTGCGCGCCATGCCGATCTGCGGCGCGGAGATGCCGATGGCGAGCGAGGGCGTGAAGGCGCTGCGGTAGAGCGACTCCTCGGTGTGCTCGGTGCCGACCTCGCCCTGCCACGCCCTGGGCGCCGAGATGACCCGGTACTCGGGGACGAAGACGTCCCTGGCGATGAGGCAGTTGGAGCCAGAGGAGCGCATCCCCGCGACGAACCAGCTCTCCTCGAAGTCGAGTTCGCTGCGCGGGATGAGGGCGAGCCCGTGATCGAGCGCCTCACCGTTCTCGTCGACGAGCGGCATCCCGAGCACCGCCCAGTCCGCGTGCCAGGAACCGGAGTTGTAGTACCAGCGCCCGGTGACCCGGTAGCCGCCCTCGGCCTTCACCGTCTCCGCGCTCGGCGTCAGCACACCGGAGACCCGCGCGCCCGGCGTCCGCTTCCACACGTCGTCCTGCGCGCGCTCGGGGAAGAGCCCGGCCATCCAGGCGCACTGGTTGCACAGCGCCACGACCCAGGAGGTGCCGCCGTCCGCCTCGGCGACGGCCGCCGACACCTCGATCTGCGCGCGCATCGGAAGCTCGTAGCCGCCGTAGCGCCGGGGCTGGCCGATCTTGAAGGCGCCCGCTTCGGTGAGCACCTCGATGCTCTCCTCCACGACCCGGCGGTCCTCTTCGCCCTGCGCGGCGTTCTTCTCCAGGATCGGGTGCAACTCCCTTACCCGGGCGACCATTTCCTCGATGGTGGGGATGATCCCGGTGGCGGGCGCCTCGGTGGTGGCGGATGCCATAGTGCCTTCTTTCTCAAGCATTCCTGGAACAGTGGATCGTGGCGGGTGCCCGCGCGGGGCACACCCGCTCGGCGGACCGCCGCGCGGTTCGCGATGTCGGTACGGAGCCGGGCCGGCTCGGTGGTCGGGCCGCTCGGCGGTCGGGGCGGCTCAGCGGGCCAGCGCGGCCAGGGCGTCGGTGATCGCGGGGCGGCGGCGTTCCTCGTACCGGGAGTGGGTGCCGAACGTACGGTGCGCGTAGACGAGCGGCGGGAGTTCGGCGCGGCTCGCGCCGACGACGTGCCCCAGCAGGAGCAGGTGGTCGCCGCCCTCCACCGCTTCGTGCAGTTCGCAGGCGAGCCAGCCGGCCGCTCCGTTCAGGCGTGGCAGCCCGTCCTCGGTGTGCCACTCGCAGCGGCCGAAGCGGTCCGCCTCGCGCGAGGCGAAGAGTGTCGCCAGCTCCGCCTGGGCGTGGCCGAGGAGGTTCACGCCGAAGCGGCGCGCGGCGAGGATCTGCGCCAGGACCCGCGAGCCGCGGGCGAAGGCGACGGTGATCAAGGGGGGTTCCATGGAGAGCGAGGCGAGCGAACTCACCGTGGCTCCCGAGGGCTTGCCGTTGTGGTCCGTCGTGGTCACCACGGTGACCGGGGCGCAGACGCCCGCCATCATGTCGCGGAACAACCGTGGTGCCACGCCGCTTCGTCGCGGGTCCATCGAGTACTCCTCGCTCGGTTCCTGCCACCGCGCCGCCGGGACGGACGGCGCGGCCTCCTCAGGTGAGGCCCTCGCTCTCGCGCAGGCCGAGGGAGTCGGCCAGGGCGGCGACCGCCTTCGTCTCGTCGTCGCCGAGGGCGGGATAGGGCTTGCGGGGGTGGCCCCCGGGGTGCCCGAGAGCGCGCAGGATCGCCTTGTAGACGACGACGCGCGGCAGGCCGTGCTCCGCCACGAAACCGGAGGTCCCGCTCCACAGCCGGGTCACCTCGCCGTACAGCGCGGCGACCTGTGCCCCCTCGCCCCCGGTCAGCGCGTCGTGCAGCCCCCGGCACAGCCGGGGCGCGATGTTCTGGAGGTTGTCCAGCTCGGCACGCGCGCCCACCAAGTGTGCGAAGACCGCCTTCTGGGTTATCGTCAGCACCGTGGTGTGCGGGACGAGCCGCTGGGTGAGGGCGGCCACCCGGTGCTGGTCGGGGTGGTGCGTGAAGACCCCGATGACGTGCGGGTATTCGCGTACCTGCGCCTCCAGGACCTCTCCCGGCACCTCGAAGCCGGTCATGAAATTGCTGGAGAGCACCACGGGCACCGCGGTCGCCGACAGGACGTCGGCGTAGAAGCTCCGCAGCATCGTGGCGTCGGGGGCGAAGGAGTGCCCGAGGGTCGGGGGGTGGAGCTGGACCGCGTCCGCGCCGCGTGCGTACGCCTCGCGGATGAAGCGGAGGTTGTCGCGCGCGGTCGGGTACTCGCGGTTGCTCGCGACGACGGGCCCCGCGGTGCCCGTCTCGCGCACGAGTTCCACGGTGCGCAGGATCTCGGCGTCGCTCATCTGCACGCCTTCCTCCGTCGCGGGGCTGGCGGGCCAGAAGCCGACCCCCTCGCGGGCCAGCCACGCGACGTGGTCGCGCAGGGCGCCCTCGTCGAGTGCGCCCGTACGGGTGAAGGGGGTCAGCCCCATCGCGTAGGAACCCGCCGGCAGCCGCTTGTCCACGGCTTCGCTCCGGGTGGGCATCGTCCGGCCGCCCGCTCAGTTGCCGCCGTGCATGAGCTGGCCCATGGGGTCGGGCAGTTCCTGCGCCAAGGCCCAGGAACGGTCGGAGAGTTCCTCGGTGGAGGCGCCGGCCCGGCGGTCGGCGAGCAGCTTCTCCGGATCGAAGGAGGGGCCGACGGAGTCGCCCGCGTACTCGGGGCCGCGCATGTAGGCGGTGGCGTCGTCTGGCTCGGCGAAGCGGTCGATCTGCATCTCGACGAGGTTGCCGTCGGGGTCGCGGTAGTACAGGGACGTCGTCACGCCGTGCGCGATGCACACGGCGGGCAGTACGCCGTTGTCGCGGAGCTTGACGTACCGGTCGAGGAGGTCGTCCAGGTTGTCGAAGGTGTACGCGACGTGGTGCATCGCGGCCGTGTCAGGGGTCTTGCGCTGGAAGGGCTCGGGCGTCGGGGGGTGCAGGAGGGCGACCCGGTGGTGCTCCTCGTCGAAGGTGATGAAGGACAGCGCCTCGTCCGAGTAGACGACGTGGCCGTCCAGAACGGTGCAGTACCAGTCCCGCATCTCCTGCGGCTGGGACGTCTGGAAGACGACGTGGGCGAATTTGGGGCTCGCTGCCATGGCGGGATCTCCCTGGAATTGTGCGCTGACATGCGCTGGACCGCGGCAAGGGCCACTGCCGCGGCAGGCGCCTGCGATGCGGAACACCGTAGCGGTGATATGTGATAACAGAAACCCTCCGGAGCGACTTCTTTTACGTCCTCGCAATGTCCGGGTGCTGCCGGAAGAGCCCGGGCGGGACGCGAACTGACGGGCGGTACGGTCGCCCACGCCGCTCGGAGGCCCGTGCCCTACCCGCCGTGAGCTGGGGTTTCCCGCGGGCGGGGGTCAGTCCGCGATGGGGGCTATGCCCTGCTGGGCGATCTCCTCGTTGACGTCGAGGTGGTGCATGACGGCCTGTGCCGCGCGGACCGGATCGCGGGTCATGACGGCTTCGAGGAGGTCCGCGTGCGCCAGTTCGCGGCGGCGCGGCTCGTCCGGATTGTCGTCGCGGCCGCCGAAGGCGAGGCGGATGTACCGCTCGGCCGCGTGCCACAGCATGCCGAGGATGCGCAGGTCCCAGTGGGTCGCGGCGGGCCGCAGGAGATCGAGGTGGAACTCGTGGTGCGCCGCGTAGATCTCGTCGAGCCCGAGCGCCTGCTCGCCGAAGAGGGCGAGGTGGCCGGTGAGCCGGGCGTGGTCGTGGCGGGTGAGCAGGACGCAGGCGCTGCCCACGAGTTCGGGCTCGATGCGGCGGCGCAGGCGGTAGATGGCGGCGAGGTCCTCATGGCTGAGCGGGGCGACGACGGCGCTCTTGCCACGCGCCGTGATGACGAGCCCCTGCCCCTCCAGCTGGCGCAGCGCCTCGCGGACGGGAATGATGCTGACACCGAGCCGGCCGGCGATCTCGCGAAGGGAGAACTCCTGGCCCGGGCGCAGGTCGCCGGCGAGGATCGAGCGCCGGATCTCCTTCGTCACCTGCTCGACGATCGACACTGCCGCCACGCGGCGCACGCCGGACGTACTGACACCCGTCACGACGGCCCTCCCCTCGGGGCAGCTCTTCACCTGTTTCGCGCGACACCTATCTCATGCGGCGCATTGATGTTATCAGGCATATCGATGCCCTGTCCCCCCTCTTTTTCCGCCACTTGGCGTGATGCCGCCGGTTGGCGTCGGCTCGCCCGACGCTCTCCGCCCCCGAGAAGGGCCACCCTCCTCGGCATCCCGCCGGTCACCGGCGGGGTCGAACCCCGCGCACTTGAGCATGATGCGCACCTTCCCGGGCGCCGACCAGGAAATCCTGAGCAGTCCGCACTGTTATCACGCCGGTTCTTGCGCACATTCGGAGCGGGTGGTGTGCTCGTGAGCGCCGGGCCGACGGCCACCACGTGACAGGCCCGTCCCCCGGTCGCACCGCCCGCGGAGCCGCACCCTCCAGGCATCCGCCGCTCACCCCGCGGCACCCGCCGCCCCCTTTCCCGCGCCGCGTCACCCTTCATCTCCCTTCCCACCCGACAACCCCGGCCCGCCGCCCCGCGCGGCGGTCGCGAGGAGGTCTGTTCCCATGACCACCGCCCAGGTCGGGGCCACCACGCCCCAGGCCCCGGTCCACCCGCCCGAGCCCGCCCGCGCGCACGGGGACTTCGAGGCCCTGCGCGCGATCGAGGACCGCGTGCTGTGGCTGTCGAGTGCGATCGTGCACCACGCCAACCGGGTACGGCCCAACCCGAGCGGCCTCAAGGTCGGTGGCCACCAGGCCTCCTGCGCCTCGCTCGCCTCGATCATGACGGCACTGTGGTTCCGCCACCTGCGCCCCGAGGACCGCGTCTCGGTCAAGCCGCACGCCTCGCCCGCCCTGCACGCGGTCAACCACCTCCTCGGCCGCCTCGACGCCGCGTACCTGCCGACCCTGCGCGCCTTCGGCGGCCTCCAGAGCTACCCCAGCCGCTCCAAGGACCCCGACCCCGTGGACTACTCGACGGGGTCCGTCGGGATCGGCGCGACAGCGACCATCTGGGGTGCGCTCGCCCGCCGTTACGCATCAGGCGAGCCCGGCACGCCACGCGGCAGGCAGTACGCGCTGCTCGGCGACGCCGAACTCGACGAGGGCGCCGTGTGGGAGGCCGTCCTCGACCCGCAGACCGCCGGCCTCGGCGAACTCGTGTGGATCGTCGACCTCAACCGCCAGTCCCTCGACCGCGTCGTGCCCGGCATCGCCGCCGACCGGCTCCAGGGGATGTTCGCCTCGGCGGGCTGGCAGGTGCTCACCCTCAAGTACGGCACGGAACTGGAGGAGTTGTTCGCGAGGCCGGGCGGTTCCGCGCTGCGCTGCCGGCTCGACGCGATGCCCAACGCCGAGTACCAGCGACTGCTGCGCCGTACCGATGCCGAGGTCCGCGAACTGCTGCCCGGCGAAGGCCCCGACGCTCCCGCGATCGCCGCGCTCCTCGCCGCGCTCGACGACGCGGGCGTGGGCCGGGCGCTGCGCAACCTCGGCGGCCACGACCTCCCCGCGCTCGACGCGACGCTCGGCGCGGTCGACGACGAGCGGCCCACCGTGATCTTCGCGTACACGATCAAGGGCTACGGTCTCTCCAGCCAGGGCCACCCCCAGAACCACTCCTCGCTCCTCACCGACGCCCAACTCACCACGCTGGCAGCCCGCGTGGGCGCGGACCCGCAACGGCCCTGGGAGCCGCTGCCGGCCGGCTCGCCCGCCGCGCGGCTGTGCGCCGAGGCGGGGGAGCGGCTGCGCAGGGAGCCCGTGCCCGTACCGCCGCCCGTCCCCGTCCCCGCCGACATCGGCCGCACGCCGAATGGGACCGCGACGACGCAGGCCGCGCTCGGCCGCGTCCTCCTCGACCTCACGCGCGCCGCTCCCGAGACGGCCCGTCGCGTCGTCACCGTCAGCCCCGACGTCAGCTCCAGCACCAACCTCGGCGGCTGGGTCAACAAGGTGGGCGTGTGGGCGCCGCAGGAACGCGTCGACTGGTTCGGCGACGACGCCGAGACGCTGCTGCACTGGCGCGAGAAGCCCACCGGGCAGCACATCGAACTGGGCATCGCCGAGACGAACCTCGTCGGCCTGCTCGGCGAGCTGGGCGCGACCTGGAGCCGCTGGGGCGAACCGCTGCTCCCCATCGGCGTCCTCTACGACCCGTTCGTGCAACGAGCGCTGGAACCATGGTCGTTCGGCATGTACGCGGGAGGGCGCTCGATCCTCGTCGGTACGCCCTCGGGGGTCACCCTCGCCCCCGAGGGCGGGGCCCACCAGTCGATCACGACGCCCTCGCTCGGCATCGAACAGCCGGGCTGTACGACCTGGGAGCCCGCCTTCGCGCTCGACACGGAGTGGGTGCTGCTCGCCGCGCTCGCGCGGCTCACCGCGCCGGACGGCGGCTCGGTGTACCTGCGCCTGTCGACCCGGCCCGTCGACCAGTCGCTCGCCGACGTGCCCACCGATCCCGCCGCCCGCGAGCGGCGCCGCCGCCAGGCCGTCGCCGGCGCGTACGCGCTGCGGCGTGCCGAGCACCCGCGCGTGACGCTCGCCGTGATGGGCGCCCTGGTCCCCGAGGCGCTCCAGGCCGCCGACCGGCTCGCCGCGCAGGGTGTCGGCGCGGACGTCGTGTGCGTCACGAGCCCGGGCCTGCTCTTCCGCGCCCTCGACGCGCGCTCGGGGCACGGGCAGGCCGAGAGCTGGGTGCTCGACCAGGTCTTCCCCGCCTCCCGCGCGACCCCGCTCGTCACCGTGCTCGACGGGCACCCGCACACGCTCGCCTTCCTCGCGAACATCCACCGCGTGCCGCTCAGCACCCTCGGCGTGACCCGATTCGGCCAGTCCGGCGCCCTGGACGAGGTCTACCGCTACCACGGCATCGACGCGGACAGCATCGTCGGAGCGGCCCTGGACCTGACGGACTGACGCCCCCTGCCCCAGCCGCGCACCGCCGGCCCCACCAGCCGACGCCCGGTGGACCGGCGTGCGCACCGACCGGAAGGAGTACGCACCATGAAGGCCCTGAGCGGAGTCGCCCGCGTGTGGTCGGGGGCCCGTCCCCGGCATGAACCGACGCCCCCGCGGCCACCCGCCCGCGCCCCCCACCGTGCCCTCGGCGGCCGGATCGGTGTGGTCGCCCCGCTCCCCGTACCGGAGACCTCCGCGGCACCGGACGAGGAAGTGGTGACCTCGCGGGACGGCTGAGGGGGACTGGCGGCGCTGAGGGGCGGGTGGGTGAGGAGGTCCAACTCTCCTCACCCGCCCGCCCGTTGCGTCGTGGCCAAGAAGCGCCGAGCCGAGGGGATTGATGCCGTCCGGACGCTAGGCGACGCGGGGTGTGGTGGATTACGTTCGAGAAAGTTCTTTCCTGAGCGTTTCCTGTGCGGTTCTGTGAGTGGAGCCGCAGCCACGCGAGAGGTGAGCCCGTCATGCCGCACCGCCGCATGTTCCGAGGACTCGCCGTGCTGGCGGTGACCGCGGCGCTGAGCGCCGTGTCGCTGCCCGCGACGGCGGCCGATCCGGCACCACCCGCACCACCGCCGGCCGATGTGTACCAGCTCCTGGAGAACCCGGAGATCACCGAGGTGGGCCAGGAGGCCCCGCACGCCGACCTCACGCCCTACGCCGACGCGGCGGCGGCGCGCAGGGGGAGCGGGAAGAGCCCCTGGACCAAGTCGCTCGACGGCGACTGGAAGATCCACATGTCCGACCGTCCCGAGGACGTGCCGAAGAACTTCTACACGGAGGGCTACGACACGAACGGGTCCGGCTGGCGCGACGTCAGCGTCCCGCACACGTGGCAGACCGACGGCCTCGACCACCCGGTCTTCCGCAACATCCCCACGGAGATGTACCCTGACGACCCGCCGAAGGTCCCGCACGACGTCAACCCGACCGGCGCGTACGTCCGTACCTTCGACCTGCCGAAGGACTGGCGGGACCGCGAGACCTTCCTCCGCTTCGAGGGCGTCACCAGCGGCAACCTGACCTGGGTCAACGGCCACTACGTCGGCTACGACCAGGGCGGCTACACACCCGCCGAGTACGACATCTCGCGCTACCTGCACCCCGGCCGCAACACCCTCGCCGTCCAGGTCCACCGCTGGGGCTCCGGCTCCCACCTGGAGGACTACGACCAATGGCGGTTCGCCGGCATCTTCCGCTCGGTGCACCTCTACTCGACCCCCGCCACGCACGTCCAGGACGTCACGATCCGCACGGGCCTCGACGCGAAGTACCGCGATGCCACCCTCAGCGCTGACATCGATGTCACCGCTCCGGCGGCCGGAACGGCGCCCGGCAAGGTCACCGGCGCGCTCTACGACCCGCACGGCCGCAAGGTGACCGCCGTGTCCGAGCCCGTCGCACCGGCGGACGGCGCGGCGAGGGACGGCGCGGCGAGGGCCACGCTCAAGGCGCGGGTGAGCAACCCGGCCAAGTGGACCGACGAGACACCGAACCTCTACACCCTCGTCGTCTCGCTCACCGACGCCAAGGGCCGTGTCACCCACACCACGAGCCAGCCCGTCGGCTTCCGCCGGATCGAGGTCAAGGACAAGAAACTCCTCGTCAACGGCGAACGCATCCTCGTGCGCGGCGTCAACCGGGCGGAGACCGACCCCGACACCGGCAGACACGCCACCCACGCACGCACCGCGTCAGACGTCGCGTTGATGAAGAGCCTCAACCTGAACGCCGTGCGCACCTCGCACTACCCCTCCGACCTCTACTTCTACGACCGCGCCGACACCGAGGGTCTGTGGATCGCGGACGAGGTCGACATCGAGACCCACCACCACGACAACTGCCCCGACAACTGCCTCGCCGACAAGCCCGAATGGCAGAAGGCCTTCCAGGACCGGGCCACCGGCCTGTACGAGCGGGACAAGAACCACCCCAGCGTGCTGATGTGGGACACCGGCAACGAGGCGGGCCTCGGCAAGGCGCACTACACCATGGCCGACTACCTCAAGAAGAACGACCCCGGACGGCCGCTCTACCACCAGTCCAACACCCCTGACGGCGACGCGCCCTACGCCGACATCTGGGGGCCGCGCTACCCCTCGCCCGACAGCCTGGAGGACAAGGCGAAGACCACGGAGAAGCCGATCGTGATGGGCGAGTACGCCCACGCGCAGGGCAACTCCCTCGGCAACTTCCGCGAGTTCTGGGACGTCGTCCGCAAATACCCCGAAGTCCAGGGCGGGTTCATCTGGGACTGGGCCGAACAGAACCTCAGGCAACCCCTCGTCACCACCCCCGACTCCTCCGGCAACGACATCCTCACCTACCTCACCGGAAAGCCCGAACAGGTCACCGGGCACAAGGGCAAGGCCCTCAAGCTCTCCGGGCTCGACGACTTCGTCGAGGTCTACCGGGACGCGAAGCTCGACGCGGTCTCCGGCGCCCTCACCGCGGACTCCTGGGTCCGGCCGGACGACTGGACGGGGGACTTCACCATCGTGGCGAAGGGCGAACACTCCTACGCCCTGCGCATGAAGGACAAGAACACCCTGGAATTCGCCGTCCAGGGCACGGACGGCAAGCCGCACAGCGCCACGGCGCCCGTGCCCGGCGACTGGTACGGGAACTGGCACCGCGCCTCCGGCACCTTCGACGGCAAGACCGTCACCCTGCTGATCGACGGCAAGCAGGTCGCCACCGAAGACTACGCGGGCACCGTCGCCTACTCCGCGCAGCCGGTCAACATCGGCCGCAACGCCGAGTCGGGCCAGGAGAACATCAACACGCGCATGGCCCACGGCACCATCGACCAGGTCCGCGTCTACCACAAGGCCCTCAGCCCGGCCCAGTTGGCCGCCGACCCCGCGCGCGAGGCCTTACTCGCCCTGGACTTCGACAAGTTCACCACGAAGGGCACCTACGAGACCTACGGCTCCGGGATCGGCGGCGTCGACGGACTCGTCGGCACCGACCGCACCCTCCAGCCCGAGACCCGCGCGCTCGCCGCAGTGCAGGCCCCGCTGCGCCTGTCGCAGACCAAGGACGCACAGGGCGAGACCGTCCCCGGCGGCATCACGGTGCGCAGCGAGCGCGCCTTCACCGGCACCGACGACCTCGCCCTCCAGTGGTCCCTGACCGAGGGCGCCCGCACCCTCGCCAAGGGCACCCGCGCCCTCGCCGTCCCCCCCGGCGCCGAGACCCGACTCCAGCTCCCCGCACCCCCGGCCAACCCGAAGGACGCGGACCGGCAGCTGACCGTACGGGCCGTGCAGAAGACCAGGACCGACTGGGCACCCGCCGGACACACCGTCGCCGTCGAGCAGTTCGACGTCGGCGGCCACCAACTGGCGGGCGTGGTAAAGGCGCAGGCCCCGGGCGCGGTCCGCGCCGTGACGACCGGCGACCGCGTCACCGCGACCGGCGACGGCTTCTCGTACACCTTCGACCGCAAGAGCGGCGACCTCACCTCGATGAAGGCCGCGGGCAAGGAACTCCTCACCCGTGGACCGCGACTCGACGCCTGGCGCGCGCCCCTCAGCAACGAGACCAACTCCGAGGACGGCGCCTGGCGGGACGCCGGGCTCGACCGCCTGCGCACCACACCCCAGGCCGTCGACGTGGGCGAGGAGGACGGAGCCGTCGTGGTGACCGTCCGCAGCACCGTCGCGGCCCCCGGCGTCAAGGGCTCCTCCTTCGCCCAGACCCTGCGCTACACCGTCACCGGCAACGGCGAACTGCGCGTCGACCACCGCGCCAGGGCCGAAGGGGCCGCCCGCTCCGTCCCGTACCTGCCCCGCATCGGCCTCACCCTGCAACTCCCGCAGCAATACGACCAGTTCAGCTGGTACGGGCGTGGCCCCGAGGAGAACTACGACGACCGCGAGGACGGTGCGCCCACCGGCGTCTACCACACCGGCGTGGACGAGCAGTTCTCCGGCTACCTGCGGCCCCAGGACTACGGCAACCACGAGGAGGTGCGCTGGGCCGCCCTCTCGGACGGCAGGGACGGCGTGCTCGTCTCCGGCGACGGCGAGAACTTCTCCGCCGGAGTCACCCCGTACGAGGACATCGACCGCGCCGCCTACCCCTTCGCCCTCCGGCGCAGCCCCCAGGGCAACACGTTGCACCTGGACCACGCGGTGAGCGGCGTCAGCGAAACCTTCCACACCGTCATGCCGAAGTACCAGGTGAGCGCGTCGAAGGAGTACGCGTACAGCCTGCGGCTGCGGCCCCTCACCACCACCGAGGCACGCGGCGGGGCACCCCAGGGGCCCGTCGTGTGCGCACCCGAGGCGCGCCTCGACCCGGCGGGCACCTCCGTGCCGCCCGGGGAGTCCACGACGGCGAAGCTCACCGTCCACAACCCCTGCGACCGGCCGCTGAAGGACGCCACCGCCTCGCTCGGCCTGCCCGCCGGGTGGAGCGCCGACCCCGCGGTGCCGCGGCTCGGCGACGTACCGGCGGGCGGGGACGCGAGCACCGAGGTCCGTCTCGTCCGCGGAGAGGACGAGGAGAACGGGAGCCGGCTGATCGTCGCGACCGTGACGGCCGGCTCCACGGGCGGCGCCCGCGTCAGCGCCCGCGCCTCGGCCGAAGTGTTCGCCACCCCGCCCGCGCCCACCGGCACCACGGCCGTCTCCGACCTCGCCCTCCTCAGGACGGACAACGCCTGGGGCCCCGTCGAGAAGGACGCGAGCAACGGCGAGGACCGCGCGGGCGACGGTGGCCCCCTCACCCTCGGCGGCACCCCCTACGCCAAGGGCCTCGGCGTGCACGCCGAATCCACCGTCGAGGTGTACCTCGGCAAGGCCTGCACCACCTTCACGGCCACCACCGGCATCGACGACGAGACGGGGGACAACGGCAGCGTGATCTTCGAGGTCCTGGCGGACGGCAAGAAGGTCTACGAAGGCCACAAGCTCACCGGCGCCGACGCGCCCGTCCCCGTCGAGGCCGACGTGAGCGGCGCCGACCGGCTCACCCTGCACGTCGGCGACGCGGGCGACGGCAACGCGCTCGACCACGCCGACTGGGCGGAGGCCACCCTGCGCTGCGGCACCTGAGCACCCTCGCGCGCTCGGCCGGCCACGACGGGCACCCCGCCCGCCGTGGCCGGCCGCCGCCGCGAAAGGTCTCCTTTATGGTGCTTCGATGCGACACATTCCCTGGTGGGCCCTGCTCTCCGCCTGCTGCGCCCCGGTCGTGCTCGTCGGCGCGTGGGCGATCGCGCAGGTCCTCCAGGGGCCCGGCTACGACCCGGCCGTCCGGACCATCAGCGTCCTCGCGTCCCACGGCGCCCCCGGCTACTGGCTGATGACCGCCGCCCTCCTCACCCTGGGCAGTTGCTACGTCGTGACCGCCTGCGGCCTGCGACCCGCCGCGCTCCCGGGCCGCGCCGCCCTCGCCGGCGGCGGACTGGCCGCGATGGGCCTGACCCTCGTCCCCGCACCGCTGCGGGGCGGCGACCTCGGCCACGGCACCGTCGCCACCACCGGCTTCGTCCTCCTCGCCGTATGGCCGGTCCTCGCCGCCGAGCGCCACGCCCCGCACGCCCCGTGGGGCCTGCGCCCGCACGTCACCGCGGTAGCGACCGCGACCATGGCCGCCGGGGCACTCCTGCTCCTGCTGACCCTCCTGCGGGGCTGGGCGCCCGGCGTCGTCGAACGCGCCCTGACCTTCGCGCAGGCCCTGTGGCCGCTCCTCGTCGTCCTCTCCTGCCCGCGGGCGAGCAGGAGCGCGGGACGACATCACTCTGGAGAGTGACGGGGCTTTCCGTCGCATACCGGGACGGGATATGAAGAAGCACCTTGAAGTGCGGGAAACGGGTGCAATGGCAGGGTTCGTCGCACGGTACGCGCGAACACCGGCAGGTTCTCCGAGGGCACGGCCCCGGCCCACTGCGGGGAACACGTCGAAGCGGGGGACCGCAGCCGTGCTCGGGGCCGGACTCGTCGTCATCGCGGGCGCCGCGCCGGAGGCACGACCGGCCTGGGACTCCGTCATGAATGGCGACTCCTCCGCCGACGGCGTCCTCGTCCACTCGCCCGACAGCAAGCGGGAAGTCGCCGGACATGCAAGGCGTCCTCCTGGACACGCCACCCTGGCGGGCGGACGACCTCGACGCGCCCGTCCCCGGAAAACGCCAGGACGGCGGCCCGCAAACGGCCGGCGACCTCTGGGCCCGGGCCGTCACACACCGGATCGGCCCCACCGCGTAACCCTCCCGCCCCACGCGGGCGCGGACTGCTCGCGGCCGGCACCACGACCACCGGAGAAAGCCATGGCCCGCACCAACACCTCGCACGCCGACCTGACGTACGCACAGCCCGCGCCCTGGCTCGGCGCCCTCAGCCTTCTCCTGGTGGCCCTGGGCCTGTTCCCCATGGGCTGACCCCTCGGGCGGGGCCGGAAGCACGGCGCACCCTGGAATCAGGCCGGGACGAGGTGAACGCCGGCGAGCGAACCCGCCGTCCCGGCCTCCTGGTTGATGGCTACGCCCGTGTACGCGCCAACGGCGGCGAACACCCACTCGGGCAGCCGCCCGCCACGCTTCTCGAAGTGCGCCGCGACCCTGGCCCTCGCTCGCCCAGGACATCGAGGGGCACACCGCCCCGGTGGAGTGAAGGGCGCGGTCGAGCCCGGAACCCTGCCCCCGTGTCGCTCCCGTAATCTGCCCGATACGCGAAGGCATCGGGGGCGTGGATGACCACCGGAGGGCGTCCTGTCCGGGGCGTGGTTCTGGCCCCGTATGGCCGCACGGGGCCAAAGCCTCTCCGTGGGTCGCCACCGCCCGTGCCGACGAATCAGCGGGCAGCCGTCAGCTCCTCGATGCGTGCGGCGAAGCCGAGGTCCGGCAGCGGCGGATTCCGCGGCGCGGCGGCCTTGCCCCGGCACCGCTCGCCTCCGCCTCGGCCGGTCGTCTCCTCCGTCTCGACCGGTCGTCTCCTCCGGCGTGTACCGGTGGCCGCCGGCGGAGGCGACCCGCACCGGTCGCGGGCCGGCCGACCGCCCGCGCACCCGCTCCGTCTCCGTTCGCCCTCAGGGGTGACCTGGGGTGCCGTGCGGGTCACCCGCCCGTGCGAACCCGGCCGTGCTTCTCCTTCCTCCTTTGCGCGTGAGCGGAGCCTGCCCGCCGAAACGATTCCCCTCCGTGCTCACTTGGGTTGCGGGGTGACGGAAGGGCGGGCGAAAGGTGACGGGGGGCCGGTCTGCGGCTCGTCGGCCTCGCGTGGGGCGCCGGTCGCGGCCCTCAGGCTGGGCGGGTGGCGCCGGCAGGAACGACCGGGTTCGTTCTGGCCGTCTCCGGCCGGCGCCGTACGCCGTGATTGCCGAAGTACCGCCATCGAAGGAGAACGATGCCCACGTTCCGCCCCCACCGTGCCCTCACCGCGACCGCAGCCGCGGTCGCCGTCCTCGCCACCTTCGGCGCGGGAAGCGCCTCGGCGGCCGACCGCACCGGCCAGGACCTGATCAACCGGACCGACGGAAGCCGCCTCGCGCTGTACGGCGATTCCACGGCGGAGGGCGCTACCGCCGTCTCCCTCCGCGACCCGGCGTGGAAGCACAAGACCGAGGCGTGGGACGAGGTCGGCGGTCAGTGGGAGAACGGCCGCTACACGCTGACCCTCAAGAACCGGGCGGCCAACAAGTGCCTCCAGCCGGCCGACGCGAAGCCCACCCGCGGCACCACGATCGTCGTACGGACGTGTGACGGCTCCGACCTCCAGCGCTGGGTCCTGCGTCCCGAGGGCGACAACAACTCCCGCTGGTGGATCTGGCAGCCCAAGGTCGACACCGACCTCGCCATGACCCTCAACCGTTACAACGACGGCAGCTGGAACACCCTCCACCTCGACACCTCCTACCCGAGCGCCGACCGCCTCTGGCACCTCGCGGGCGACAACGCCAGCTGGTGACGGGGACCGCGCCTCCCTCACGACCGGACGGAGCGGAGGCGCGGACGGCTCGCCCACCGAAGTCCTCGGCCGCGCGGCCACGGCGTGGGAACGGATCTCGCGGGCGAGGGGCCTACGAGGTGGGCTCGCCTGCTTGGCACACGCCACAGTGCCTGAAGGCGACCGGATCGGCTTCGCTGTGGACGGGGGCCCGTCCACAGCGAAGCCGCGACTTGACTGCCGTGGTGGTGACTCACACGGCCGACGCGATCGCCCGGACGACCGCGGTGATTCCCGCGGTCGGCCGCCCGGGAAGCCGCGCCACGACGATCCTGCGGACCTCGCGCGGAGCTCCGTGGACGGGAAGCAGGCTCACGCCGGGCGGCAGCAGCGTTCGCATCCGGTCGGGGACGGTGGTAACGCCGAAGCCCTCGGAGACGAGCCGGAGTTTGGCCAGCCAGTCATTGGTGGTGTGGACGACGCGGGGCCGCCCGGGCAGCCCGGGCCAGACGCCGAGAAGCGGTTCGTCGTCCGACGAGGTGGAGGCGATCCACGACGCGTCGACGAGTTCGTCGACGTGCACCTCGGTGCGGCCGGCGAACGCGCCCGTGGCCGGTACGCCGACGAGGAGTTCGGTGTCCTCGATCGTTTCGACGCGGAGGCGGGGTGCTTCGCCGTCGAAGGGCCGGTGCGGCGGGCGGGAGGTGAGCACCGCGACGTCGATCGAACCGGCCCGCAGCGCCCGGAGCAGCCCCGGCGTGGTGCCCTCTCGCGTCGTGACCACGAGGTGCGGGCGGATGACCGCGAGCCGGGTGAGCACGCCCGGCAGGACCACGGCCCCGGCGCTGGGGAACAACCCCAGCCGTACCGACTCCTTCTGCTCGGCGGCATCGGTGAGTTCGCGCTCGGCGGCCTCGACGGAAGCGAGGATGGCGCGGGCGTGCCGCAGCAGCGTCAGGCCGGCGGCGGTGAGCCGGACCCCGTCGGGGCGGCGCTCGAAGAGCACGGTGCCCGCGCTTCGCTCAAGGGCCGCCGCCTGCCGGGAAATGGCGGACTGGGTGTAACCGAGCCGAGAGGCGGCCGCGGTGAAGCTGCCCGATTCGGCGACCTGTTGCAGCACACGCAGCGCCGCGCTGGAAACGTCCATGCCCCATACGCATACCACATATGCCAGATCATCGCTTGGCGCATACCCCTGACCTTCCTAGCCTGGACAGCGGACGATCAAGGAGATCCGCACATGCGCGCAGCAGTTCTGACCCGATTCGGCGCCCCTCTCGCCGTGCACGAGGTACCCGACCCCCGGGCGGGCGGCGGTGAAGTGGTGGTCGAGGTCCTCGCCACCCTCGTCGCGCCCTACGCCGAGGAGGTCTTCAGCGGTCGGCGGAACTACCCGCTCGAACTCCCCGTGATCCCGGGTCCGGGCGGCGTGGGGCGCGTCGTCCACGCCGGCCGGGACGCGACGCGCCTGCGGGCCGGGGACCTGGTGTGGTGCGACTCGACGGTTCGTTCCCGGGACGACGCTTTGACCCCCGACATCACGCTGCTGGGCTGGAGTTCGCGCGGCGAGGGAGGCGCCAGACTCGCCCGGCACCTGCACGACGGAGCGTTTGCGGCACGCATGCGCGTCCCCACCGAGAACGTTCACCCCCTGCCCGCACGGGCCGAGGACGACCCGGCACGATGGGCCGCGCTCACCGTGTACGTCATCGCCTACGGCGGGCTGAAAGCGGGTGGCCTCGAAGCAGGCGAGACCCTGCTGGTCAGTGGCGCGACCGGCAACCTCGGCAGCGCCGCGGTCGCCGTGGCACTCGCGATGGGAGCCGGCCGCGTGATCGCGCCGGGCCGCAACAGGGCCGCGCTCGATCTCCTCACCGGCAGGTTCGGGCCGCGCGTGCGCCCGGTCGTCCTGTCCGGGGACGAGGACACCGACCGGAAGGCCATGTCCGAGGCCGCCGAGGGGCCCGTCGACATGGTGATCGACCTGCTCCCGCCCGCCGCCCCCACCTCGGCGGTGCGGGCGGCGGCCATGACCGTCCGCGAGTTCGGCCGCGTCGTCCTGATGGGCGGCGTCGGTATGCTCGATGGCGCCGCACTCGCGCTTCCCTACCCCTGGCTCATGCGCAACTCGGTGACCGTACGGGGCCAGTGGATGTACCCGCGCGAAGCGAACCTCGGCCTCATCCGCCTCATCGCCTCCGGCGCCCTCGACCTGGCCCCCGAACGGGTACGTCCCTTCCCCCTCGACGCCGTCAACGAGGCCGTCACCTACGCCGCCGCACACGGCGGCCCGTTCACGCGCACCGTCCTCACTCCCTGAGCCCGCCGAGGAGTTCGCCGGAGCCCCTGGGCCCGCAGGCCGTGCGCTGGGCGGGGCGACGTTCCCGCAGAAGGGCAAACCAGAACTGCGGCATCGCACCATGTGCGGAAAGCTCCACCTCGAACAGTGCGGTCTGACCACCACGACGAGCCGTGGAGCGTCTCCTCAGGCGCTGTTCGGACATGCAGCCCTGCCACGGCGGGGGCCGAGACGATCGCGCGAGGGCGAGAATGGCATCTTTCACCACCACCGTGACCTGGGTCGACGTCCGCGAGGGACTGCCGCGGCACGGAATCCCGGTCGCAGTAGCCGTCACAGGGCGCCATCCAGCCGGGGACAGCGATCCCGGCGCGGCACTGGGCGAGGAGTTCTGGCTGGTCAGGACCATGTACTACACGAACGAACACCGGGACGAGGACGGTGCGGTAGTGGCCCGGAACTGTTTCGTCGACTCCGACCAGGTGATCCGCTACGCCTCCTCCCCGGACAGCGACGAGAGCGAGGACAGCGTGACGCACTGGGCCTACCTCCCCACTCTGCCGGGCCGGACGACGCACTTCCTCGACGGAGACGAGGTGCGGCCGGCCCTGGACGAGGTGCGGCAGTCGGCCACCGGCAGCTGATCGCCTGTGAGGCGCGAGGGGACGTCCGGTGCTGCGGATCGGTGCGTTGCCGGTCCGCAGCCTGGGCTTGCAGGCGCACGACCCTCTGACCGCCAAGGCGGGAGCGCCGCGGCCGAACGGCGCCCGGCCGTGCTACCGCTCCGGAGAAGATGTCCGGTGCCGGGTGGCGTGCAGGCTGCCGAGCAGGGCGAGCGCTTGGGCGCTGGGACTGCCCGGTGCGGCGTGGTAGATCACCAGCTGCTGGCCCGGAGCTCCCCGGACGTCGAAGGTCTGGTAGGTGAGGTCGAGGGGGCCGACGTCGGGGTGGACGACTTCCTTGCGGTCCCGCGTCTTGCCGTGGACGGTGTGCGAGGACCACAGGACGGCGAACTCCTCGCTCTCCTCCGTCAGGGAATCGACGACATCACGCAGACGCCGGTAATGCGGGTCGAAGCCCGTGGCGTGGCGCAGTCCGGCCACGACCGCCTCCGCTGCCCGTCCCCACCGGGTGAAGAATGCCCGGGCGGCCGGATCGAGGAACGTCATGCGCGCCATGTTGTCCCTCTTGGCGAACGCCGAGAACAGGGCGTCGGCCAGCGCGTTCGACGCCAGGAAGTCCGTCGCCGGATTCAGCACGAACGCCGCGGCTGACGGGTATCCGTCCAGCAGCTGCCGCAGCGCGGTACTGACCGTTTCCCGCGGTTGCGCCCGCTCGCCGTCCGGCGCGGTGCCGGCCAGCCGGTACAGATGCTCCCGCGCCGGGTCGTCCATCCGCAGCGCACCGCTGAGGGACTCCAGGATCTGCGGGGAGGGGCTGCGCTCGCGGCCTTGTTCGAGGCGGGCGTAGTAGTCGCTGTTCATCCCGGCCAGGACGGCGACCTCCTCCCGCCGCAGCCCCGCGACCCGGCGCGCGCCGTAGGAGGCGAGCCCGACGTCGTCGGGGCGCAGGCGGGCGCGGTGGGCGCGCAGGAAATCGCCGAGATCGTTGCTGGTCACTTTTTCAGGCTAAGCCGCGCCCTCCCCACGTGCCTGGGTTCGCCGTACCCAGGCACGGCTCGCCCTGGCTCTCCTCCTCCGAGCCGCCCACGCTGGTGACCGGCGCAGCGAGATGAGAAGCAGCGTGATGAGAAGCAGCGAGATGAGAAGGAGCGCAGGGTGAACGATCAGCCGAGCCGGCCGCGGGAAGCCGCCGGGCCAAGAAGCGGTGACGTGGACGTGGCCGGGCCGCGGGCGACCGCGGACGGGCACATCCGCCGGACACCTCGCCCCGTACCAGGAGAACCAGACTTGACCGCCCCCACCCGGATCGTTCTGATCACGGGCGTCAGCAGCGGCCTGGGCCGCGCTTTCGCCACCGCCGCCCTGGACGCGGGCCACACGGTCGTCGGCACCGTCCGCACGGCCACCGACGCGGAGGCGTTCACCGCGCTGCATCCCGAGCGCGCCCACGCGCGCCTGCTGGACGTCACCGACGACGCGGCGGTCTTCGCCGTGGTCGGTGAGGTGGAGCGGCGCGTGGGGCCGATCGACGTGCTGGTCGCGAACGCCGGATACGGGTTGGAAGGCCCCTTCGAGGAGACGCCCCTGGCAGCGCTGCGCGCCCAGTTCGACGTCAACGTCTTCGGCGCCGCCGCCACCGTCCAGGCCGTCCTGCCCTCCATGCGGACCCGCAGGCGCGGGCACATCCTGGCGGTCACCTCCATGGGCGGACTCGCCTCCTTCCCCGGCGTCTCCGCCTACTGCGGAAGCAAGTACGCCCTCGAAGGCATCCTGGAAGCCGTCGGCAAGGAAGTCGCCGGTTTCGGCATCCACGTCACGGCCATCGAGCCGGGCTCCTTCCGCACCGACTGGGCGGGCCGCTCCATGGTCCGTACGCCACGATCCGTACCCGACTACGACGAGCTGTTCGAGCCCATCCGCGCCGCACGGCGCGGCGCCAGCGGCCGGCAGCCCGGAAACCCGGCCAAGGCCGCCGCCGCCCTTCTGCGCATCCTCGACGAACCCAGCCCTCCCGCCCACCTCGTCCTCGGCTCCGACGCCCTGCGCCTGGTACGGGCCGGTCGCGAAGCCGTCGAGAGGGACCTCGCCACCTGGGAAGACCTCACCCTGTCCACCGACTACCCCCGGAGACACGGGGGACGCTCTCCGCGGGGACACCGGCGGCGAGGAGATCCGGGGCTGGGAGCACCGGCCGGGAAGCGTGAGCCGTGAGCGGACGGCCCGGTCGATCGTTCCTCTCGCAGCGGTACGCAAGCGCCACCCGGCGCCGCCACTTCCCGTGAGAGATGAGAGGGTCGGCCGGGTGAGCGAGATATCACCGAACCCCCTGCAATACCGCCTTGACGGGCCAGAACATGCGCCCGTCCTCGTCCTCGGACCGGCCCTCGGTACCACGTGGCACAGGTTGTAAGGGGAGTCCAACCACGTCCAACGCGTCTCCTCCCGGGGATTAATGTCTGCTTGTGTCTGATTTCTCCATCAAGGATCGCGCGGTTGGTGATAGCTGTGTGACAGCGCGAGTGACACGCGGACGTCCGGCCGGAGCCTGCCGGCCGGACGTCCGCGTGTAGCTGCCTACCGTGGTGAGAGGGTCCCGCTGCCGCCACCGTTGTACTCCGGCTCACCACTCTCGAGAACGCGGAGCAGGGACGCGGTGACTACACGTGCGGTACGTCCGACGCGGAGGACGCGGCAGGGGAATTCCCCGCGGCGTATCAGGTCGTACCCTTTCGCCCGCGAGAACCCCAGTGCCTTCGAGCCGTCCTCCACGCTCCCGGTTCCGCTCCACGCAGCGCGAATGTATGCAGGGCTGAACTCGGCGAGCTGCTTGCCGTCGGTCTGTGGGGGCAACATGCGTTCTCCCATTCCATGTCGGGGTGATGCCTACGCCTACTCGGCTCCGTGCTCGCCTTCCAGGGGGCGGGCGAGGTCGGCGTCTCCATGTGCTCATGGCCTTGGGGATCGCCGGTTTCGCCGTTCCGCTCGCGTGGAGGTCACCCGGTGTCCTTGAGCCATGACGACCCACGCCGAAGTCGCCCCGTCTGCATCCCCATCGCGCGCTGGCCGCCCCGTATCCATACGACTTACCGCCCTCCAGGGTGATGGGCCGCCCCCACCGCCACGAGGTGCTGAGTCCTCGACCTTAGAGCGCGTCGCCGGGGGCCGGAACGTGCTGATCAAGGTCGAACCGGCCTGCTGAGGAGGAGTGCGGCCTGATCGTGGTGACGAGCGAGCCGCTTCCGCTCAAGCCAGCAGCCGCAGTGCCGACGCGTTGGCGAAGTCGCGCGGTGGTCATGCGGGCTCGCGCGGGGCGGCGGCTGATAGCAGGAGTGCTTAGAAGGCGCCTGCTCCATCCACCGAGCTACGGGGGCTGACCTGCGAAAACGCAGGGGCCACGGACTGCATCCCCAGGGCGTTCGGGTGCCCAGGGCTTGCGGGGCACATGCGCCCCGGCCGAGCCGGGAGCAGGATCTCACACCGTCTTCACAACCGGCGAGGCGTGCGAGAAAATATTCGCGCACGTGTCCGATGTGGATCTCTTCCCGCCGGTGCTCACCCGCAGTCGGGCACGTACCCTTCCGCGCCGCGCGGTGCGGCCGCAAACGTCCTCCGTGTGCGCACGGACACCCGGATGTCAACCGTGCGACGGCGCCAACCTGGCCGGAGACCGGTTCCGCGTCTTCGGTCCAGGCGTCTCGCGCAGGGAAATCCCCATTCACGGTGCTGTAACCGACGAGTCCGGATGCGCGAGGGAAGGATGCCCCGGTTTCCGGGGGCGCCGTCGTGGCGTGAAGGTAATTCTTCTCCTGGCCCCTGAGCGGGCGTCCCCCGCCCGGGCGAAGACCGGTGTTTGCCGACGCGGCGGAGTCGAGGGCGGGCTTGTGTGCGAGAGGGGAACGACAGTTCGGAGGTGCGCGAACTCGGCGGAATGCCGACGCCGAGGGGGGAACACCGACGCTATTGGGCAACCGCCTCCTTCGCGGGTCCGGACCTCGACCGGACGGTCGGGCGCGATCCTTGGCGGGATGTGCGCGACGGTGTGTTCCGCAACGGTCACGAACCGCGACCCGAGAACGTTTCCTGTGCGTCGGCGATGCGGGAAGCATATGCGCGCTTACGCGGCCGACCCGCTCCGGCGGCGGCCCCCGGTGCTGGTCAGGAGCCGCGACGGACGGCTTGCGACAAGGCCGGTCCGTGCGCGTCCACTCCCTGCAGGTATGGACCTGCACCGGTTCCTCGGGGAATGAGGCGGTCGTTCCGCGGGCGCGCGGTGCGGGGAGACCGGATAAAGCCCACAAGGGACGGTCGCCGTCCCGAGCGGGAAACGGGACGCCGCGATGTCCGCTTTCCCTCGGCGATGTAGACCTGCTGTGGGGGTGGCCGGGAGATCGTGCGCGACGGGGAATGATGCGCGAGAGGCGGGAGGAATTCTCGTCGAGCGGATGAGGTGGATTTTCCTGCGGCAATAAAAGGCGAGAGCGATTCCGAAGCGTCGTGTAAATCAGAATTCCCGGACATTTTCTCCGTGTGGTCGGTAAGGAAATAGAGAAAGGAGGGGGAAAGGAAGATTCGCGATGAAACATCTCCGCACAGGCGGCGCCAACGCGGGGTGTCTTTTCTGCGCTTCCCGGCGGGGAGGCGGGATGTGCCGGGGTGAAGCGGCGGAGAAGGGAATGCGTACGCGGAAAGACCGCCGGGCTTTCTCCGTGTGGCCGGTGCGCACGACGAGGCGCCCCCGCATTCCCCATTTCGCGGTCGGGTCGGCCGGCGCGGGACCGCGGACCGGGCGGGCCGGACTCCGGTCGGCCCGCGCCCGCCGGGCCCGATCGAGCACGTGGGGGCGGGGACGGGGCCGTGGGCGTCGGCGACTGTCACCCGTCGGGCGGAGTCGGCATCTCTTCGGTGACCGCAGCGTGAAACCGGCGCGTTCACATGACATGTCGCCCATGTCGCCCCGTCGTTGCGGGTGCCTCCACGGGTATGTCCCTCGGCTGGCGAAGACCCTCTTGCCCCGACCCGCGTGTCGTGGTCTCGTCGAGCCTGGTCGCCCGCTCGGGTACGCCTTCCGGCGGAAGAGGAGCCCGCGAGTCCACTTTCTTCCGTGTCGCGGATAACGGCTGCGCGGCTGATTATTTCCTCGCGATTTTACCAGATCTTAATGATTTGCCGTCGGCGGCTTTGATAGGGTATTTCCAGGGCGGATGTGTGATGCAGTTCACTGCGTCCAGGGTTCCCGCCCCTGGGTGGTATCGCCAGTAATTTCTTCCTGTGTGGCAGTGTCGGCACGCGGGGCGCGCCGATCGCCGTTGACAAGGCAGACGCACCAGTATTTCAATCGTGCCGTCGTGGAGGGGGACTTCCGCGCTGCTGTGACGCCGTCTTCAGGGGGAGAGGAACGGGAATGGCTGCTATTGACCTGGTCGCAAACCGACAGGACGGCGGTACCCCGGACGGGGGGGTCTACAGGCTACCGGGGCGTACGCGGCTGTTGTCCCAACTCCACGACCTGTACGCGTCCGCGGAGAAAGGCAGGAACGCGGTCGCCCGCATTCACGGGCCCGTGGGATGCGGCAAGACACAGTTGCTGCACGACTTCGCCGAAAGTGTCCGCAACCGGGGCGGCTTGTTCCTCGGGGCCACGGCCTCGCGCGACGAGCAGGGCCTCCCGTTCGGGCTGCTGGCGCACCTCCTCCAGGGGGACCCGCTCCCGCCGGGAACACCGGGCGGGACCATTGCCCCGGCCGAGCTGCCGGAGGCGCTCCCGTTCCCCTCCGACGCGCCGGCCGGAGCGGCGCGGGAGGCGGAGGTGACCCCCGAGCTCTTCCACAAGATGTGCCTGCACCTGCTCCGCGTCCTTCGCCAGGCACCCTCGCCGGTCGTGATCGGCCTGGACGACGTGCACTACGCGGACACGGCCTCGCTGCGGTGCCTGTCCTACGTCGTGCGCAGGCTGCCCTCGCACCCGCTCCTCGTGATCGTCAACGAGTCCTCGACCCCCGAGCGGCTCGCCACCTTCTCCCGGGCCGAATGGCCGGCCGGCCCGCCCGTGCGCCACCTCGGCCTGGATCCGCTGTCGCTCCCCGACACGGAGGACGTTCTCGCCGCGTACCTGGGCCCCGCGGCGGCGGAGGAGCTGGTGGCCGACGCCTACCGCACCTCGGGCGGCAACCCGGCGCTCCTCCTTGGGCTCGTCGAGGACAACCGCGAGGCGCTGACGACGCGCGCCCCGCGCCTGCGCGTGGGGGACGGTTACCGGCAGGCCCTCGTGAGCTGCATCTACCGCTGCGACCCGGAAGTCCGCCGCGTGGCGGAGCAACTGGCCGTACTCGAAGGCGCGCCGTCCCCCTCGGTGCTCGCCGAGCTGACCGGGCTCACCGTGGACGCCGCGGCCCACGCGACGCGCGTCCTGTACGGAACCGGCATGCTCCTGAACGGGCTGCTGCCGCACCCGGAGGCGAACAGCGCGGTGCTCGGCGGGATGACGTCGGCCCAGCGCTCCGATCTCCACGTCAACACGGCCAATGTCCTCTTCAAGCACGGCTACCCGGCGACCACGGTGGCCCGCTACCTCCTGCGCGCGGACCGCGCGCCCTCCGACTGCGCGATCCCGGTGCTACGAGAGGCGGCGGAGCAGACGCTCGCCGCCGACGGCGACACCGACTTCGCTCTCGACTGCCTGCGCACGGCGCTCCACCACGACCGCGACGAGCGGGGGCGGGCGGTCACCACCGCGTTGATCGTGCGCGCGACCTGGCGACGCCAGCCCTACGCCGCCTCGCGCCGCGTCGACTGGCTCGTCGAGCAGTCCCGGCTGGGGCACCTCGCCGGCCGGTACACCACCTCGCTCGTCGAGGCGCTGCTGTGGTTCGGTCATCCCGACGAGGCGGCCGAGGTACTGGACCGCGCGGCGAAGGCGGAGCCGGACACGCAGGACCTGGCCGCCTCCGCGCAACTGCGCTGCCTGAGCGGCTGGTTGAAAACCATGTACCCCGGCCGTACGGTCGAGCGGACGTCCGGTCCGCTCGCCTCCGAGGCGGGAACGTGCGGAGTCGTGCCCCACACGTGGGCCGAGAACCGGGCGGCGGAGCTGATGCGTGCCCAGTTCACCGGGGCCCCGGACCCGGCGCAGGTGCGCGAGGCGCAGCAGACCTTCGCGCACTATCCGCTCTCCGGCAGCAACGCGCTCCTCATGCTCGTCTCGCTGCGGACCCTGATCCACGCGGAACGGCTCACCGAGGCGCGCGCGAGGGCCGAGGAACTGATCGCCCAGGCCGAGCGCTCCTCGCTCACCGTCTGGCAGGCGCTCTTCCAGGCGCTGCGCGCCGACATCCTCCTGAGGCAGGGGGAGCCCTGCGCCGCGGAGGAGGAGGTGGAGCGCGCGGTGACGCTGCTGCCCGCCAAGCACTGGGGCATCACCCTGGTCCTCCCCCTCGCCGTGCTGCTGCGTTGCCACACCCTGACCGGGCACTCCAGCGCCTGGACGGACGAGGCCAACGCCCTCCTCCCGCGCCGGGTGTTCGAGACGCCGGGCGGCGTGCGCCTGCTGCTCGCCAGAGGCGCCCACCACTTGGCGCGGGGCCTCGTTCCCACCGCGCTCGAAGACTTCCTCGCCGCCGGGGAACTGGCGGGCAGGCTGGGGATCGACCACTGCGGTGTGCTGCCCTGGCGCACGTACGCCGCCGAGGCCCTCGTACGCCTCGGCGACCGGCGCCAGGCGCTCGTGCTGCTCCGCGACCAACTGCGGCAGTGCGGCCCCGAGTACCCCCGCCAGCACGCCGAGGCGCTGCGCGTCCTGGCCGCGGCGGGCGCGCGGGAGAAGCGGAACAAGCGGCTCGTGTGCGCTTCCGAGCACCTGCAGAAGTGCGAAGCACCCGTCGAGCTGGCGTTCGTCCTGCACGATCTCGGCCGGGACCGGCAGGACCAGGGGCACCACGCCACGGGCCGGCAGACCATGCGGCGTGCCGCGCTCATGGCGGAGAGGCGGGGAGTACGGCTGCCCGCGCCCGTCCCCCGGCACCCCGACGACGAGGGAGAGGGCCATACCCCGGGCCGGACCACGTCGCTCCTGCGCGCCGCGGAGGTGCTCAGTGACGCGGAGATGCGGGTCGCCCAGCTCGCCGCCGGGGGGCGGAGCAACCGGCAGATCGCCTCCGGGCTCTTCGTCACCGTGAGCACCGTGGAACAGCACCTGACGCGCATCTACCGCAAGTTCGGCATCCGCGGCCGGGCGGATCTCGTCGCTGCTTTCCAGGACATCGAGAAGGCCCGCCGGGAGACGCCGCTGTCGACCTACTGACCGTCGCGCCGGGCGGCGCGGCGGAGGGCCGCCGCGGCGCGTGCGTCACAAGAGCTTCAGGAGGGTCTCGGCGACGGCGTCCACGTCGTCCATCAGGTAGAAGTGCCCGCCCGGGAAGACGCGCGTCTCCGTCTCCGCCGTGGTGTGCGCCGCCCAGTGACCCAGTTCGGCGGGGGGAACGACCGGGTCGTCCTCTCCCGCGAACACCGTGACGGGGCAGGAGAGGCGCGCCTGCGGAGAGCCCGCCAGATACAGCTCCGCGGCCCGGTAGTCGGCGCGCAGCGGGGGGAGCACCAGAGCCCGCACCTCCGGATCGGCGAGCAGCGCCGCGGAGGTGCCGCCGAGCCGGCTCAGCTCGCTCAGCAGCCCGGCGTCGTCGCGCAGGTGGACGCCTCCATTGCTCGGCGTGGAGGGTGCCTTGCGCGCGGAGGCGATCAGCCGGTACGGGCCTTCGAGAGCCGATCGCCCGTACCTGAGGGCCACTTCGAAGGCCACGGCCGCCCCCAGGCTGTGCCCGAAGAAGCTGAAGGGCGCCTTCCGCAGCTCGTGCGCCAGCGCCGCGAACGCGCCCTCGGCGAGCGCGGGCACGCTGTCGAGCGGGGACTCCTGGTAGCGGTCGTGCCGCCCGGGATACTGGACGGCCACGAG
Source organism: Streptomyces sp. SID11385 (assembly GCF_010548245.1). GTDB lineage: Bacteria > Actinomycetota > Actinomycetes > Streptomycetales > Streptomycetaceae > Streptomyces. The sequence continues at coordinate 35,723 of NZ_JAAGLR010000492.1, forward strand.
TTCCACGTGCGGGGCCAGCGCCAGGGCCAGGGGCCGGAAGAAGGGGGCCGCGCCGCCCGCGTGCGGGAAGCAGACCAGTTGGGGAGCGCCGGCCGGTACGTCGACGAACCGGCGCGTCCACGGTTGCCGGACGTCCTCGCTGTCGGGCATGTCCGACCTCCACGGGGGGCGGGCGCGGCACGGACGCCGCGGCAGGAAGAGAAGAGGAAGGGGCGGGACCGCGGCCGGACCGGGGGATGCCCGGCCGCGGCCCCGCGTTCGGGGGCGGGCTCAGTGCGCGGTCGCGCCGATCTCGTCGGCCTTCCCGGCGGACGGGGCGGGCGGCTCGGGGGCCGAACCCGGCTTCTTCAGGGTGAAGGCCAGCAGACCGCCGACCACCGCGGCCACACCCGCGATCCAGGTCGCGGTGCGCAGGCCGTCCGAGACCGCGGACACGGCGGGGTGGGCGTCGGAACCCACGTCCAGGCCCGCGTTGGCGATCGCGACCAGCACGGCGAGTCCCGCGGCGCCACCGATCTGCTGCGAGGCGTTGGCGAGGGCCGAGGCGATACCGGCCTCGCTCGGAGCCACCCCGGAGGCGGCGCAGATGAACATGGCCGGGAAGGTGACACCGCCACCGATGCCCCAGACGACGAGCCCGGCGAGGAGCTGCCAGAAGGAGGCGCTGGTGGTCATGGTCACGGCCAGGATGATCATGCCGATGCCGTTGATGAGCATGCCGAGGAAGAGCGTCGTGCGCGGTCCCCACTTGCCGAGCAGTACGCCCGTGAGGCGCAGCGAGGAGACCATCGAGATGATCGTCAGCGGGAGGAAGGCGAGGCCGGCCTCCAGCGCGTCGTAACCGAGCACGCTCTGCATGTAGTTGGTGAAGAGGTAGTACGAGCCGGCCAGCGAGCTCTGGAAGACGAGGATCACGAGGATCGCCGTCACGAGGCTCCGGTTGCGGAAGAGCCGCATCGGGGCCAGCGGCGCGCGGGACTTGGACTCGACGAGGGCGAAAATCGCGAGCAGCACCACGCCGGCCACGATCGAACCGATCCCGCGCAGCGAGCCCCAGCCCGCTTCGGGGCCGCTGACCAGGCCGAGCACGAGGAGCGAGGAGCCCGCGGTGGCGAGGAGGGCGCCGGGGACGTCGAAGGTCGAATCGCTCGCGGAGCGCTCGTCGGCGGGCAGGATCGAGGGGGCGGCGACGGCCGCGAGGAGCGCGAGCGGCACGAGGATGAAGAGCACCCACTCCCAGCCCCACGCGTTGGTGAGCAGCCCGCCGAGCAGCGCCCCGGCGGCGAGACCACCACTGCCGCACGCACCCCAGACGGCCAGGGCGCGGTTGCGCTGCGGGCCCTCCTCGAAGCGGGTGTTGACGAGCATGAGCGTGGCGGGGGACAGGAGAGCGGCGCCCACGCCCTGCACCGCGCGCGCGGCGATCAGCACGCCGGGGTCGTCGGCGAATCCGCCGACGAGGCAGGACAGGCCGAAGACGATCGCGCCCAGGATGAAGATGCGACGGCCGCCGATGCGGTCCACCAGCCGCCCCCCGAAGAGGAGCAGCCCGCCGAATGCGACGGCGTAGGCACTCACGACCCACTGGAGGGACTGGGCGCTGAAGCCGAGTGCCTTGCCGATGTCGGGGAGCGCGACGAAGACGACGTTGTAGTCCACCGCGACGATGAACTGCGCGAAGGCCAGCAGCGCCAGCATCAGCCCGGGCCGGTGCCTGGGCCGGGGGACGGTATCAACCACGACAGCACTTCTTTCTGTCACAGGAGGCCGGTGTCCCGGAGGCGGGCCCGGCGCGTGGAGCGGAGAAGGAACGCAATGACTGAACGGCGTTCAATTAGAACACGGTGGAGTGTCTATCATCGCTGATTAGCTGTCAAACCCCGTGTAGTTTGTGTGCTCCCCAAAGCCGCTGCCAGGTACGAAAGGTGAGCGGACGTCAGTTCGCGGGCGGCCCGTCGGACCGTGGGTCCGGCGGCGATCGGGCCCTGAGGCGCCCGTGGGTGGAACGCCTTGTCGGCGTCGGAAGGGACCGTAGGGGGAGCGGCACCCCTAGCGGCAACCCCTAGTTCCGGCACGCCTTCGCGCTCTGCGGGCGGACCGGGGGCCATGCCCGCTGACCAGCGGAGATGCGCCGGTCAGCGCTCACTTGTTGAACGGCGAGCAGATACTGTTCAGGTGAGAGCTGGCTCTACATTGTTAGAATGCGGTCATGGCAGACCCCAAACCGAGCAGGCGAGAGCGTCTTCGCGCAGAGGCTGCGCAAGAGATCAAGACGATTGCGCTGAGGCATGTGGCGGAGAAGGGCAAGGCGGCCGTTTCCCTCCGCGCGATCGCCCGTGAGATGGGGATGACCGCCGGCGCCATCTACAGCTACTACGACACCCGGGACGACCTCATCACCGCCCTCGTGGCCGATGTCTACAACTCGCTCGCCCAGGCGCTGGAGGACGCCGTCGCGGCGGCTCCACCGGGGCCGGTGGCGAAGGTGGTGGCGTACGGCCACGCCTACCGGGACTGGGCGGTGGCCAATCCCCACGAGTTCCGCCTGGTGTACGGCGATCCCGCGCCGGGGTACCAGGTACCCGAACAGGGCCCCGCGGCCGATGCCGAGCACCGGGCCTGCACGGCCCTGACCGGGGTCGTCGTCGAGGCGTGGCCGTGGGCGCAGCGGCTGCACGCCGAGAGCGGCTATGCCTGGGAGGACTACGATCCCGACTTCGCGGCGACCGTCCGGGCCGCCTTCCCGGACCTGCAACCGGCCGCCGTGGCCGTCGCCCTGCGCCTGTGGGGACGTCTGCACGGCCTTGTGTCCCTGGAGATCTACGGCCATCTGCGGCCACAGGTGCAGGACCCGGACGAGCTGTACCGCGCAGAACTGCTCGACCTGACGCACTGGCTGGGGCTCGCCCCGGTGGCCGCCGCCAAGAGCGTGCCGGTCGCCGCTGCCAAGGGCGTCCCGGTGACCGCGGCGACGGAATAACCCCTTCCCCCGGCCTCGCGGCCGCATGGGCCGGACATGTGTGAACGTGTCCGGCCCTTTTCGTTTCACCGGGAGTGGTGTTTAGGGGTCAGGTCGCGAAGGACTGGGGTTCACGGTAGGGGGCCGTCGTCACTAGCTTCTCGATTGCCGCGCGTGGCCCGTTCGAGAGAGAAGCCGCAGATGACCGCCGCACCATCCGCCGAAAACACCCCCCACTCCTTTCTGGACGACATCCTCACCGGTGAGATCGACTGGCCCAGGTGGCTCGACTTCCCGCGCCCCGACCCGGCCGAACGGAACCTCGGCGACCAACTCGTCTCCGAGACCGAGAAGTTCTTCGTCGAGCGCGTCGACGCGGAGGAGGTGGACGACACCCGCTCCCTGCCGTCCGGGCTGCTGGACGACTTGCAGGAGCGCGGTTACCTCCGGCTCGTCGTGCCGGCCGAGTTCGGGGGGCGCGGCCTCTCCCCGTACACCGCCTTCCGCGTCATCGCCCAGGCGTGTGCCCATTCCGTGACCGCCGGGCAGGTCATCGCGATCCAGAACGGTGTCGGCGCGGCGGCCATGCTGCCCGCGCTCCCGCCGGGCCCGCTGCGCGACTTCGTCGGCGCGCGCCTCGCCGAGGGGACGGTGTCCGGCTTCGCCGACACCGACCGCTCGGGACAGAACAACGCGCGCCCCAGCCTGAGCGCCGTACCCGTCGAAGGCGGTTACCTGCTGCGCGGCGAGAAGCTCTTCACGGGCAATGGCTCCGTCGCGGACCTGATCGGGGTCTCCGCGACCGTGGAGACGGCGGACGGCCCCAAGGTGGGCGCGTTCTTCCTCGACACGCACACCCCCGGCTTCTCGGTGCGCACCCGGGTCGAGTTCATGGGCAGCCGCGGGCTCCCCAACGCGTCACTGGCCCTCGACGACGTCTTCGTCCCCGCCGAACAGGCCCTGCTGGACCCGGATGGCGACCAACTGCCGCCGCTGGTAGGCCTGGTGGCGTTGCTCGGGCGCATCCTCTTCACCGGCGCCCCGGCGATGGCCATCGCCCGCAACTGCCTGGACTGGTCGCGCGCCTTCCTCGCTCGGCGCGCCGTCGACGGCCGGCGGCTCGGCGAGTACGACGAGATCCAGCGCATCGTCACGGCCGGGCTCGCCGACGTGTACGCCATGGAGACCGCGGCCCGCTGGAGCCTGCTCACCGAGGACCTGGGGGCGCGCTGGCTCGAACGGTTCCTCACGAAGAACCTGCTGGTGCGCGGCGCCTGGCGGATGGTGGACCGTACCGTCTCGCTGCACGGCGGCGAGGGGTACGAGACGGTCGCCAGCAAGAAGCGCCGCGGCGCGCCGCCCGTCCCCGTCGAACGCGCCTTCCGCGACGCCCGCGGCCTGCGCGTCGCGGGCAACGTGGACTTCCAGCTCGACAACCAGCTCGGCCGCATGGTGCTCGACCGGTTCTACACGATGGCCGTGTCCACCGCGCCTGCGTCCCCCGCCCCCGCGACACCGGCGGGCCGCCCCCCGGCCTCCGGCTTCCCTCCCCTCCTGCGGGAGGACGCCGACCACCTCGCCGCCTTGGTGCGGCAGGTCCGGGAGCTGGCCGAGGGCCTCGTGCGCGATCAGCCCGACCCCGCCCGCCTGTACGCGGGGGAACACACCGTGGTGCTTCTCGGCCGTGCCCTCGGCGAACTCTTCAACGCGGTCGCCGTCCTGGCCAGGGCGAGCGCCGAGGACGGCACCACGCCCGAACAGCCCTGGCAGCACGCCGAACTGGCCGCGGTGTACGTGCGGGAGGCCCGGCACCGCGTCGAGGGCCTCCTCGCGCGCCTTCGCGCGCAACCCCGCGCCGATCACGCCGCGATCAGCCGCCGCTGGCTGGCCGCCCCGGACGACCAGCTCGTCCGGCACTGAAGAACGCGCGTCGCCCCACCCGAGAGGAACCACGATGACGCACGCCGAACTCCCCTCCGTCCTCGGGGGATTCGACCTTTCCGACCAGTCCCGGTACGTGGACGGAGTCCCGTACGAACTCTTCGCGAGGCTCCGCCGCGAAGCGCCCGTCCTCTTCCACCCCGGGGCGAGCACACCGGACGGCGACGGCTTCTGGGTGCTGACCAAGCACGCCGACATCGTGGCCGCCGCGGCCTCCCCGGACTTCTCCGCCCAGGGCGGCGGTCCGCGGGCCGGTGGCGGCTCCCACCTGGACGACCTGCCGGTCGGCGTCCACGCGGGCGTCCTCTTCGCCATGATGGACAACCCGCGCCACGACCTCATCCGCCGGCTGCTGCGGCCCGCGGTCACCGGGGAGGTCGCCCGGGCGCTCGCCACCCCGCTGCGCGACATGGCCGCCGAACTGCTGGGCGGTGCCCTCGCCTCCGGCGAGCCGGTCGACTTCATGAAGGACCTGAGCGAACCGTACGCACTGCGCGCCATCTCCCTGCTGCTGGGAGCGCCCCGCGAGGACTGGGACCTGCTCGCCGACTGGGGCCGCCGCAATCTCGGCTTCACCAACCGGCTCACGGGCGGCTCCGACGCGGGCTCGGCCGAGGTCTTCCACGCCATGTCCGGGTACTTCAAGGAACTGCTGGACCGCAAGCGGACCGCGCCCGCCCAGGACCTCGGCAGCGTGCTCGCCCTCGGCGACATCGACGAGGTGCACGGCGAACCCCCGATGACGGACCAGGAACGCGACGCCAACGCCACCCTCATCCTCATCACCGGTTTCGAGCAGCCCCGGAACACCATCGCCGGCGGCGTGCTCGCCCTGGCCCAGCATCCCGAGCAGTGGAAGGCGTTGCGCAAGGACCGCGCGCTGCTGCCGGGGGCCGTGGAGGAGATCCTGCGCTGGGTGCCGCCGAACCCGTACAACCGGCGTACCGCCACCCGGGACGTGGAACTGCGCGGACACCGCATCGCGGCGGGGGACAAGGTCACCTTCTGGTGGCCCTCGGCCAACCGCGACGAGGACGTCTTCGACCACGCGGACGTCTTCGACATCGAGCGGGCCGACAACCCCCACCTCTCCTTCGGCACCGGCAGGCACTTCTGCCTCGGCGACGAGGTCGCCCGGCTGGAGATCCGGCTCTTCCTCGAAGCGCTGCTGGACACCGTCGCGGAGGTACGCCTGACCGGCCCCGTGGTCTATGCGCCCAACAACAAGCACACCGTGATCCTCGACATGCCGGTGGAACTCGTTCCGGCCGGACACGCCGGCTGACACCCGTCCCAGACCGGCTGACACCCGTCACCGACATCGGCTGACACCCCATCACAGAGGGAGCTCCATCCCATGACCGAGTCGACCGCGACCACCGCCACCGAGGACCAGCCCGAGGTTCTTCCCTACAATCCCTTCGACCCCGCCTTCCACTCCGACCCGTACGCCACCTACCGCGCACTGCGCGCCACGCACGGCTCGGTGGTGCGCACCGGCGCCGGTGTGGCCGTGCTGGGCTACAAGGACGTCATGGGGGTGCTGCGCAACCCGAAGCTGGGGCGCGGCGAGGGCGCCGGGTACCAGGACACGCTGATACCGACGCCCGAGGGCCTCCGGCCGGCCGTGATGTTCATGGACCCGCCGGACCACACCCGCATCCGCGCGCTCGTCAACAAGGCCTTCACGCCGCGCGCCGTGGAACGGCTGCGGGGGCCCGCCGAGCAACTGGCGGCGAAGCTCGTCGCCGCGGCCGCGGAGATCTCCGCCGCGCAGGGGCAGGTCGACCTGACCTCCACCCTCTTCCGCCCGTTCGGCGCGGGGGTGCTCAACATCCTTGTCGGCGTCCCCGAGTCCTACCTCGCGCAGTGCATCGAGTACGCCAACGACGCGGGCCGGGGCCTCGACCCCGCATACACCCTCGCCCCCGAGGCCCTCGCCAACCGCATGAAGGCGCGGGACGGCTACGTCGAAATGGCCACCGAACTGATCGAGAAGCGTCGCGAGCACCCCGTCGACGACCTCATGAGCGAACTAGTGCTCGCCGAGCAGGACGGTGAACACCTCACGGAGATCGAGCTGCTCACCACCGTGGCGAATGTTTTTCTGGCCGGTTTCAGCGCCCCGCAGGCCGCCATGGGACTCGCCGCCCTCGCCCTGCTGCGCCACCCCGACCAGCGCGAGTGGTACGGCGCGCACCCCGAGGAGGCCCCCGCGTCGGTCGAGGAGCTGCTGCGCTTCGACTCGGCGGTTCAGCTCATCAACCGCACGGTCCTGCAGGACACCGAGGTCGGCGGCGTGCAGGTGCGCGAGGGCGAGGAGGTCTTCATGCTCCTCGGGGCGGCGAACCGCGACCCCGCGATCTACGAGGAGGCGGACCGGCTCGACCTGTCGCGGCGCAGCGGCGTCAGGAACATCGGTTTCGGCCACGGCATCCACTTCTGCGTCGCCGCTCCGATCGCCAAGTTGGGGATTGAGGTCGTTCTCAACGCCCTTGCCCCGTACGATATTGAGCTGGTTACGCCGGACCCGGCGACCAACGGCGCGCTCGCGATCCGCAGTCTCGCCGAACTGCCGGTGACCATTCGGCCGCGGACGGCCGGTTGAGGTCTTCCCTCCGCGAAGTAACCCCTTTCCTACGAAATCCAAGGAGCAGCAGCGCGTGAGCGACGTCACCACTGTGGCCAAGAAGTACATCGAGACCTGGAACATCACGGACGCCGAGGAACGCCGGCGTGTCATCGGCGAGTTGTTCACGGAGGACACCGAGTACGCGGACCCCAACACGCACGTCACGGGCCGGGCGGCCCTCGACGCGTACATCGCCGAGACGCAGCGGCAGATCCCCGGCGGGGTCTTCACGCTGGCCGGCGAGGTGAGCACCCACCACGACTTCGGGCGCTTCACCTGGCAGGTCGGCCCCGCAGGGGGCGGCGCGCCGTTCGCCGTGGGCTATGACTTCATCGCGGTGGAGGGCGGCAGGGTGAGCCGTCTGTACGGCTTCTTCTCCTGACGCGGAGTATGGCGAAAGGCCACCGGACCCAGGTCCGGTGGCCTTTCGCCATACTCCGCCAGGGCGGTCAGTCCACGATCTCGCAGATGGCCGCACCCGAGGAGAGAGCCGCCCCGGCCGCCGCGGACAGCGCCTTGATCCTGCCGGTCCGGTGCGCGTGCAGGGGCTGTTCCATCTTCATGGCCTCCAGAACGAGGACGAGTTCCCCCTCCACGACCTCCTGGCCCTCCTCGACCGCGACCTTCACCACGGTGCCCTGCATCGGGGAGAGGAGCGTGTCGCCCGCGAGGCCCTGCCCGGCCCGCTGAGGTCCGCGCCGCTTGGTCCTGGCCGTGTTCGCGGGACCCGACCGTGCCTGCGGCACGGTGAACGAGGAGGGCAGGGAGACCTCCAGGCGCTTCCCGTCCACCTCCACCACGAGGGTCTCGCGGTCGTCCGCCTTCTCCTCCTCCGCCCGGCCGGGCGGGGCGAAGGGGGCGATGCCGCCGGAGAACTCGGTCTCGATCCAGCGGGTGTGCACCTCGAACGGGCCTTCGCTGCCCAGTAGTTCGGGTGTGAAGGCGGGGTCCTCGACCACCGCGCGATGGAAGGGCAGGGCGGTCGCCATGCCCTCGACGCGGAACTCCGCGAGCGCGCGGGCCGCGCGCTGGAGCGCCTCCCGGCGGGTGCGGCCCGTCACGACGAGCTTCGCGAGCAGGGAGTCCCAGGCGGGGCCGATCACGCTGCCCGTCTCCACCCCCGAGTCGAGCCGGACACCGGGGCCGGAGGGCGGCTCGAAGGCGGTGATGGTGCCGGGAGCAGGCAGGAACCCCCGGCCGGGGTCCTCGCCGTTGATCCGGAACTCGAACGAGTGTCCCCGCCCCGGAGGGTCGTCGTACCCCAGTTCCTCGCCCTCGGCGATACGGAACATCTCCCGCACGAGGTCGATGCCTGCCACCTCCTCCGTCACCGGGTGCTCGACCTGGAGCCGCGTGTTGACCTCCAGGAAGGAGATGGTGCCGTCCCGTGCGACCAGGAACTCGCAGGTCCCCGCCCCCTCGTACCCGGCTTCGCGCAGGATCGCTTTCGAGGCGCGGTACAGCTCGGCGAGTTGCTCGTGCGACAGGTAGGGCGCGGGGGCCTCCTCCACCAGCTTCTGATGGCGCCGCTGAAGGGAGCAGTCCCGGGTGGAGACCACCACCACGTTGCCGTGCCGGTCCGCCAGGCACTGCGTCTCCACGTGCCGCGGCCGGTCCAGGTAGCGCTCGACGAAGCACTCCCCGCGGCCGAAGGCGGACACCGCCTCGCGAACGGCCGACTCGTAGAGTTCGGGGATCTCCGCCATCTTCCAGGCGACCTTGAGCCCTCTCCCGCCGCCGCCGAAGGCCGCTTTCACGGCGATGGGCAGTCCGTGCTCCTCGGCGAAGGCCACGGCCTCCTCGGCCCCGGAGACCGGATCGGGGGTACCGGCGACGAGCGGGGCCCGTGCCCGCCGGGCGATGCGGCGGGCGGCGACCTTGTCCCCGAGGGCGCGGATCGCCCGCGGGGGAGGGCCGATCCACACCAGCCCGGCGTCCAGGACCGCTTGCGCGAAATCGGCGTTCTCCGAGAGGAAGCCGTACCCGGGGTGCACCGCGTCCGCGCCGGAGGCGCGCGCGGCACGCAGCACCTTCGCGAAGTCCAGATAGCTGTCGGCGGGGGTGTCCCCGCCCAGCAGGTACGCCTCATCGGCGGCGCGGACGTGCGGGGCCCCGCGGTCAGGCTCGGCGTACACGGCGACGCTGGTGATTCCCGCGTCCCGGCACGCGCGGGCCACGCGCACGGCTATCTCGCCGCGGTTGGCGATGAGCACCTTCCGCAGTCTCCTGACAGTGCTCACGACGCGAACCTCCAAGAGCCCGCCCCGGCGGGGTACCGACGCCCGCCCCTGCTCCAGCGCACGTCCAGGGGCGAGGGGTAGCGCTGTTCCCGTACCGGCGCGGGTTCCGGCGACGGCCGTGCCATGAGGAGGACCGCCACCAGAGCGGCCAGTTCCTCCGGGGCCGGATTGCCCCGGATCACCTTCATCGTGCTCATCTCGTCGTTCCTCCCTCTCACGCGGGGACGTTGCCGTGCTTGCGCGACGGCAGGTCGGCGTGTTTCGTGCGCAGCATGTCCAGCGCGCGGATCAGGGTGCGGCGGGTGTCCCGGGGATCGATGACGTCGTCGACGAGCCCGCGTTCCGCCGCGTAATAGGGGTGCATCAGCTCGCTCCGGTACTCCTCGATCTTCCGCAGCCGCTCGGCCTCGGGGTCCTCCGCCGTGTTGATCTCCCTGCGGAAGATGACATTCGCGGCCCCCTCGGCGCCCATCACCGCGATCTCGTTGGAGGGCCAGGCCAGCGCCACGTCCGTCCCGATGGAACGCGAGTCCATGACGATGTAGGCACCGCCGTACGCCTTGCGCACCACCAGCGACACCCGCGGAACCGTCGCGTTGCAGTAGGCGTACAGCAGCTTCGCGCCGTGCCGGATGATGCCGCCGTGCTCCTGGTCCACGCCCGGCAGGAAGCCCGGCACGTCGACGAGCGAGACCAGCGGAATGTTGAAGGAGTCGCAGGTGGAGACGAAGCGGGCCGCCTTCTCGCTCGCGTGGATGTCGAGCACGCCCGCCTTGGACGAAGGCTGGTTGGCGACGATCCCGACGACGTGCCCGTCCAGCCGGGCCAGCGCGCAGACGATGTTCGTCGCCCACGCCGTGTGCACCTCGAAGTAGTCGCCGGAGTCGACGACCTCCTCGATGACCGCGCGCATGTCGTAGGCCTGGTTGGGGTCCGCGGGCACGAGGTCGAGCAGGGCGTCGTTGCGGCGGTCCGCCGGGTCCGCGGTGGGCTCCACCGGGGGCAGCTCGCGGTTGTTCGCCGGGAGGAGCGAGAGGAGGTAGCGCACCTCCTCCAGGCACGTCTCCTCGTCGTCGTACGCGAACTGCGCGACCCCCGAGACGGAGGCGTGCACATCGGCGCCGCCGAGGCCGTTCATGGTGACCGATTCCCCGGTCACGGCCTCCACCACGTCGGGACCGGTGATGAACATCTGGGCCGTCTCGCGGACCATGAAGACGAAGTCGGTGAGCGCCGGCGAGTACGCCGCCCCTCCGGCGCACGGGCCGAGCATCACGCTGAGCTGCGGGATCACCCCCGAGTTGCGGGTGTTGCGGCTGAAGATGCCGCCGTACCCGGCGAGGGCCGTGACGCCCTCCTGGATGCGGGCCCCGGCCCCGTCGTTGAGGCTGACCAGCGGGGCCCCGGAGGCCGCGGCCAGGTCCATGAGCTTGTGGATCTTGGCGGCGTGGGCCTCGCCCAGGGCGCCGCCGAAGACCCGGAAGTCGTGCGCGTAGACGAAGACGGTGCGGCCGTGGACGGTGCCCCAGCCGGTGATCACCCCGTCGCCTGGATAGCGCTTCTTCTCCAGGCCGAAGCCCGTGGCGCGGTGGCGCCGCAGCGGTTCGATCTCCTGGAAGGAGTCCTTGTCTAGGAGGAGGGAGATCCGCTCGTGGGCGGTCAGCTTCCCGCGTGCGTGCTGGCGTTCGGTGGCGTCGGGGGTGGGGCCCTCGCTCACCGCCTCTTTGAGGGCGCGCAGTGCGGCGAGGTCTTCTTCCATCATCACGCCGTGCTCCTTCTCGGCATGGGCGCCGGCCGTGAGGGCCGACGCGAAGCGGTCGGGGTCATGCCGCGTAAGTGGCGAGCAGGTGCCGCAGGCGTTCCCAGTCGGCGGACGTCGCGCCGCTGGCGGCGACGTAGCCGTCGGGCCGCAGCAGGACGAAGCCCCGCCCGCGCCGGTCCACGTGGGTGTGGGCGACGACGTCGGGCCACTTGGCGGCGAGCGCCCGTCCACGCTGACGGTGCTCGGAGGTGCCGAGGGTCACCAGGCGGTGGACGTCCTCGGCCGGAGAACTGTCGAACCAGTGGGAGGACCGCGTACCGGGGTGGGGCAGTCCGCGCCCGGCCGGGCCCCCCGTTGCGTACCGCACGCGCCAGCCCGAGAGCAGGGGGGCGAACCAACGGCGCAGCAGTCCGAGCGATTCCATGCCGGACCACAGCGAGTTGCGCACGTGCGCGGCGCCGGGGCCGAGAGTGAAGACGCGGAGGAACTGGTGGGTGTTGCGGACGATCTGCTCGGCGGCCTGCCTGCGTTCGCTCCCGTAGGACTCCAGCACTTCGGCGGAGAGCCGCCCCGCGAGGACCCCGGCGAGCTTCCAGGCGAGGTTGTGCGCGTCCTGGATGCCCAGGTTGAGTCCCTGCCCGCCGAGGGGCGAGTGGGTGTGCGCCGCGTCACCGACGAGGAACACGCGTCCCTCGCGAAGCCGGGCGGCGATCCGCTCCTGGCTGCTGAACATGTTGACCATGTCGAGCGAGGTGACCCGCAGTCCGCCGGGGCCGCGTGCGTCGAGGAGCGTCTGCACGCCCTCCTCGGTGAGCGGGTGGTCCGCCGCCACCGCGGCCGAGACACGGACGCGGTCGCCCGGCATCGACGCGAAGACGACGGAGCCCGCGGCGCCCATGAAGTAGTGCACCGCGTCGTCGGCGGGCCGGCCGGCGATCTTCCCCTCCGCCAGCAGGAAATGGACCGCCACCGGGGCGCCCTCGAAGGCGATGCCGAGGTGTTCCCGCACCCGGCTGCGCACGCCGTCGGCGGCGATCACCCAGGCGGCCCGCAACGTTCCGGTCCCCTCGCTGCCCTCGTCCCCCTCGCCGCCCTCGGCCGCCTCCGCACCCCGGATCGCCAGGGTGACCCCGGTCGGGCCGGGGTCGATCCCGGTCACCTCGATGCCGCGCTCGACGCGCCCGCCGAGCTGCGCCAGGCGGCGCTCCAGCAGCGTGCAGGTGTCCTGCTGCGGGAGCATCAGGGGCTCGTTGTGCGCGCCCAGAGTGATGCGCAGGGTGCGGCCCGTGCCCAGGTGGTACTCGTTGGCGGCGATCCGCAGGCCCAGCTTGTGCGCCTCGTCGAGGACGCCCAGTTCCCGCAGGACCCGCAGCGTCGGCGCGTGCAACTGCACCGCGCGGGACCCGCTCTGCGGGAGCGCCTGCGCCTCCAGCACCCGTGCGCGCACGCCGCGTTGCCACAGCGCGCACGCCGTGGCCAGCCCGACCGGGCCCGCGCCCACGATGACGACGTCCCTCTGGTCGTTCATGTCCCCCTCTTCCCTTGCCCCGGTCCGCGTCATGACTGCTCCCTCTCGGCCCGGGACGCGAGCCAGTCGCCGAGTGCCGCGGCGGCGGCCGGGGCGTGGTCCTCGATCAGTGAGAAATGGTCACCGGACACCTCGGCCATGTCGTGGCGCTGCGACCACGAGGCCCTCGGCGCCGTGCCCTCCGCGGTACCCGGCAGGTGCAGCAGGGGCCGGATCATGAGCGTCGGGGTCTTCACCGGGCCTGGCCGCCAGCCCTTCAGCAACTCCAGGTACCGGCCCATCGCCTGGAAGGCGGCCTCGTCGACGGGCCCCAGGTCCGCCATGCGCCCGGCCATCCCGGCGAGCAGCGCCGGGGTCGCCTCGCGCAGCGCCGCGTCGTCCGGCACATAGGTGTCGAGCAGCACCAGCGCCTCGGGGAAGAGGCCGCCGGCCTCCAGCAGCCGTACCGCCTCGTGCGCGAGGACACCACCGGAGGAGTAGCCGGCCACCACGAAGGGCTTGCCGTCCGCGCCCTCGCGCAGGGCCCTCGCCGTCGTCTCCGCCAGCGCGGTCAGCGAGGCGGGCAGCGGCTCGCCCGCGCGGAAGCCCGGCAGCGACAGCGCCAGCACGTCCCGTGTTCCGGCGAAGCCTCCCGCGAAACGGGCCATCAGGTGCGGGCCCGAACTCGCCAGGACCGTCGGCACGCACAACACGCGTGCCCCGGCGGAACCTTCGGCCAGTCGCGTCCACGGCAGGGTGTCCGCCTCCTCCGGCCGCGCGAAGGAGGGCCGGCGCCGGGCCTCGGCTTCGAGCCCGGCGAGCGCCCGCGCCCCGTCGCCGTCGCGGAACGCGGCGAGGAGCTTCCCGGCCGCCTCGGCGGTGTCCTGCGCGGG